>DATBEN010000014.1:0-5289 GCA_036276055.1 Caulobacteraceae bacterium
CCGCGGCGGGCGGCGTGGGCGACGGCGTCGGTGCGGCCGGTGGCGTCGAGCTTGTCGAGCACCTGGCCGACGTGGAACTTGGCGGTGTGGACGGAGATGCCCAGGCGCTGGGCGATGGCCTTGTTCGACGCGCCTTCCGCCATCAGGGCGAGGACCTCCAGCTCTCGCGGCGTGAGCGCCATGTCGCCATCGGCGAGGGACCGGGCTCTTTCGCGGTCCACGGCCACGAGGGCGGCGTCGGCCGCCTCGCCGGGGCGCGCCAGGCGGATCCCGGGCGCGTCATGAAGGGCGGCGATGAGGCGTTCGGCCAGGCGTCCGTCTTCGATCGTGACCGCGACCACTACCGGCTCATCCTCGTCGATCAAGCGGCAGGCCTTTCGCCGATCGTGAGTGTCAGCTCCAGCGGCTGGCCGCCGCGGCGCACGCCAAGGACGATAGCACGCCCCACGCTGCCCGGGCCCAGGGCCCGCATCAGTTCGCGCATGCCCGCCACCGGCTCCCCGTTCCAGGCGATGATCACGTCGCCCTGGCGCGCGCCGCACGCGTCTCCCGGTCCCCCGGTCTCGACGCTCATGACCATGACTCCGCGCCCGCCATGGGCGTCGATGCGCACCGGCTGCAGTCCCAGGCCCAGATAGCCGCGCGGCACGCGGCCCTGGCGCTCGAGGATGGCGCCGACGCGTTCAAGGGTGGCCGAGGGGATCACCAGGGCCCGCCGACGCGGACCCATGACCAGCATGCCCAGGCCCCGTCCCTCCATGTCGGTCACCAGCGCGCCCTGCGCCTCGAAGCGCGGCCGAAGGTCCAGCTCGATGTGCGCCTCGATCTCCCCACCCCGGAGCGAACGCCAGGGCCCGCCCGCGCGGGCGACGACGCCCAGGGCGACCAGAGGCGAGCCCCCCTGGGCGCCGATCGCCAGAGCCAGGGCTCCGGCGCTCGCGGCGCCCGCGTCCAGCCTGGCGGGGGAAGGGAGCTCGCCCTCGACCCGCAGCAGGGCGATATCGGTGGAGGGGTCGCGCCCGGCCAGGCGCGCCGGACGCCGCGTCCCGCCTGGCAGCACGACCTCGAACTCGCCTTCTTCCGGCAGCGCCTCTTCCGCGCAGAGCACGAGTCCCGGGCGCCAGACGAAGCCGCTGGCGAGGGTGCGCGGCCCCTCGACCCCGACCACGGACGCGGCCGTGGCGGCGGTCAGGTCGGCGAGGGCTTTGGAGAAGACGGCGAGCGGCGAGAGATCGGACATGACGGGCTCCTTCGGACGCGAAGGTGCGCGCGCCGGAGGTGCTTTCCCACTGCCCGGATGGGCGGGGCTAGAACCCCCTATCTGAACTCCAGGCCCTCGAAGGCGCCCGAGGCGCGCCATTGGTCGATGTATTTGAAGTAGGCGCCGGCGCCAGCCGGGTAGCCGACGTTGAGGCGGGCGGCGGGGCCGGGGTCCTGGCCTTCGTTGTTGTAGTAGCCCGGCGTGCAGTCGGACGAGCCGATCATGCGGCCGGGCCCGCTGAGCAGGAGTTCGACCCACGCGTCCTGGGCCGGCTTGGTCACCTCGACCTCTTTCGCGCCCTGGTCCTGCGCGTGGCGCAGGATGGTGGCGATCGTCCGCCCGGCCTCGGTGAGGTTGTGCGGGACGTTGGAGATCAGGTTTGCGCCCTGGGTGGGCTGGACGAAGAAGGCGTTGGGGAAGCCGTGCACGTGGATGCCGTGCTTGGTCTTCATCCCTTCGGCCCAGGCCTGCGAAAGCCTGAGGCCATCGCGGCCTTCAAGGTCGAACCCTGAGCGGCTGGTCCACTCGGTGCCTACCTCGAAGCCCGAGGCGTAGATGATGCAGTCGACCTCGTATTCGACGCCGCCCGCCACGACCCCTTTGGCGGTGATCCGCTCCACGCCCTTGCCGTCGGTGTCGATCAGGCGGGCGCCCGGCTCGTTGAACGCCGCCAGGTATTCGTCGTGGAAGCACGGCCGCTTGCAGAGCTGTCGGTACCAGGCCTTGAGCTTCTGGGCCGTCTGACGGTCGCCGACGATGGAATCCACCCGCGCGCGGATCTCCTCCATCTTCTCGAAGTCCGCGTCCTCCCAGGCGGCCCACATCTTCACCGGTGTCCGTTCTTCGGGCGGCAGATTGCCGATGCGGCTGCGGATGCGGCGGGAAAGGTCGGTCCAGCCGTCCTTGACGAGGTCGTCCTCGGCCGTGCCGCCCCCCTGGTTCGCGGTGAAGTTCTCCAGCCAGCGCTGCTGCCAGCCGGGCGTCGCGATCTGGGCGAACCACCCCGGATCGATCGGGTGATTGTCCCGCACGTCCACCGACGAGGGTGTCCGCTGGAAGACGTAGAGCGCCTTGGCCGCGCGGGCGAGGTGGGGAACGCATTGGACCGACGTGGCCCCGGTGCCGATGATCGCCACGCGCTTGTCGGCGAGTTTGTCCAGCGGCGCGCCAGCCGGATCGCCGCCAGTGTAGTCATAGTCCCACCGACTGGTGTGGAACGAGTGGCCCTGGAAGTCTTCGATACCCGCAAGGCCCGGCAGCTTGGGCACGTGCAGCGGTCCCGTGCCGAGGCCGATGTAGCTGGCGGTGAATTCGTCGCCGCGGTTGGTCCGCACGACCCACACTTTGCGCGCATCGTCCCATGAGAGTGCGGTGATCTCGGTGTGGAAGAGGGCGTTGTCGTAGAGGCGGAAATGGCGGCCGATGCGCTGGCACTGCTCGAGGATCTCGGGGGCGTGGGCGTATTTCTCGGTGGGTCGATGCCCCGTCTCTTCCAGGAGGGGCACGTAGACCATCGAGGCGGTATCGCACTGGGCGCCGGGATAGCGGTTCCAGTACCAGGCGCCGCCAAAGTCGCCGCCCTTCTCGACGATGCGCACGTCGGTGATCCCCGCCTCGACCAGGCGGGCACAGGTCACCAGGCCGGCGAAGCCGCCGCCGACGAAGGCGAAGGTGACGTGGTCGCTCTTGGCCTCGCGCTCCCTGAACGGGGTGTATGGGTCGGTGGCATAGTGGGCGAAGCTGCCCGTGAGGCGCTGGTACTGGGCGTTCCCGTCCGCGCGCAGGCGCTTGTCCCGCTCGGCGCGGTACTTCGCCTTGAGGGCGTCCTTGTCGATCGCGGGGCGGGAGAGCGCGGAGGTGTCGTCGGCCATGCCACAACTTTAGCCGACGCGTGCAGGGCGTCAAACGCTTGTTTGAATAACATGTTCTGGCGCGTCCCCGAGGCGAAGGTTAGACTCGCAGTCCGACAGATCGAGAGCGACGGAGCTTGACGCGAGACGGGCCGGCGGGATGCCGGTGCACCAAAGGGCTGGGATCGGGGTAGGTCGATGGATGGCGTCTGGATGGTGGCGATCGCCGCGATCGCATTCGTAGGGACGCATTTCCTGCTCTCCCACCCGTTGCGCGCGCCCGTTGCCGGGGTCGTCCGAGAGCGCGGCTTCCTCGGCGTCTATTCGCTCGTGGCCGCCGCGACCCTGGCCTGGCTCGTAGTCGCCTGGCTCCGCGCCCCTCCCGGCCCGATGCTGTGGGAGGCCGGAACCATCACCTGGGTCATCGTCACGCTCGTGATGCTGCTCGCCTCGGTGCTGCTGATGGGGTCGCTGATCCGCAATCCCGCCCTGGTCAATCCAATAGGCGCCAATTCGGCGCCGGCGGAGGCGCGCGGCGTCTACGCCATCACCCGCCACCCGATGATGTGGTCCTTCGCCCTGTGGGGCCTGTGCCACATCGCTGTCTTCCCGACGCCGGCCAACATCGTCCTGTGTCTGGCCGTCGTCGTCCTGGCCCTGGCCGGGGCTGCAATGCAGGATCGCAAGAAGGCGCGCCTGCAGCCGCAGATGTGGCCCGAGTGGGAGGCGAAGACGAGCTACTGGCCCTTCGCCGCCGTCGCTACGGGAAAAGCCCGCCTCGTCGGCTTCAGGGGCCACGACCTTGGCGGCGGACTGGTGCTGTGGCTGGTCGCCACCTGGGCGCACGTCCCGGCGGCGCACGTGGGCGCGGGGATCTGGCGCTGGATCCTTCGCTGAGGGCCTTGTGACCAGCCTCGGGCTGTGGCGCCATTGCGGCGCGCACGCCAGGGAGACGCCGATGAGCACTCTGCCTGTGTTCGACACGACGCTGCGGGAGACCAACACCTGGCTCAAGCAGGTGGAGGCAGGCCTCGAGCCGAGCGACCGGCATCAGTCCTACGTCGCCACGCGCGCGGTCCTGCATGTCTTGCGCGACCGCTTGCCCGTGGAGGCGGTGCTCGCCCTCTCGGCGCAACTGCCGATGCTGATGCGCGGCTTCTTCCTGGAGGGCTGGCGGCCCATCGAGGGACCGACCCATATCCGGCACGCGCAGGATTTCGCCGGGGCCGTCGCCGACGCCCTGCCGCCGAGCTATCCCCACGATCCGATGCGGACGGTGGAGGTGGTCTTCGCCATGCTGGCCGACCGGCTGGATCCGGGCGAGACCAGCAAGCTGATTCGCCATCTTCCAGCGCCGTTGCGGGTCCTTTGGCCTGCCGATTATCGAATCGACTGATTCGCGCCGCCGAGCCGCCTGCGTCTCTTCGTCTCGCCTTTCTCCGATCTCCATCTCTGTTTTGCCACTCCCCGAGCGCGGATGGACTTTGAGCGCCTGGCGGTTCCAGCGTCCGGACCGGTGGGAACATTTGTTGGCTCTGTCGAATATTAGCCTTTCATTTCTGATTCTGATTCCAGAACGGATCAGGTTTTCAAGGCAAAGCTTACGGGCGGGGATATCTAACCAACCCGCTAATGTACGACATTGTACGTCAAGTAAAAGACGTGCGCGGTGTCAGGTTCTTCGCGTCCATCAATTGCGAAATGACAGGAGAGGTCGGGAACCGCGGGGGTGAAACACAGAAGACAACAACTGGCAGGGGCTCGACTGCGCCGACAGACGGCGATCGGAAGAGACTGTCTGGCGTTCGGTGTCAGGGGCCTGGGGCGCCACGCCGGGTCGCAGGCGGGAGTCTGGCGCCCACGAAGAGCGGCGGCTAGCTTCGGGGGAGTAGGGTGAGCGTTCCGGACCCGCTCGACTTCGCGTTTGGACAGGAGGCGCGGCGCGTGAGCCTCGAGGCGGGTCAACTTGCGGCGAGCATCATCTGCGTGGTCGCCCTTCTGGTGGCGATCGCGTCGGGGGTGACGAGTATCATCCTGGGCCGCGCCGTCGATCGCCATCGCGATCGCGAGCTCACCTATGCCCTGCTCGACATGCGCGACTGGCTCGCGCGCACGCGCGGCCAGCCCATCACCATATCCCTGCCGCCTCCCGAGCCGCAGCCCGTGCTCCCGCACGCG
>DATBEN010000015.1:0-8534 GCA_036276055.1 Caulobacteraceae bacterium
GGCGGGCGAGCTTCGACTTCCCGCCGGTGGATCGCGACCGCGCCTGGGCGTGCGTCGCGGCGATGCGCGAGATCGGCGACGCGCGCGGAGTGTCGGTGGCGCGGATCGCCCTGGCGTGGCTGCTGGCCAAGCCGCACGTCATGAGCGTCATCATCGGCGCCAAGACCGTGGAGCAGCTGGAGGACAACCTCGCCGCGGCGGACCTACGCCTCACACCCGAGGAGGTAGCGCGCCTGGACGAGGTCAGCGCCCTGCCGCCGGAGTACCCTGGCTGGATGTTCGCGCGCCAGGGAGCGAGCCGGATCCCCGAGCCCTTCGTCAGGAAGGCCTGATGGTCGGGGTCACTCCGCGGCGGCGAGCGCCGCTGCGGAGGCGACATTTCCATCCCCCTCTGCGGCGCGATCGTCGTGACGCGGCAGCTTGAGGATGAAGACCGATCCCTCGCCCTCGACGCTCTCAACGGTGATCTCACCGTTGTGGCGCGTGACGACCGTATGGACCAGGGCGAGGCCGAGGCCGATCCCCGTCGGCGCATGCGCGCCGTCACGGAAGGAGGCGAACTTGCGGAACAGGCTCCCGGCGTTCGCCTGGCTCATCCCGCCGGCGCGGTCGGCGATGCGACACTCCACCGCGGGCGCTCCCTCCAGCACGCCGTAGCCGATCGAGCAGACCACCTTTTCTCCGGCCGGGCTGAACTTCACGGCGTTGTCCAGCAGGTTGACCAGGGCGCGGGTCAGGAGACCGCGGTCGGCGAGGATCACGTATTCGTCCTCGTCGTTGACGACCTGCACCTCGACCTTGATCCCGGCGGCCTGAGCCAGGCCCCAGACGGCGTCTGCGGCGTCCTGCGTCACATGGGCCAGATCGATCGGTTCGAGCACATATCGGGCCGATTCCGCCTTCGCCAGTCGCACGAAGGCGTCGGCAAGCTCCAGCGTCCGGCGGGCGTGGCCCTCGATCCGCTGACGCAGCGCGGCCGGCGCCTCCTTGAATTCCGGGTGGCTGAGCGTGGCGAGGATCGCCGACTGAGGCGATCGCATGTCGTGCGAGAGGAGCTGCAGCGCCTCCTCGCGCTGGCGCATGGCCGACATCAGGGAGGTGATGTCGGCGAGATGGATTATCCAGCCAGTCTGTTCGTCGCCTGCGCTTTGCGTGGCGGTGAAGCGCACTTCGTAGGCCCGGCCGGCCATGCCCATGCCGCTGAACGGCTGGCTGTTGGCGGCGTCCCGTTCCGGCGGCGGCCAGGCCGAGCCTCCGTTGGGCGTCACCGGGACGATCCGCGCCAGGATCGGCTGCACCGGGGAATTGGGGGTCGTCGAGAGGCCGGCCTGTTCGGCGAAATCCGCCGCGGCCTGGTTGACGGTCAGGATCCGGCCCTCGCGGTCCACGACGAGCACCGGGTCAGGGAAGTTCGCCAGGATGTCGGCCACAAACCGGCGGAGGTCGGAGATCCGGGCCTTGGCTTCCTGCAGCAGGGTCATCTGCTGCAGCACAAGGTCGCCTCGGGGCGGCGGCGCGCTGGCCGGCCGGGCGAGGACGGCGCCGCCGACGCTGCGCTCGAGCGCCCTAAGCTCCTCCGCAAGATAGCCGCTCGCGGCATTCAGGCGCCGCCAGCCCCAGTACGGGACGATCATCGCCTCGGTCACCAGGAAGGCGGCGGGAGGCAGCCAGACCCTGAAGGCGATGACCGCGACGACCGCGCCGATCGCGGGCAGCGCCGCCAGGCCGGCGGCCACGAGGAGATTGTCGGTGGGGCCGAGCCGAACGAGGGCGACGAGCAGCAGCCACATCATCGCCAGGGAAACGATGAGGACCATCACCTCCGACGCGGGAGTGATGGCCGTCCCCGTCAGGAGGGCGTTCAGGATGTTCGCGTCGACCTCGACGTTGGGCATCCCCGAACGGCCCGAGACGGGTGTCGGGTAGTTGTCCAGGAGGTTGGGCGCCGAAGAGCCGATCAGGACGAACTTGCCCTTGAACTCGTCGATCGGAACCTTGCCGTCCAGCACGGCGGCGGCTGAGACGTGTTGGAAGGACCCAGGGGGACCGATGAAAGGGATGAGCATTTCGCCGGCGCGACGAATGTCCTTCGCGGGAACGCCGGGCGTCTCTTCGGGCCGGGGGGACAGGGGGCCCCGTCCCGCCAGGCGCGCGAGTTGCAGGGCGAGCCTAGGCGTAGGAGAGCTGTGACCCTCGAAGAGGTAGGCTCGCCGGACGATTCCGTCGTTGTCGCCTTCTGAGTCGGCCGTCCCTTCCCCAGCGGCAGACGAGGTGGCGTTCATCCGTTTCCGAACGCCCTCGTAGGCGATGCTCACCAACTGCGCCAAGTAGGTGGGTGTCCGCGCCATCGCGTCATGGACGGCCTGATCGTCAGCCGCATCGGTCGGCGCGGCGAAGATGAAGTACCAGCCGAGCGCGCGCGGTTTGCCGTGGCCGATGTCGTTGATCAGATCTGCAAAGAGCCGGCGCTTCCAGGGCCACTCGCCCTTCTCGTTGAGGCTCGCCTCGTCAACCGAAACGATGACGATGTCCTTGCTCGGCTGGGCATGGCGGATCTTGAGCGCCATGTCGTAGATGGCGTTGTCGAGCCGGGTCGTGGCCCCCGTGAAGACGAACGTCGCCAGCAGAGCGGTCGAGAAGGCGGCGGTGGCGAACCACTCGACCCACAGGCGGCGGTGACGTTCGGCCTCCGGTGCGAGCCGGCCGTTAGAGGCGCGTCCCCGCTTTAGGCGTTCAAGCAGAAGCTGTGTCCAGCGCCGGCGCAGGTGTCCGCTCGAGGCGGTAGCCAAAACCGTAGACCGGCCCGAAGTTGAAGCCGCGCTCCGGCGTAAGGCCCAGCTTGTTCTTCAGGCGGCAAACATGCGTGTCGAGCGTACGCGACGAAACGTTCGCCCCGACGCCCCAGACCTCCTCCATCAGGTAACTACGCGCCAGCGGCCGGTGCATGTTCCTGAACAGGGTCAGGGCGAGCGCGAACTCCTTGGCCGTCAGCGCCTGCTCTTCGGACCCGGAGATGACGACCTCGCGCGACCGGTCGAAAGTGAACTCGTCGAAGGTCTCGAACACCTCGTCATGCCGCGGGGTGACGCGACGCAGCAGCGCCTCGACCCGCGCCGTCAGGACGGGCTCGCGGACAGGTTTCGAAATGAAGTCGTCGGCGCCCGCCATCAGACCGGCCACCAGGTCCTCGTCGCCATTGCGCGCCGTCACCAGGATGATGGGTATCGTCTTGGCCAGGGCTCCCGCGCGCACGCGCTGAACCAGCTCCAGGCCGCTCACATCGGGGAGCGACCAGTCGAGACAGGCCAGGTCGAAGGTCTCGCGGTGCAAGGCCCTCAGGAAGGACGAACCGTCCGCGAACACGGCCGGACGGTGCCGCGCGCCCACGATCGCCGAGATATGCGATCGTTCTGCCGCGTCGTCCTCAACAATGGCGATGCGTCTCAACTCAAACCCCCATTCTGCGCTCCCGCTCGTGCGGGAGTGCGACAGATCGTAGCGTCAGCCAATTTGCGGCCCCCCGGGCGCGTCGATCGGTCGGTTTGAACCCGCTCCCGACTGATAAGCGCCCTTACCGCGCTAGCCGCAACGGTCCTATCCGTCGCGACGCACATCGTTCAGGCCCCCGGCTGGGCCGTCCTCCAGGGCAGCGCTGCCAGCGACTGCGAACTCGATCCTCATAGCTGTCTCCGACAGCATGGCCGCTTACTCCCCGATTTCCGGCGGGGAGGACCTCCACTGACATTTCAATCCAGAGTTTGATGCCATCCGAGCATCATCTTTTCAAGAGTTGGCGCAGTCCCGTTCACAATCAGCCCTTGCCATTCCGCGTCGCAGCACCCATCTCGCACCTGCGTCTTCGCACTGCACAATGGAAATGACGATGCTGAGATCCTTCGAATTCTTTCTATCCCGGGCTTTCGCGCCTGTTTTCGCCATGCTCCGGGACGTCCCGGCGCGCGCGATGCCGCGCCTGTTCGGCTCGTTCTAGGAAAAGCCCCGGAAGGTCCCCCAGGGTCAGGCGTGGTCCAGCACCGGCTTGGACCTGTAGGGGGACTCCAGGGTCTTCACTTCCTCGTCACTGAGCGAGATGGTCAGGGCGCCGACCGCATCGGAGATGTGGTGGCTCTTGGAAGCGCCGATGATCGGCGAGGTTATCGCAGGGTTCCGGAGAACCCAGGCGAGCGCCACCTGCATGTTCGAGACGCCGCGCGCGCGGGCGATTGCGCCCACCGCGTCGACGACCGCGAAGTCGGCGTCGCGATAGTACAGCCTGGACGCGAACTCGTCCGTCCGGGCCCGCTCAGTGTTGCCCTCGCCTGGATGAGCGCGGCCGCCCGCCAGGAATCCCCGCGCCAGCGGTGACCACGGGATCACCCCGACGCCCTGATCGAGGCACAGCGAGAGCATCTCCCGCTCCTCCTCCCGATAGACCAGATTGTACTGGGGCTGCATCGACACGAAGGACGTCCATCCGTGCGCCCGGGACGTCGCCAGCATCTTCATGAATTGCCAGGCGAACATCGACGAGGCGCCGAGGTAGCGGACCTTGCCGGCGCGCACGACGTCGCTGAGGGCTTCCAGGGTCTCCTCGATCGGCGTCGCCGGGTCGAAGCGGTGGATCTGGTAGAGGTCGACATAGTCGACCCCCAGCCGCTCGAGGCTCCGGTCGATGCCGTCCATGATGTGCTTGCGGGACAGGCCGCGGTTGTTCGGGTCCGAGCCCATGGCGCCATTGACCTTGGTGGCGATGACCACCTCGTGCCGCTTGGCGAACGCCTTCAGCGCCTTGCCCGTGACCCGCTCGCTCTCTCCCTGGGAATAGACGTCGGCGGTGTCGAAGAAATTCACGCCGGCCTCGATGGCCTCGCGGAAGAACGGCATGGCCTGTTCCTCATCGAGGACCCAGGACCGCCACTTCGAGCTTCCATAGGTCATGCAGCCCAGGCACAGGCGTGAGACCTTGAGGCCCGTTGCGCCCAGTCGGACATAGTCCATCGCCGCTCTCCAAGTTTCCAGCCGCCGTTGCGAACGGGCGGACCGAGGCTGAAAGGCCCGCCGCGGGGGGTCCGCGGCGGGCCTCTAGGCCGGCGTTCTATGGCCGGACGTTTCCTCCGATCCGCCAACGCAGGTCATGTGTCGGCGGCGACATCGAACAGTCTAAGAAACCGCCGGGTTGTCAACACCCTGCGCGTTCGCAGCAAGGACCTCGTCCAGGCCGTCGGCGGCGGCGCATGACGCCTCGAACAGGTATTCGGGCCGGGTGACGCTGATCGGGCCGACTCCTGCGGCGGCAAGGGCCGCGGCCGCGTCGAACAGGCGCGACCTCGCGATGATCGCACCATGCGCGGCGGACGTATCGGCGTCGGGGCAGGGCCCGGCGAGGGCGGCCCGCGCGGCCGCGTCCTCTCCGGCGGGCCAGGCGAGAGCGGCCATGCTGCGGCCCCGCGCCCTGGCGCTGGCGATGGAGAGCAGCCGACGGCAGGCGGCCCTCTGGCTCTGGGACCACCGCGTTCCCAGCGCCGCGACGAGATGCGCCTGACTGCGCAGGATCAGGCCGTCCGAGAGCGGCTTGAGCCCGTTGGCCGCGAGGGTCGCACCCGTCGTGGTGATGTCGACGACCAGCTCGGCCGCGCCGGCCGCCGGGGCGCCTTCGGTGGCGCCGCCGGACTCGGCGATGCGGTAGTCGACGATGCCGTGCCGGGCGAAGAAGGCGCGGGTCTGGGCGAGGTACTTGGTCGCCACCCGAAGGCGCCGGCCCGTCCGCGCCATATAGAGGTGGGCGACGTCCTCCACGTCGGCCATGGTCTCGACGTCGATCCAGCTCCTGGGCGCGGCGACCACCAGGTCCGCGCGACCGAAACCGAGCGGCATCAGCAGGCGAAACCTGTCGGCGCCGTCAGCCGGCTGCTCCCGCAGGAGATCCTCGCCGGTCACGCCGAGGTGAGTGTCGCCAAGGGCGAGGGAGGCGGCGATGTCGCCGGCGGAGGCGAGCCGCAGCTGCACCTCGTCGAGGCCTTCGAGCGCAGCCGAATAGCCGCGCGCCCCGCCCGTGGTCCGCACCGGCAGCCCGCAGTCGGCCAGCCAATCTTCCACCTGCTCCTTGAGGCGCCCCTTCGACGGGATCGCGATGATCAGCGGATCGCTCATGGCCGCCCCGCCGCCCAGGCGCGACCCGGCCGGACCATGCAGCCCACCGAGCCGGTGTGGAGACTGGCGCCCAGGCGGGCGGGCAGGCTGTCGTAGCGCCCTCCGGCCGCCACCGGCTGCTCATCGCCAAGCGCGGCGCTGCGCACCTCGAACACCATGCCGTCGTAATAGCCGAACGCCCGGCCGAAGGCGGCGGAGAAGCGCAGGCGCTCGGGCGGCACTCCCCCTCCCACCATGACCTCGACGCGGCGGGCCCAGCCCTCCCGAGCCGCCGCAAGCTTGTTCGACGCCGACCCCACCAGTCGCGACACGGCCTCGAGCGCCGCGTCGGGCTCACCCGAGACGCCCAGGAAGGCGCGGAACAGGTCCGCCTGGGCCGGCGTCAACCGACCGGCGCGGGCAAGCGCGGTGCGCTCGACCAGGCGATGGACGATTTCCGTCGGCGATCGTCCCCCGACGGGTTCGATTCCGGCAAGCGTCCAGATCTCCTCGAGGACCATCACCGCCTCCTGCTCGGGAAGCTGCGCCAGCAGGCGCGCCAGGCCATCCCCTCCTCGCGTCGTCTCACCGCCTCCGTTCATCGCGGCGTCGAGCTCCGCGTGGAGGCGACGCGGACTGGAGAACGCGCGCTTCAGACGCGCCGAGAGTGGCGGCGCCAGGTCCAGGGCGTCCACCACCAGGGCGAAGAGGCCGACATCCCCCAGCACCAGGGTCAGGTCGTCGCGACCGCCGGCACAGGCCGAGCGCCAAGCGAGGGAGGCCATCTCCCCGTCGGCCCGCCGTGCATCGCCGTGTTCGAACGCCTCGAGCCCGAACTGCGGGAACTCCTCGGCGCGCGTCGAACCCGGCGGGGCCACGCGGAAGGCGTGGCCGCTATAGAAGTAGCGTCCCTCGGGCCGGCCGCCGGCGATGTGGGCGCGCAGGGCCGGGATGGTGAAGTCGGGGCGCAGGCATTGCTCCGGCCCGCCGTCGGGCGTCTGCACGACGAACAGCCGCTCACGGAGGGTCTCGCCCGCCAGGTCCAGCAGGAGCCCGAGCGGCTGCAGGACAGGGGCGTCGAGCAGGTGCGCAGGGCTCTCCAGCAGGGGAGCCTGGACCGCCTCGCGCACCTCCGCCGGGACCGGCGCCTCCAGCCTCACCCGGCGGCCTCCACGATGCGCCGGACATGGGAGATCCACTCGCTCCGCGGCGCGCTGACCTGCCCCGGCCGCTCCTCGCGCCAGGCGCGGTTGTCGGTCACCCCCTCGGCGAGGCGCCGGCCAAGATCGAGGTCCTTGATGGTCACCACGCCCTGGGCGATCTCGTCGCCGCCCACGATGATCGCGGCTGGAGAGAGGCGGCGGTCGGCGTACTTCATCTGCACCCGCATGCCCGATCCGCCGAGATAGACCTCCGCGGCGATGCCGCCGGCCCGCAGTTCGGCCGCCAGGGCGAAGTAGTCCCCCATCAGGGCCTGATCGAGCGCCAGCACGACCACCGGTCCACGAGGCGAAGCGCCCGCCGCGCCGCTGGCGGAAAGCGCCGCGGCCAGGCGCGAGACGCCGAAGGAGAAGCCCGTGGCCGGGGTCCGCTCGCCCGTGAACCGCGCCACCAGGTCATCGTAGCGGCCGCCCCCGCCGATGGAGCCGAAGCGCACGGCCTCCTCGCCCTGGCCCTGGAGCTGGAGATCTGCCTCGAAGACCGCGCCGGTGTAGTATTCCAGACCGCGCACCACCGATGGATCGAAGGTCGCCGCCGTATCCTCGACGTCCAGGCGCGAGAGCGCCTCGCCGATGCCGAAGAGCTCGGCCAGGCCCTCGTCGCCCTCGGCCGAACCGCCGATGACGTTGGAGAGGCGGTCGAGCACGGAGGCGCGCGAGCCGCCGCCCGCCTCCACGAAGGCGAGGACCGCCTCGATCGCCGGAGCCTCCAGCTCCGCCCCCCGCGTGAAGGCGCCGGACTCATCGCGTCGGCCGGGTCCCAACAGCGCCGCCACGCCGGCGGAGCCGAGCCGTTCCAGCTTGTCGACCGCCCGCAGCACCGCCAGCTTCTGCAGCGGATTGGCCACGCCCGAGGCGGTCAGCAGGCCGTTCAGCAGCTTGCGGTTGTTGATCTTCAGGACACAGGCCCCCGCGGGCAGGCCGGCGGCGGCGTAGCCCTCGATGGCCATGGCGATGATCTCGGCGTCGGCCTGCGGCCGCGAAGAGCCGACGGTGTCGGCGTCGCACTGGATGAACTGCCGATAGCGCCCGGGGCCTGGTTTCTCATTCCGCCACACCGGTCCGAAGGCGTAGCGCCGGAACGGCTTGGGCAGGGTCTCCCAGTTCTCGGCGACGAACCGCGCGAGCGGCGCAGTCAAGTCGTAGCGCAGGGCCATCCACTGCTCGTCGTCGTCGCGCAGGGCG
>DATBEN010000016.1:0-23172 GCA_036276055.1 Caulobacteraceae bacterium
GTCCGCATCTACAACCTGCTCCGCTATGGCGCGCCGTTCGATCAGGTTCCGGTCCACCCTGCCGTGCTGTCGATCGTCGACGGCGTACTGGGCGACGGCTGCCTGATCTCGTCGCTCTCCTCGATCGCCATCGATCCAGGCGAGATGGCGCAGCCCATCCATGCCGATGACCAGGTGATCCCGCTCGACAAGCCGCACCGGCCGATCGTCTGCAACTCCATGTGGGCGCTGACGGACTTCACGACGGCCAACGGCGCGACGCGCCTGGTTCCGGCCAGCCATCGCCGGGAAAACCCCGAATACGGCGGCGCCTATGAGACGATTGCGGCGGAGATGCCGAAGGGTTCGGTGCTGCTCTGGGACGGGGCGCTCTGGCACGGCGGCGGCGCCAATGTCTCGGACGCGCGGCGGACGGGGATCGCGATGAACTACTGCGCCGGCTTTATCCGCCAGCAGGAAAACCAGCAACTCGGCCTCGACCCATCCCTCGTGAAGACCTTTCCGGCGCGTCTGCAGGAACTGATCGGCTACGGCGTCTACCGGGGGCTGATCGGTCATATAGAGAAGAACAGCCCCGCTCAGCTCCTGAACGGCGGCGGGGAGTTCCGGTCGATCTGGGACCGCTGACGGAGGGCTTCCCGCTTGACCGCTCATCCTTGCGAGCCGAGCCTTGGAGTCGGCATCGAGAGGACGAAGCGGCATGAGCAACGAACTCCTTCTTCGCAGCTTGGAAGGCCCCGTCGCACGGCTGACGCTCAACGATCCTGGTCGGGCCAATGTCCTGTCGAGCGCCATGATGGCCGCGCTGATCGAGGCGCTTGCCCATCTCGGCGCCGATCTGGCGGTGCGGGTGATCGTCCTGGGCGCCGCGGGAAAGGTGTTCTGTGCGGGCCATGACCTCGGCGAGCTGAGAGCCACGGACGACCCCGCGGCGCACGAGGCGCTGTTCGCGCGCTGCTCAGAACTGATGCTCGCGATCCGCGCTTGCCCCAAGCCGGTGATCGCCCGGGTGCAGGGCGCGGCGGTGGCGGCCGGCTGCCAGCTCGTCGCCAGCTGCGACTTGGCCTTTGCGGTCGACACCGCTCGCTTCGCCGTGTCCGGGATCAACCTCGGCCTGTTCTGCTCCACGCCCGGCGTCGCTCTCGGTCGGGCCGTGAGCCGCAAGAACGCGCAGGAGATGCTGCTCACCGGGCGTTTCGTGGGGGCGGCGGAAGCGGCGGCCATGGGGCTGATCAACCGCGCGGTTCCCGCCGACAAGCTCGACGCGGCGGTGGAGGAGGCGGCGAGCGCGATCGCAGCCAAGGCGCCTGACGCGATCGCCCTGGGCAAGGCGGTGTTCAACCGCCAGATCGAGGCCCCGCTCGATGAAGCCTACGCCATCGCCTCGGCGGCCATGGTCGAGAACCTGGGCTTCGAGAGCGCTAAGTCGGGGATCGACGGGTTCCTGGCGCGCTAGGCGCGGCGTTGGGGCCAGAGGTTCGAACGATTTGTAATTATTAAGTTTAATCATGGCCCGGCGTCAGTCCCAGCCACCCATTACGCAGCTTGCGAGCCGTTCGACGTGGCCGCGCGCTCAGGGCGGCCATTGCCCGATCTCGCCAAGCCGATCGATGGGTCGCCGGCGCTGACGGCCGGCGATGACAGGTTAAGGGGCAGCCAAATGGGGGCCCGTACGCAACATCCGAATTGTCAACAGACATGGCGTGACGGGGCTGGAGGAGTCATCCTCCGGGCATGACTGCTCCCGCCGTGAGTCTGGACCTGGCGCCGGCGCTTGCCGTGTTGCCCGGCGCGAGGGCGGGTGTTGCAGACGGCGCGAGCGCCAGGGCGGCCAGCGCGGGCGAGGCGCGGGCGCTGTTCGAGAGCGGTCCCGTGCTGGTGAGCCATGCCTCGATGACCGCCCGCCGGCTTGGATTGCACGCGCCGCCGCGCAGTCCGCGGATCTTCGACGTCCTCGAGCTGTTCGCCTTCGCAAGGCCGGCGCAGTTCTGCGCGCCCTCCGCTGTCGGTTTGGCCCTGGCGCTTGACCTGGAGCCTCCGCACGGGGCGCCCGAGCAGGCGGCGACCCTTCGGGCAGCCAGCCTCGTCCTGCTGCAGGAGCTTGCCCTGTCGCCGACGCCGAGCCGCGAGCAGGCGCTCGCCCTGGCGGAGACCATGGGCCGGGCGGGCTGGCCGTGGGCTTCGGCGGTGATCGGCGCCCTTCGCTCGCAGCCGATCGCCAGGCCCTGGCGCAGCGACGGCCTGGACGTGTGGACGCGCTTGAAGGAGTGGGATGACGACGGTCCACCGGGGGAACCGGGCTCCCGGCCCATTTCCCCCGAAGCCGCCGCGGCGAGGCTCGGCCTCCTGCTCGAGCGTGCGGGCCTGTCGGAGGCGCGTCCCACCCAGGCCGAATTCGCGAGCGAGGCCGCCCACGCCTTCCAGCCGCGCGAGCGCGAGGGCGAGCCGATGATGATGCTGGCCGAGGCCGGCACGGGGGTCGGCAAGACCCTCGGGTATCTGGCGCCGGCCTCCCTGTGGGCCGAGGCGAACGGACCGGGCGTGTGGATCGCGACCTTCACCCGCGCCCTCCAACGGCAGATCGAGCGGGAGGCGCGGGCGCTGTTTCCCGATCCCGCCGCGCGGGCGTCGAAGGTGGCGGTGCGCAAAGGTCGGGAGAACTACCTGTGCCTGCTCAACTTCCAGGACGCCGTGAACTCTGCGCGGCTTGGGGGGGCGGACCTCGTGGGCCTGGCGTTGGCGGCGCGCTGGGTGCGGGCCAGCGCCGACGGCGACATGACCGGCGGCGACTTCCCCGCATGGCTGCCCACCCTGTTCGCCATAGGCCCGGCCGCCCAGGCCAGCGCGGCGAATCTGGTCGATCGGCGGGGCGAGTGCGTCCATTCCGGCTGCGCGCACTATCGCGCCTGTTTCATCGAACGGCAGATCCGCGCCTCGCGGCGCGCGGACGTGGTGATCGCCAACCACGCCGTGGTGCTGACGCAGGCGGCCTTCGACCGCGGCCGGGCGGCGCGGGGACGTCCGGGCGATGCGGAGACCGCGGCCCTGCGCCGGATCGTGTTCGACGAGGGCCACCACCTGTTCGATGCGGCCGACAACGCCTTCGCCGCCGCGCTCTCCGGTCAGGAGGCGGCGGAGATGCGCCGGTGGATCCGCGGGCCTGAGGGTCGGGGCCGTCGCGGCCGCGGGCTCGAGCTGCGCCTGGAGGAGGTGCTGGGCGATCATGAGGACGCGCGGCTGTCCCTGGACGCCGCCGTGCGCGCCGCCGCCGCCCTGCCGGGCGAGGGATGGTCCGGGCGGATCGCTCCGGGCGTGGGCGAGGCGACGCCCTCCGGGCCGATCGAGACCTTCCTGGCGGCGGTGCTCGAACAGCTGCGCGCCCGGGCGGCGCCGTCGGACTCCGGGATGGAGTGCGCGGCGCGGCCGGCCCTGGACGCGGTCCGCGAGAGCGCGCGGGCGGCGGCCGCGGCGATCGCGGCGATCGAAGGGCCGCTGCAGGCCCTTTCGCGCCTGCTCGAGGATGTGCTCGACGAGGAGGCGGACACCCTGGCGCAGTCCGACCGCGCGCGCATCGAGGGCGCCTTGCGAGGACTGGAGCGGCGCGCCCGCAATATCCTTCCTGCGTGGCGCTCGATGCTGTCGGCCATCGACGAGGACGCCGACGACGATCCGGACTTCGTCGACTGGTTCGAGGCCAGCTTCCTCTATGGGCGGGTGGTGGACGCCGCGTGTCGCCGCCACTGGGTCGATCCGACCGAACCGCTCCACGCCGCGGTGATCGCGCCGGCGCACGGGGTGCTGGTGACGAGCGCCACCCTGGCCGATGCGGGCCATGCCGATCCCTTCGCCATCGCCGAGATGCGCACCGGCGCGGCGCGGCTGTCGGACCGGCCCAAGACCCTGCGTCTCGCCTCACCGTTCGACTATGCGGCGCACGCCCTGGCGCTGGTGGTCACCGACGTGGGCCGGGACGATCCGCGTCAGGTCGCCTCGGCCATGCGCGAGCTGTTCCTCGCGGCCGGAGGCGGCGCCCTGGGACTGTTCACGGCCATCCGGCGGCTGAAGGCCGTGCACGAACGGATCGCCGCGCCGCTCGCCGACAAGGGGCTGGCGCTCTACGCCCAGCACATCGATCCGCTCGAGGTCGGCGCGCTGGTGGACATCTTCCGGGCGGAGGAGGATGCGTGCCTGCTGGGCACCGACGCGGTA
Organism: Caulobacteraceae bacterium; assembly: GCA_036276055.1. Classification (GTDB taxonomy): domain Bacteria; phylum Pseudomonadota; class Alphaproteobacteria; order Caulobacterales; family Caulobacteraceae; genus Acaudatibacter. Next base: position 4,210 of record DATBEN010000016.1, read on the forward strand.
CGCGACGGCGTGGACGTACCCGGTCGATCCCTGCGCCTGCTGGTTTTCGACCGCGTGCCGTGGCCGCGGCCGGACATCCTGCACAAGGCCCGGCGCAGCCGGTTCGGCGGCAAGAGCTACGACGACGCCCAGGCGCGGGCCCGGATCGCCCAGGCCTTCGGCCGGCTGATTCGTCGCGAGGGCGACAGGGGCGTGTTCGTCATGCTGGACGCCGCCGCGCCGACGAGGCTGTTCTCGGGGCTGCCCGACGGCGTTCAGATCCAGCGGATGTCGTTGGTGGAGGCGATCGAAGCGACGGCGGCCCACCTTGTGCGTTGAACCTGACATGCCCTTGCGCGCGTCTAACTTACGCCGGGTTTTCCCGGCTTTTGCGCGCAATCAGTCCGTCGCGTCGTGCGTACAAGTCGCCGTGCCGCCGTCCGTCCGCCGGGACGACAAGCTGGAGCCCCCCGTCTCGATGAAGTTCGCGTATCTCGCACTTGGCGCGTCGTGCCTTGCGATTTCCTGCCTGAGCGCCTCGGCGGCTCCGGCCTGGGCGCCCACGGCCACCAGCGAACAGGAGCTCAAGGACGGCCACCCGGTGTCGCAGGTCGATCCCGCCCCAGACGGCGCAGTGCTGATCCACGCCGCTATCGACATCCCGGCGCCTCCGAAGGTGGTCTGGACGGTGATGAGCGACTGCGCCAAAGCCAACCGCCTGGTGGTGACGGTGACCAGTTGCCGCATCCTGGAGAGCGATCCAGCACACAACACCGAAGTGCGCGAGACGGTGACCAAGGGAAACCTGATCGTGCCCACGATCCACAATGTCGTCCGCGAGGAGCTGCAGCCCTATACGGTGATCAGATTCCAGAAGGCCGGGGGCGATCTGAAGGAGGAGCAGGGCGAATGGCGCCTTGTGGCCCTCCAGGGCGGCGCAGCCACGCGCGTGATCTACGAGAACCTGGTGTCGGTCGACATCATGGCCCCCGCGCCCCTTGTCCGCGCCGGGATGCGCCGTGACGTGGCCAAGGTGATGATCAACCTCAAGCGCGAATGCGCCGAGGTGAAGTAGCCTTGGACTTGTCCTCCCAGGCTTGATCGGACGGCTCTGGTAGATAGGGTGGGTGGCTCCAGCCACCCAACCGCAAGGATTTGGCGATCGGCCCGGATTTCCTCAGCTTCGTTCGCCAGCACATCCGATCGGTCTGGACGGTGGAGCTGCTTCTGCTGCTCCGCAGCGATCGCACGCGCGCCTGGGAATCCCCGGAACTCGTACGAGAGCTGAGAGCAAGCCGAATGCTTGTGAACGACAATCTCAGACGCCTTGAGGCCGCCGGTCTCGTGATCCGCGAAGATCATCATCATCGCTGGCGCTATCGACCCGCGGCTCCCGCCCTGGACGAATTGTGCGGGCTTCTGGAGAAGGCGTATCGGGAGCGCCCGGTGGCGCTGCTCGATTTGATCGCGAGGCCTACCGACCCGATACAATCTCTGGCCGACGCATTCAAGTTTCCGGGAGGGGGAAATGAGTAAAATTGCGCCGACGGCGGTCTATGTTCTCTGTTTACTCACGAGTATTGTTTGCTCCATCCTGCTATTGAGGGCGTATATCAGAACGAAAGGCAGATTATTACTCTGGACCGCAATATCTTTTGTCTTTCTTTCTCTAAACAATTTATGCCTCGTCGCCGATCTGGTGATCTTCCCTGACGTAGACCTGACATTCCTGCGCCAGGGGACCACGTTGCTGGCCCTGGCGACCCTGCTCTATGGCTTCATCTGGGAGGTGGAGCGGTGACGGAGGGCGCCGAGCTTCACGGCCTCATCACGGGGGCAGAGACCATTGGCTTTCTGATCGCCGCCGTCTTCTTCCTGCGCTTCTGGCGAAGGACCGGGGACGCGCTGTTCCTGGCGTTCGCCGCGGCATTCCTCGTCTTTGGCGTCGCGCAGCCTCTGCCGACGCTCCTGGGCGGTTCCAGCGAGCACCGATCGCCGATCTATCTCCTGCGCCTTGCCGGTTTCCTGCTCATCATCTGGGCCATCCTGCGCAAGAACTTCGAACACAGACGGCGCTGAGGGGGCTCACCCTTCGGCGGCCACCGCGCGGCGGGCGCTGGCTCGCAGCTTCTCGCTTTCCGACTTGAGCTGGCCGCAGGCGGCAAGGATGTCGCGGCCGCGCGGGGTGCGGATCGGTGAGGCGTAGCCGGCGCGGTTCACGATGTCGGCGAAGGCCTTGATCGTCGAGGACGAGGAGCACTCGTAGCTCGAGCCGGGCCACGGGTTGAACGGGATCAGGTTGATCTTCGCAGGGATTCCCGCGAGCAGCTTCACAAGGGCGCGCGCCTCGGCCGGGGAGTCGTTGACCCCCTTGAGCATGACATATTCGAAGGTGACGCGCTTGGCGTTCGACAGGCCGGGATAGGCCTTGATGGCGGCCAGCAGGTCCGCGATCGGATAGCGCCGGTTCAGGGGGACCAGCTCGTCGCGCAGCGGATCGTTGGTGGCGTGCAGAGAGATCGCCAGCATTGCGCCGGTCCGCGCGCCCAGCTCGGGAATGCTGGGGACCACGCCGGAGGTGGAGACGGTGATCCGTCGGCGAGAGATGGCGATCCCCTGCTCGTCGGAGATGACGTCGATGGCGTCGGCGACGTTGTCCAGATTGTAGAGCGGCTCGCCCATGCCCATGAAGACGATGTTGGTCAGCCGCCTCTCGCCGTCGGCGGCGGTCCATTCCGAAAGGTCATCGCGGGCGACCTGCACCTGGGCGACGATCTCGCCGGCGGTGAGGTTGCGCACCAGGGCCTGGGTGCCGGTGTGGCAGAAGGTGCAGTTGAGCGTGCAGCCGACCTGGCTGGAGACGCACAGGGCGCCGGCGCGGCCGACGTCGGGGATGAAGACGGTCTCGGCTTCGATCCCGGGCGCGAAGCGGATCAGCCACTTGATCACCCCGTCCACGCTCTGGCGGCGCTCGACGATCTGAGGGCGGTCGAGGATGAAGGCGTTCGCGAGGGCGGCGCGCGTCTCTTTGGCGATGTTGGTCATCACCTCGAAGCTCACGGCGCCGCGGTTGTGGATCCAGCCCCACACCTGGTCGCGGCGCATGCGCGCCTGGGCCGGGGAACAGACGCCCGCCTGGACGAGCGCCGCCTGCATCTGCGCCCGGGTCAGGTGCGAGAGGTTTGGCCGCGTATCTGCGGCCGCGGCGCGGCTTTGGTCCAGGACGAGGGTCACGGTCGGGCGAAGATGGGCTGGGTGGGCGCGGGACGCAATCGTCAGGCGGCGAGGCGCTCGGCGTGCCAGCGCAGGTGGTCGTCGATCACGCCCTGGATGAACCAGTAGCTGTGATCATAGCCGGCGTGGCGGCGCAGGGTGAGCGGGATTCCCGCCTTCGCGCATGCGGCCTCGAGCAACTCCGGCTTGAGTTGTTCGGCGAGGTAGGGGTCGGCCTCGCCCTGGTCGACCAGGATAGCGTCCGCCCGCGCGCCATCCTCGATGAGGGCGCATGCGTCGTAGGCGCGCCAGCTTGCGCGATCGGCTCCCAGATAGCCGCCGAGCGCCTTCTGGCCCCAGGGGCAGTTCATCGGCGAGACGATCGGGGCGAAGGCCGAGACGGAACGGAAACGGCGCGGCTCGCGCAGCGCCAAGGTGAGCGCGCCGTGGCCGCCCATGGAATGGCCGGTGATCGACTGGCGGGCCAGATCGGCGGGGAAGGCCTTGTCGAGGATCTCCGGCAGCTCGCGCTCGAGCCAGGAGCGGGTCTTGAAGTGCGCGGCCCACGGCGCCAGCGTCGCATCGAGATAGAAGCCCGCCGCCTGGCCCATGTCGTACTCGGGATCGTCGGCCACGCCTTCGCCGCGGGGACTGGTGTCGGGCGTGATCAGCATCAGGCCGAGTTCGGCCGCCAGCCTCTGGGCGCCGGCCTTGATGGCGAACGTCTCCTCGGTGCAGGTGAGCCCGGCGAGGCACCACAGCACGGGAAAGGGCCCGTCACCCGGGGGCGTGAACACGCCAAAGCGCATCGACGTGCCCGTCGCGGCGCTGGCGTGCCGGTGGAAGCTCTGCATGCCGCCGTGGCAGGCGTGGCTGCTCAGGGTCTCGAGGCTCATGCGCCGCGATTGCGCCAGACCGGGGTCCCTGGTCAACGTCCTGCGAGATTTACTGGGGTTGTGATCCGGATCGGCCGACCTAGCTTTCGGCGTGCGGCGAGCAACCGAAGCCTCAGGATCCTCGATGACCGATCTATTCGATCCCTTGACCCTGCAACGCGGACCGGCGTGGAAGAACCGCTTCACGCTCGCTCCCCTGACCAATTCGCAGAGCCATGCCGACGGAAAGCTCTCGGACGACGAGTTCAACTGGCTGACCTACCGAGCAGATGGCGGCTTTGCCCTCGTCATGACCTGCGCCGCCCACGTCCAGGGGATCGGCCAGGGCTTCCCCGGACAGCTGGGGGTCTTCTCCGACGATCATCTGGCGGGCCTCACGCGCCTTGCGGACGCGATCCGGGCCAGGGGCGCGGTCTCCTCCGTCCAGCTGCACCATGCGGGCATCCGCTCGCCCAAGGAGCTGACCGGCGAAGCCCCGGTGGGCCCGTCGGACAACGCCGAGACCGGCGCGCGCGCGCTCAGCGAAGCCGAGGTTGAGCAGCTGCGCGAGGACTTCATCGCCGCGGCGGTGCGGGCCGAGCGTGCCGGGTTCGACGGGGTCGAACTGCACGGCGCCCATGGCTACATCCTCTGCGCATTCCTCAGCCCCGAGCTGAACCAGCGCACCGACCGCTATGGCGGATCGGCGGAGAACCGCGCGCGGCTGATCTTCGAGATCATCGCCGGCGTGCGTGCGCAGACCAGGCCCGATTTCCAGCTGGGCCTTCGGCTGTCGCCCGAGCGCTTCGGGCTTCGCTTCGCCGAGCAGAGGGACCTGGCGGCCCGCATGCTCGTCTCCGGTGACCTCGACTACCTCGACATGTCGCTGTGGGATGTCTTCAAGGCCCCGGTCGAAGCCGAGTTCGCGTCCAAGCCGCTGATCGACTGGTTCGCGGAGTTGCCGCGCGGGACCACCCGCCTTGGCGCGGCCGGCAAGTTGATGACCGCGGCGGACAGCCGGCGTGTGCTTGAGCACGGCCTCGACTTCGCGATCCTCGGCCGCGCGGCCATCCTGCACCACGACTTCCCCCGCCACGTCGCCGCCGATCCCGACTTCGGCTCAGCGCCTCTGCCGGTGACCCGAGCCTATCTGCGAAGCGAGGGCCTGGGTCCGGCCTTCGTCGACTACATGGCCGGCTGGAAGGGTTTCGTGACTGAGGAGCCGGCCGAAGAGGCGGCGTGAGACCAGCGCCCGGAGCGGAGTTCCCGCTCCGGGGGTCGGGTCAGGCCGAGGCGCTGGCTCCGACCGCTTCTTCCCCGGTGATCTTCTCCAGGGAGAGGCGGCCCGTCTCAGGGACGAGGAGCCATGTGAGGAGGGCGCCCAGGACGCCCAGGGCGGCCAGGATCCAGTAGGTCGCGGCCCGTCCGATCTCCCCGAACAGCAGGGGAAAGGCGAAGGTGCTCACGGTCGCGCCGATCCGCCCGCCGGCCACGGTCAGGCTCTGCGCCACGCTGCGCACGCGTGTGGGGGCGAGTTCGACGCCGAGGATGCCGCCGCCTGAGACGAGACCTGGACCCGTCGCGGCGACATTGAAGAGGCCGAAGACCAGGAGGGCGACGATGGGGACGGCCGAGAGCTGGCGCTGGAGCAGAGCGAAGATCCCGATGGTGACCGCTCCGCCCACGAAGCCCCAGATCTGGAGGGGCTTTCGCCCGAGCTGGTCGATCACGAAGATCGAGAACAGCACCGAGGCGGGCAGGGTGAAGCCGATGTACATCACCAGGTTGAAGGTGACGGAGTTCAGTCCGAGGCTCTGGGCGATCAGCGAAGGGCCAAACAGGATCGAGGCGTAGACCACCAGATCGTAGATCATCCAGAGCAGGGCCGCGGCCAGGATCGGCCGCGCGTGCTGGGCGAGCACCTGGCCGAACGGCCGAGTGTCGGCCGCCGGCGCGGCGGTCCGCTCGCCGCTGATCTGGGCGATCACGGTGGCGGCCTCGTCCGCCTTGCCCCCCAGGCGGGCTAGATAGCGCGCGGTTTCGGGCATCGTGCGACGCAGGTAGATCACCGAGAACGCCGGAATGGCGCCGCCGGCCAGCACGAGGCGCCAGCGAAGGTCGGGGGCGACGCCCGTGGCCTGCAGGGCCAGGTCCACCAGGGTCGCCGCCAGGGCGCCCAGTGGCCACATGGTGCCAAAGCCAAGCCCGATCGCGCGCCCCCGGTCGGCCCGGTTCGAGTGCTCGGCCATGATCATGGGCGAGAGGACGTAGTCGCCTCCGACGCCGATCCCCAGGATGAAGCGGATGACGATCAGCGCCGTGACGCTCGGGGCGAACGCCTGGGCGATGGCCGCCAAGCCGAGGATCAGGACGTCGAATCCGTAGAAGTTCTTCCGGCCACGCTGGCCCAGCAGCCCAAATCCGAGGCCGCCGAGCGCCGCGCCGGCGAGGGCTGATGCGGCCAGGAGAGCGCTCTCGAGGCCAGTGAGCTTGGCATGGCCGAAACTGGCCAGGATCTCCGGCAGCACCAGGCCGACTGAAGTGAGGTCGTAGCCGTCGCAGAAGACGCCCAACCCCGTTGTCAGGGTGGCTCGCCAGTGGAACGCCTTGAACTTCTGTTCGTCCAGGGCTGCGAAGTCGCTGGTGGTCATCGGCTCCCCCTATGCCGATCCTGCGACTAGCGTGCGACAACGCTTAGCGCGAGCCCTTCTTCTCATCGCCGGCGGCGGAACACGGCTGCCAGGGGCGCGCCGAACAGTAGCGGCAAGGCGACGAGCACGAAATGACCGTGCGAGAGGAGGCTCACCGCGACCGACGCGGCGAGCGCGATCAGCAGGATCAGCCAGGCCAGGCGGGACATGGGCGGATCAGACCCGCCGCTTCAGGTCTCGCACGGCCGGGAAGGCGGAGCGGCCGCAAATAGCATCTGCTCCACGCAGCGCAATTCCTCCAGGTGCCGAGGCGCGAAGGCGGCGAGGATCTTTTCTCCACGCGGGCTGAGCTGAAGGACCGCGTCCGGGACGCCCGGCGAGGGTCCGCGCACGGCGAATGCGTTCTCCACGAGCTTCTCCGCCAGCCGCGTGCAGAAGGACCGCTGCAGGTTGAGCCGGCGGGCGAGATTCCCAAGCGTGATCCGTTCGCCCGGGGCGGTCTTCACCAGGAGCATGGCGTGGTACTCGAGTGGCGTGACGCCCGCTGCGTTCAGGGTGTCCCTGAACGCCGTCAGACGTCCCAGCGCACGACCGAGTTCTGCAAAACCACGGACCTGGTTCAGGGGAAGGTTCATGAGCACCCCCGCCGGACAACACACTCTTGCACTGAGTCCGCCTGAGTTTATTTAAAACTTAATGAATTCGTCCGCCCCCAAGAACCCCAGTACATGTTACGGGCGTGAAAAATATCGTCAACGCATTTTCCCTGGCAAGGGCGTACGCTTTGATTCAACAGCCGTGCAATTGCTTGGCTTGATCAAGGCGTCGCGATGGGGCGGACATCCTGAACGGCCGTCGTCCCAAGAAGTTCACATGTTTGTGGTCGACATCTTCACCAGCCCGTCGACAGCCCCGACCTGGGGTGAAGAGGGGGGCGCCCAACGATCCGGCGCAGGGCTATGCTTCGCGGCGACGGCGCCAGGTCGACCGCGGAATTGGGAGAGCCGATTGCTGAAATCGCCGATGGTCCGCTGCTTCGCCCTCGCCGCGGTTCTGCCGGGGGCGTTGGCAGGCTCCGCCCTGGCGCAAGGCTCGGGCCGCCATGACAATCAGTGCATCCTGTCCACCATGGTCCAGAACTTCAACGCACCCGACAATCAAACCGTCTACCTGCGCGTGGGTGTGAACGAGATCTGGAAGCTCGGCCTGATGAACAACTGCCTCGAATTGTCCTGGCGGCTGAACGTCGGCCTGCGAACGACGGGGACGAGCCCGTGGATCTGCCAGCCCGTCGAGGCGACGATCATCAATCACGGCGCCGGCATTCCGCATCAATGCCCCGTGATCTCGATGCATCGCCTCACGCCGGAAGAGGTGGCGGCCCTGCCCAAAGGGACGAGGCCCTGATGACCGACCTACGTGACTACGAGCGTCTTTGACCTGTTCAAGCTGGGGGTAGGTCCCTCGAGCTCCCACACCATGGGTCCGATGGATGCGGCGGCGGCGTTCGCCACGCGCATCGCCGACCGACCTGTCGCGCGGGTGCGGGTGAAGCTCTACGCCTCGCTTGCCCTCACCGGACGCGGCCACGGCACCGATCGCGCAGTGATCCTCGGCCTCTGCGGTATCACCGCTGCAGCCTACGCCGCCGACGCCGCCGAGACGGTCTTGCGCGATATCCGCAGCGGGGGCGCCTTGCCGGTGGCGGGACGCTGGCGGATCGGCTTCGACGAGGCGACCGACATCATCTGGGCGGGTCGCGAACGGCTGGCCTATCACCCCAACGCCCTCACCTTCACCGCGCTCGATTCCGAGGGCGTGGTGCTGGACGAGCGCACGTGGTACTCGATCGGCGGCGGCTTCACCCGCGACCAGGACGAGATCCTCGGCAACGACCCTGTCCCCGACACCGCCGTCCCTTATGAGTTCGCATCCGCGCAGGAGCTCCTCGACTTTGCCGAGCGGGACGGCTTCAGCATCGCCCAGCTGATGATGGCCAACGAGGCCGCCCGTCTGGGCGAGGCGGAGGTGGAGCGTCGCTTGGATGGGATCTTCGCGGCGATGGAAGCGTGCATCGATCGCGGGATGAGCCAGAAGGGCGAGCTGCCCGGCGGTCTCAAGGTCAAGCGGCGGGCGCGGCAGATCCTCGACGCCATCCGCTCGCGCGCCGAACAGGCGATCACGGATCCGCTGGCGGCGATGGACTTCGTCAACCTGTGGGCCCTGGCCGTGAACGAGGAGAACGCCGCGGGCGGGCGAGTGGTCACCGCCCCGACCAATGGCGCGGCGGGCATCGTCCCTGCGGTGCTCCGGTTCTATGACCGTTTCCACCGCGGGACGCCGGAGGGTCGGCGGGCCTTCCTGCTGACGGCCGGCGCCGTGGGAGCTCTGTACAAGCGCAACGCCTCGATCTCCGGCGCGGAGGTTGGCTGCCAGGGAGAGGTAGGCGTCGCCTGCTCGATGGCCGCGGCCGGCCTCGCTGCGGCGCTCGGCGGGACCAACGCCCAAGTGGAGAACGCCGGCGAGATCGCCATGGAGCACAACCTGGGGCTGACCTGCGACCCCATCGGCGGCCTCGTCCAGATCCCGTGCATCGAGCGCAACGCCATGGGCGCGATCAAGGCCATCGACGCCGCCCGCCTCGCCCTCGTGGGCGATGGCCAGCATTCGGTCAGCCTGGACAAGGTGATCGCCACCATGAAGCGCACGGGCGCTGACATGAGCGAGATCTACAAGGAGACCTCGCTGGGCGGCCTCGCGGTCAACCTCCCGAACTGTTGACCGCGGCGCTCAGATCGGCGTCAGCCGCTGGGGCGCTCCCGCCGGCAGTTCGACGACGATGCGGTCGCCCGGCCTGACCGGGCCGCCGTGCACGACGATGGCCATGACGCCGGCCTTGCGGATCAGGGTCCCGTCCGGGACCCGCTGGAGGACTGCTTGCATCAGGCCCTTCCGGTAGCGATCCAACTGCACGCACGGGTTGCGAAGGCCCGTGAGCTCCACCACGGCGTCATTGCCGAGCCGCACGCGCGTGGCTTGCGGAAGGGCGAGCAGGTCGACGCCGCGGGTGGTGACGTTCTCGCCGATCCCGCCGGGTTGGATGTCGAAGCCCTGGGCGAGCAGCTCCGCGAAGAGCTCCTCCTGTATCAGGTGGACCTGGCGCAGGTTCGGCTGGGTGGGATCGCGCGTGACGCGCGAGCGATGCTGGACCGACTCGCCGCCATGGCAGTCGCCCTCCACCCCGATTCCCGCAATCAGCCGGATCTCGTCGACCACCTGTTTGGAGAACCGGTGATCCTTGCTACGGGCGACGGCGACGACCTCACCCATCAGGGCGCCCGGCGCCGGATCACCAGGTTGCGGATCTCGGTCATGTCCTCCATGGCGAAGCGCACGCCCTCGCGCCCGAGGCCCGAGTCCTTCACACCGCCATAGGGCATGTTGTCGACCCGGTAGCTGGGTACGTCGCCGATCACCACGCCGCCGACCTCCAGCCGGTCCCACGCGCGCATGATCTGCTCGAAGCTGTCGGTGAAGACGCCGGCCTGGAGGCCGAAGCGAGAGTCGTTGACCTCGTCGAGCGCGGCCTCGAAGTCGGTGAAGCTGGAGAGCAGCGCCACGGGACCGAACGCCTCATCGTTGCGCACGACAGCGTCGTGGGGAACCTCCTCGAGCAGGGTGGCGTCGAGCATGGCTCCGTCGCGATGACCGCCGCAGAGCAGCTTCGCCCCGGACGCCACGGCCTCTGCGATCCACCGGTCGAGCCGCCGCGCCTCGCCCTCGTCGATCATCGGGCCGATGAAGGTCGCCTCGTCCTTGGGATCACCGCAGACCAGGGCTTTCGACCGCTCCACCAGCACGGCCTTGAGGCGGTCGTAGACCTCGGCGTGGATGATGATCCGCTGGACGCCGATGCATGACTGCCCGGACTGGTAGAAGGCGCCGAAGATGATCCGCGCCGCGGCGTCTTCCAGGTCGGCGTCCTTGTCGACGATGACTGCGGCGTTCCCGCCGAGTTCGAGGATGACCTTCTTGCGACCGGCCTTGGCTTTCAGGTCCCAGCCGACCGCGGGCGAGCCGGTGAATGAGAGCAGCTTCAGCCGGTCATCGGTGGTGAAGAGGTCCGCGCCGCTGCGGCCGGCCGGCAGGACCGAGAAGGCGCCCTTGGGCAGGTTCGTCTCGGCGAGCACTTCGCCGATGATCAGGGCGCCCAGTGGCGTGCGCGAGGCCGGCTTCATCACGAACGGGCAGCCGACGGCGAGCGCCGGGGCGATCTTGTGCGCCGCCAGGTTGAGCGGGAAGTTGAAGGGCGAGATGAAGGAGCAGGGGCCGATCGGCACGCGCTTCCAGATGCCCTGGTAGCCGCGGGCGCGCGGGGAGATGTCCAGCGGCTGGACCTCGCCGGTCATGCGCACCGACTCCTCGGCGGCAATGCGAAAAGTGTCGATCAGGCGCCCGACTTCCCCGCGGGAGTCCCGGATCGGCTTGCCGGCCTCGATGCAGAGGGCCAGCGCCAGCTCCTCCTGGCGTTCGGTGAAGCGCCTCACGCAGTGGGCGAGCACCGCCTGGCGCTCGTAGGCCGCCATCTCCGCCATGGCCGGGGCCGCCGCCACGGCCGCCGCGATGGCCTTGTCGATAATCTCGGGCGTGGCGAGCGCCGTGCGCGTGGCCACCTCGCCGCTGTACTTGTCGGTGACCGCGAGGTCGGCATTCGGCTGGACGGCCTCGTTGGCGAGGTAGAGCGGATAGGTGGGAGCGAGCGCGGTCATCCCAAGGGGATGGTCTTTGGCCGCCCCGACTTCAACCCCGCCGGTCCGAGGTCACGCCCCAACGGGCTCCTTCAGCGTCTCGTCGAGCAGCTTGACCAGTTCGCGCCAGTGCCGCTCGGCGGCCGCCTCGTTGTAGACCGGCATGTCGGGCGGGGCGTAGCCGTGCTTTGCACCGGGATAGATCGTCACTTCGTTCTCCACGCCCGCGGCGGTAAGCGCCTCGCGCAGCTTGTCCGCCTGTTCGGGCAGGAAGCCCGCGTCCTCGTCGGCCCCGGCGACGTAGACCTTGGCCTTGATCTTTGGCGCCAGCAGGTGAGGGCTGTCGGGGGCGTCGGTGGCGAGGCGCCCGCCGTGAAAGCCTGCTGCGGCGACGACCCGATCGGGGTAGTTCCCTGCCGCGCGAAGGGCGAGGCCTGCGCCCATGCAATAGCCGGTGACGCCGACTTTGCGGCCCTTCACTTGCGGTTGCTTGGCGAGCCAATCGAGGAAGGCGCCGGAGTCGCGGGTCGAGCGCTCCGGATCGGTGGACGCCATCAGCTTGCCGAACACCTCGCGGCGTTTTTCGTCGCTGGCCATCGCCGATTTCAAATCGATCGGCTCGTAGGGGCCGGCGCGCCAGAACATGTCGGGCAGCAGGACGAAATAGCCATGCGAGGCCAGCCGCTCGCACATCTGGAACAGGGCCGGGCGGATCGCCGGCGCATCCATGTAGAAGATCACCGCTGGCCATGGCCCCTGGCCGGCGGGCGTGAACGTGTAGGCCCGCGCCTCGCCGTCGGGCGCGGGGATCCTCACCTCGGTCTGGGTCATCGAGCGTCTCCCTCTGTTGAGTGATCGTCGAGATAAACCAGCGGCAGCACCAGGGCCGAGGGGTGGTCCTTGTCGAGATAGACGGTGTTCGTCGCCACGCGGGGTTCTAGATGCTCGCCGGGCGCCTCGCCGTTGTTGTCGTTCACCTCGAACCGTGGGCTGTTGGAGGAGGTGATGTGGAGGGCGATGCGGTGGCCCTTCTCGAAGGTCAGCGCCGTGTTCCAGAGGTCGATCATCATCTCCTCCGGCGCCCCCGGGGTCATCATCTGGACCTGGTCGGGCATGCGGCCGTGGCGATACCGGGCGCGGATCGGCGCGTCGAGCACCAGGGCTTCATAGCCATCGGGGTAGACGTCCACCAGCTTGGCCTCGAAGTCCGTGTCCGGTCCGTCAGTCGCCCCGTACAGCTCGACCTTCACCGGTCCAGCAATCACTACGTCTTTATCGAGCACCGGAGTCTGGAACCGCAGATAGTCCTGGCGTCCCGGGATCGGCCGCTGGTCCATCGGCCCGCGCTCGAACATGAGGTTCGAGCCCCCGATCGTGGGAACCGGCTGCGCCGGATCGAAGCGATAGGACACCTTGTCGTCCGCAGCTGTCGGCGGAGCCGTCGAGAGCGCGCGGTCCGGCGCGAGGTAGTATCGCGTTTCGCGATAGGCGAGGGGCCAGTTGGCCGCGTGGATCCGCCGGTTCTTTGCCGAGTAGGCGCCTTTTTCCGCCGCGGCCATCATGAAGACGTCGACCGGCGGTTCGTCCATCACCCCGTTCTGGGCGCCCTTCAGCCAGTGATCGAACCAGCGGACGTCGTTGTCGCCGACGATGTTCAGCCGGTCGTCGCCCGGATAGGCGAGGTGGCCGCTCAAGGGCCCGTGGCCGAACGGTCCCATGGTCAGCCTTTGATTGCCGCGCGCGCCCTTGGCGCCATGGTTCTGAAGATATTCGAAGTTGTAGACCGTGCCGGTGTTGAAGATGTCGTACCAGCCACCGACGTTCCACATCGGGATCTTCACGTACTTCAGCGCCTCGCCGGGCCCAAGGCGGTCGGCGAACACGCTGCGCTCGGAGCCGGCCTCGGCCCGCGCAATCGTCTCCTGGTCCACGCCCTCGCCCTTGAGCCAGCCGATCGTGTCCTTCTCCTTGGGCGCGCCGCCCATGAAGGAGGTGGTGAAGGTCTCGTTGGGCGCGACGATCACATAGGCGGCAAGCAGATGCGGCGGGGCGGCGACCGCGGCCAGATTGGACGTGATCCCCATCGCTGAAGCGCCGGTTATGCCGATGCGGCCGTTGCTCCAGGGCTCCTTCGCCAGGCCCTCCACGGTGTCGTACCCGTCTTCGATGTCGTTGGCGAAGGCCTGGTAGAAGCCTTGCGAGTGGCCCTTGCCGCGGACGTCCTGCACCACGAAGGCGTAGCCCGCGTCAGTGAAGTGGTGGACCATGGACGCGGAGACCATTCGCCCGTCCTTGAGATAGGGTGTTCGGGTCAGGATCACGGGCCAGGGACCCTTGCCCTCCGGGAGGTAGACGTTCGCCGCGAGCTTCACGCCGTCCCTCATGGCGATGAAGACCTCAGTGTGGCGTGGGGCCTTCTCGGCCGCTGTGGCAGGCGCTGGATCTGGTTTCGCCTGCCCGGTCTGGGCGATCGCGGGCGCCGGGCCTGCGAGCGCCGCCAATAGCAGCCAACCGCTTGTCTTCATGACTTGTCCCCCGTTGCCGCCGTTTCCGCAGGCCCGCCTCTCATTTCACCAGGGCGGTGACTTCGCTCACCTCCGCGGGCGTCAGGGTCCAGGACCCCGCCGCCGCGTTGGCCTTCACTTGCTCGGGCTTGGTGGCGCCGGCGATTACAGAGGAGACCACCTCGTGGCCGAGCAGCCAGGCGAAGGCGAGATCGAGCAGGGACTTGCCACGCTCGGCGGCCCACCCGCTCAGCCGATCGAGCCTGTCGAAGGCCTCGTCCGTCATCGCCGACTGGGCGCGCGCGCCAAAGGCGGCCAGGCGCGTGCCTTCCGGCGGCGCCTCGCCGCGGCGGTACTTGCCGGTGAGAAGACCGGAAGCGAGGGGAAAGAACGGCAGGAACCCCAGCCCGAAGCGCTCACACGACGGAAGCACCTCAAACTCCACGCGCCGCTCGAGCAGGCTGTAGTTGTTCTGGGCGGACACGAACCGGTTGAGGCGTCCTTCGCGAGCGGTCCAGTCGGCGTCGGCCACCTGCCATCCGGCGAAGTTGGAATTGCCGAGGTAGCGCACCTTGCCCTGACGGACGAGATCGTCGAGAGCCATCAGCGTCTCCTCGACCGGCGTGTCCGGATCGGGTCGATGCATCTGGTAGAGGTCGATGTAGTCGGCGCCCAGGCGCTTCAGGCTCGCCTCCACCGCGTTCATCACATAGCGCCTCGATCCGCCGCGCTGGTCGGGACCCTGACCCATCGGGCTCGCGAACTTGGTAGCCAGCACCACCTCGTGGCGCTTTCCCTTGAGCGCCTCGCCCAGCATGACCTCGGACTTGGAGCCGCCGTAGACGTCGGCGGTGTCGAAGAAGGTCACGCCGGCGTCGAGGCATGCATGGACGACCGCGGTCGTCCCCGCCTGATCCATGCGCATGCCGAAATTGTTGCAACCCAGCCCGACCGCGCTGACCTTCAGTCCGCTGTGACCAAGACGCCGATACTCCATGCGCACGCTCCCTCGCCGGATGCGCCTTGGACTGGCGCTTCCACGCCGCCGATATAGGTTGTTTGGCTAACAAACAATCGGCTTTTCGCGTCTTGGCGAAGGATGCTTGCCCGGTCGCGCAACCCGTTCCATCCATTGGCAGAATGCCACTAAGGTGGAGCGGCGCAAGGAGCCCTCATGACCGTCAAGCTCGACGACGCTCCGACCACGGAGTTTCCAATCTCCCGCGTGCGCGAGGCGTTCCCCGCCCTGCGTGCAGCGGACGGCTTCGTGTTCTTCGACAATGCGGCCGGCGCCCAGATCCCGGACCAGGCTCTCCAAGAGGTCAATCGCCACCTGGTCCAGCACAATGTCCAACGGGGCGGCCGCTACGCCCGCAGCGTGGAGGTCGACCGCGCCATCTCGCGCGCCCGCTCGAAGATCGCCGACTTCCTTGGCGCAGGCGATCCGCGCGAGGTGTGCCTGGGGATGAACGCCACCTCGTTCATCCGCCAGGTGAGCCTGGCACTGGGACAGACTCTCGGCTCGGGACGCAGCGAGATCGTGGTCACCGACATGGACCACGAGGCCAACATCGCCACCTGGCGGGCGCTGGAGTCCGGCCGCACGCGGATCCGCTGGTGGCGCATGCGCGACGACGCACGCCTGCACGTGGAGGATCTCAAGCCGCTGCTGTCGCGCCGCACGCGACTGGTCGCCTGCACCGCGACCTCCCATGCCCTGGGCTCGCGCGTCGATGTCGCTGCCGTGGCCGACGCGGCGCACAAGGTGGGAGCCGAGCTGTTCGTCGACGCCGTGCACTATGCGCCGCACGGTCCAATCGATGTGAAGGCGTGGGGCTGCGACTACCTCGTGTGCTCCGGCTACAAGATCTTCGGCCCGCACATGGGCTTCCTGTGGGGGCGGTTCGAGGCGCTGACGGCCCTGCCGACTTTCCGCGAGGACTTCATCCCCGACGAGCCGCCGCACAAGATCGAGGCGGGGACCTTCGTCTACGAGAATGTCTCGGGGATGAGCGCTACGCTCGACTATCTTGCCGGGCTGGGCGCGGGGATGGTCGGCTCGGGCGGGCTGCGCGCCCGGCTGTCGGGCGCAATGAACGGCATCCTGGCCTACGAGCGCGGGCTCTCCCGGCGGATGCTCGGCGTCCTCAGCGAGGTCGGAGCGACGGTCTATGGGGTCGCCGATCCCGACCGGGTCGCCGAGCGCGTGCCGACCTTCCTGTTCAACCTGACAGGACTGCATCCGGCGCAGGTCGCCGAGGCGGCCGCGAAAGCGGGGTTCGGCATCCGCGACGGCCACATGTATGCGCCCCACCTGATGGCCAGGCTCGGACTCGACATGGACTGGGGCGCGGTTCGCGTCTCGCTCTCCCACTACAACACCCTCGACGAGATCGACCGCTTCGGAGACTTCCTGCGGCGGTTCGCCGGATGAAGACCGATCACGCCGCCCTCGAGGCCGGCCTGAAGCGCGGACTGGGCAAGGCGCAGATCGTCATGATCGGCCTTGGCGGCGCGATCGGCACGGGGCTGTTCGCCGGATCCAGCCTCGCGATCGGCTCGGCGGGGCCAGGCGTGGTGCTCAGCTATGCGATCGCCGGCTTCATCGCCCTGACGGTCACCCTGAGCCTGTCGGAGATGGCGGTGGCCCATCCCGCGGCGGGGTCGTTTGGGGTCTACGCGGAGACCTATCTGAACCCGTGGGCCGGCTTCGTCGTCCGGTACACCTACTGGGCAGCTCAGGCGATCGCCACCGGCGGCGAGGCGGTCGCCGCGGGCGTCTACATGACCTGGTGGTTCCCCGGCACGCCGGTCTGGCTGTGGTCGGTGGGTTTCTGCGCGGTCATCCTCCTGTTGAACGCCCGCTCGGTCTCGACCTTCGGCTCGGCCGAATATGGCTTCGCGCTGATCAAGGTCTGCGCGATCGTCCTCTTCATCGTCCTGGGTCTGGCGAAGATCGCGGGCGTCGGCTCGGCGCCGGTGGGCCTGGCGAACCTCGCCCATTCGCCAGGAGGCCTGCTCCCGCACGGCCTGGGCGGCGTATGGATGGCGGTGATCATCGGCTGCTTCTCGTTCAACGGCGTGGAGATCATCGCCGTCACCTCCGGCGAGACCAGGGATCCCGCCAGCGCCATACCGGCGGCCCTGCGGTCGATGGTGCTGCGCCTGTTCCTGTTCTACGTCCTCTCCCTGGCGGTGATCGTCACGGTGGCGCCCTGGACCGACTCGGCGGCCCAGATCGTGAAGGTGAGCCCGTTCGTGCGGGTGTTCGCCGCCATGGGCGTGCCGGGCGCGGCGGGGGTGATGAACTTCGTCGTGCTGAGCGCCGCCCTGTCGAGCATGAACACCAACCTCTACCTCTCGGGCCGCATGGCCTTCTCCCTGGCGCGCGGCGGCCACGCGCCGGCGAGACTCGGCCGGCTTAACCGCGCGGGCGCGCCGCAAGCGGCGATATTCCTGTCGGGCGGGTTGATCCTGGCCTCCGCGGCGCTCTCGAAGCTCACGCCCCTGGCGTACAACTACCTGCTGGGCGTGGCCCTGTTCGGGGCGATGAGCGTGTGGATGATGATCCTGGTCAGCCATATCGCCTTCCGGCGCCGGCGAGGCGACAACCTGCCGATCCGCACGCCGCTGTTTCCCTGGCTGCAACTGACGGCGCTCGCCCTGCTGGCCGGCGTGCTGGGGGCGATGGCGCTGGAGAAGGACTGGCGCGTGGCCTGGCTGGTGGGCGCGCCCTGGATGGGCGTGCTGACGGCGGCCTATCTCCTTCGCCGCCGGGGCCGGATCATGCTGCCGGCGAGCTGACCACCAGGAGGCGAAACTCCGAATCTGCCATCTCGATTCCCCAGCCCTGTCCACGCGGTATGACGAAGGCGTCGCCGCCGCCAAGCTCGTAGCGATTGTCGGTGGCCAAGGTCGCGGCGCCGTTCATCACGAAGCCGAACAGCAGCTCATTGTCGTGGCTTGTGATCGGCAAGTCGCGTTCGACGGCTGGCCGAAGGGCGAGCGCCTCCGCAAGGCCGCTGCTCGCTGCGCGAAGCCCAGTGCGCCTATGCTCAAAGCCTGTATCGCCAAAGGGGAGCCACGGCGTGAGCGCCGCGCGGCTGTGGAGGAAACGCTGGCCGGAGAACTCGCGGTCGGAGTCCGCCCGGCCGTTGGGCAGGGGCATCTCGTGGTCGGCGAGCGTCTCGTGGAGAGCGGGGCAGGCGATCTCGACCACCTCGAAGCCGGGCGAGGTCTCCAGCACTCTGTGGCGGATCAGCGGGGGCTGCAGCACCAGGTCGCCCGCCTCGAATAGGAACGATTCGCCCTGGTCCTCGTAGACGAGACGCGCCCGGCCGCGGCGGCAGACCAGGAACTGGAAGCGGACGCGGTGATAGTGCACCCAGTCGGCCACCGGCCCGCCGTCGGGCGTGACGATGTGAGAGGCGATATAGCGCCCGCCGAGGCGTCCCGGGATCAGGTCGCGATAGAGCATCCCGGCGCGTCCGGGATTCGATGCCGCGGCTTCAAAGCGCGAGACCAGGAAACCGGGCTGCAGGGGCGGGATCTCGGGCGCCGGATTGGTCTCGTAGAACTCGATCTGCGTGCCGTTGGGCGCCACGACGGCGGCCCCCCCCTCCTGCGCGCGCGCCTCCCTGGGCAGGCGGATCAGGCCAGGAGCGCCTTCGCCTGGTGCGAGCCGGATGCGAAGACCATGACCGGAAAGGCTGGCGACCTGGGGATCGTCGGCCGGGAAGATGGTCTCGATCCGGAAGCCCAGGGCGCCGAAGAATTCGAGGTTCGCGGTGAGGTCCGCGCACGGCAGCTGGACTTCCGCCGGTCCGGCGGGCGGGAAGGGGGTCGTGGCGCTCATAGGCTAAGGCGTAGGGGGCGATGGTTGCGCGGACAAGCCGCTCGATGCGCCCTGCAACGCCGCTGCGAGATCACCACGATCGGCCACGACCACCCGCTCGAGCCCGAGCCAGTCCGCCATCAGCCGAAGCTCCGCGGC
>DATBEN010000017.1:0-44311 GCA_036276055.1 Caulobacteraceae bacterium
GCTCAAGGTCTACGAGAGCTCCATCGACGCCCTGATGCGCGGCACGGGCGACGGGCTTCAGATCGTCCTCAATGTCGGCGCGACCCTGATCGTCTTCGTCGCCCTGATCGCCATGGCGGACGGCCTGCTGGCGCTGCTTCCGCCGGTCGCCGGCGCAAGCCTCAGCGTCGAGCGGATGCTTGGGCTCGTGTTCGCGCCGCTGGCCTGGATCATCGGCGTGCCCTGGCGCGAGGCGCCGCCCGCGGGGAGTCTGCTGGGCGCCAAGCTGGTGCTCACCGAGTTCACCGCCTTCTTCCACCTCTCGAAGATGGGGCCGGAGGTCATCTCCGAGCGCACGCGGGTGATGATGACCTACGCCCTGTGCGGCTTCGCCAATATCGCCTCGGTCGGCATCAACGTCGCCGGCTACGCCGTGCTCGTCCCCGAGCGCCGCGGCGAGGTCATCGCCATGGTCTGGAAGGCGATGGCGGCCGGATTCCTCGCGACTTGCATGACTGCGGCGATCGTGGGCGCACTGCCCCAGACCCTCTACGGGCGCTGAAAAGGAGAAGATCGGCCATGAAGCTCTATGACAGCCGCCTGGCGCCCAATCCGCGCCGCGTCCGCTGGTTCATGGCCGAGAAGGGGATCACCGACATCGAGGTCGACGCCTTCGATCTCTTCGAAGGGCGCCAGAAGACCAAGGCCTATCTGGAAGAGGTGGGCGTGCCCAACGTCCCGGCCCTCGTCCTCGACAACGGCGACGTCATCACCGAGTCGGTCGCGATCTGCCGCTACCTCGAAGCCCTCTATCCGGAGCCGAACCTGTTCGGCCTCGATCCGCTGGAGACCGCCCACATCGAGATGTGGCTGCGGCGGGCCGAACTGCTCACCGCCTATCCCCTGATGCTCGCCGTGCGCCACGGCCATCCGGCGCTCGCCGCGCTCGAGGCCCAGGTTCCGGAGCTCTGTGAAGCCAACAAGGCCCAGGCGCACCGCTCGCTCGGCCTCTTCGAGCGCCGGCTGGGAACGGCCGAGTGGCTCGCCGGCGACCGGGTCACCATTGCCGACGGCGTCCTCTTCATCGGCTTCGAGTTCGCCCGCATGGTGAAGTTCCGCATCGCCGAGGACACGCCCAACCTCCTGCGCTGGCAGGCGGCGATGCGCGAGCGGGAGTCGGCGAGCGCGGGGACCTGAGGCGGGGTCGTTGGGAGAGGCTCCGGGGCTTTCAACGGGTCGAAACCTGGAAGTTTGGGCCCATTTCTGGTTCAAGGAGGGCTCCCCATGCCCACGATCGACTTTAGCCACCTCTCGCCGCAGGAACGTCTCGACCTGATTGGCGAGCTTTGGGACAGCCTCACCCCCAACGCCGCGCCCGTAACGGCAGCGCAGAAGGCGGAAATCAAGCGCCGCATGGCGACGCTCGACAAGGACATTGCCACGGGCCGGGACGCCGCCGAGGTGCTGGCGGACCTTCGCCGTCGGCATGGTTGATGCGGGTTCGATTCACGGCGGCTGCCGAGGCCGAGCTTGCCGACGCGCGCGATTGGTATGAGGCCAACGCCCCACGGGCGGTCGGCCGCTTCCTGGACGAATTCGAGGCGCTGACCCGTCGCCTGGCGGAGAACCCGCAGCAGTTTCCCCCCGTCGACGGCGAAGCGCGCCGGGCGGGGTTCCGGCGGTTCCCCTATGGCCTGTTCTTCCGCATCGGCGCCAACGGGGTGGAGGTGTTCGCCTGTTTCCACGCCAGCCGCGACCCGCGTCGCTGGCAGGACCGCGCGTAGGTATTCACGCGCGGCGACTCTTCATTGGCTCCCGCGAAGCGGCCGACCGCCCGAGGTGCGTTTGAGAGACTTCCGGGCTCAGCCGTTCCCACGCTCCTCCCGCCGCCGCACCTTCTTCACGATCCCCGAGAAGGTGAGTAGCGGCCGGTCGGCGGTGGTGATGATCCCGCGGATGAAGACGAGGGAGCGGCCGGCCCGGGTGATCTCGCCGGTGCATTCGACGAGGTCGCCCTCCTGGCAGGCGTCGAGGAACTCGCCGTTGAGGGAGGCGGTGACCGAGCCCGCTCCTTCCAGGGCGTCGGCGCCGATCGCGAAGAGGGCGAAGTCGGCGAAGGTCATCAGGCAGCCGCCGTGCATGAAGCCGCTGCCGTTCATGTGCTTCTTCTCGGCCCGGAAAGCGCACACGATCGAGCCGTCCTCGTTCTTCCGGCGGAAGAAGGGACCGGCGTGCATCTCGAAGGGATCGTTACCCCACTGGCTCCAGCCGGCCCACTCGCCTTCGGCGATCACGCCCCGCCAGGGACCCTGCGCGTCTCCGCCGTCCATTCTTTCTCCTGGGTTCGCAGTGGGCCGCCCGCGGCGCGTGGCGGAGCGCTGGCCTATTGCGGCCCGCTGGGGGATCATGCAAGCGCGCCGCCGAAGAAGGAGTGACGAGCCGTGGCCTATGACGCCGAGACGCGCGACCAGCTGATCGAGATGGTGCGCCGGTTCGCCGCCGAACGGCTGCGGCCGATCGAGGCGCAGGTGGCCGAGCAGGACGCCATCCCCGACGAGGTGCTCGAGGAGATGAAGGCGCTGGGCCTCTACGGCCTCTCCATCCCCGAGGAATACGGCGGCCTGGATCTCTCCATGGAGGACGAGTGCCTGGTGGCGATCGAGCTGGGCCGCGTCAGCCCGGCCTTCCGCTCCGCCTTCGGCACCAACGTCGGCATCGGCAGCCAGGGCCTGGTGATGTTCGGGACCGAGGCGCAGAAGCGCCGGTGGCTGCCGAAGATCGCCTCGGGCGAGATCGTCACCTCCTTCGCCCTGACCGAGCCGGAGGCCGGATCGGACAGCGCCTCGGTGCAGACCCGCGCCGTGCGCGAGGGCGAGGTCTATGTCCTCAACGGCGGCAAGCGGTTCATCACCAACGCCAACCGGGCGGGCCTCTTCACGGTCATGGCGCGCACCGATCCGGAGAAGAAGGGCGGCTCCGGGGTGAGCGCGTTCCTGGTTCCCCGCGACCTGCCGGGGCTCTCGGTAGGCAAGCCCGAGAAGAAGATGGGCCAACAGGGCGCGCACATCTGCGACGTCGTGTTCGACAACGTCCGCGTGCCGGCGGAGAACCGCCTGGGCGCCGAGGGCGAGGGGTTCAAGGTGGCCATGCAGGTCCTCGACCGCGGCCGGCTGCACATCTCCGCCGTGTGCGTGGGCGTCGCCGAGCGCCTGCTGGCGGACTGCGTGGCCTATGCGGGCGAGCGCAAGCAGTTCGGCGCGCCGATCGCCAGCTTCCAGCTCATCCAGGGCATGATCGCCGACAGCAAGACCGAGGCCCTGGCCGCCCGGGCCCTGACCCTGGAGACCGCGCGCAAGCGCGACGCCGGCGTTCCGGTGACCCTGGAGGCCTCAGCGGCCAAGTACTTCGCCTCGGAGATGGTGGGCCGGGTGGCGGATCGCGCGGTGCAGATTTTCGGCGGCGCCGGCTATGTGGCCGACTACGGGATCGAGCGGCTGTATCGCGACGTGCGGATCTTCCGCATCTACGAGGGCACCAGCCAGATCCAGCAGGTGGTCATCGCCCGCGAGACGATGAAGCGCGGCGGCTGAAGCGCGCTGAAGTCCAGAGGCTGGGGATCGGATGATGGCTTCGGGCCTGCTGCTGGCCGGCGTCGGCGTGGCCACGACCCTCACCACCCTGGCGGGTGGACTGCTGGCGCTGAGGCTGGCGGATCGGACGCATCTGATCCTGGGATTCAGCGCCGGGGCCGTCGTCGGCGTCGCCCTGCTCGACCTGCTGCCCGAATGCATGGAGCTGGGCGGCCCCGGACACGCTCAGGGGATCGCGAGTTTCATCGCCGCCGGATTCATCCTCTATCTCATCGTCGATCGCACCCTGCTGGCCCTGTCCGGGGGGAACACCGGCCATCGCGGCCATTTCGGCGCGGCGAGCCTGACCGCGCATAGCTTCCTCGACGGACTGGGCATTGGCCTCGGCTTCCAGGCCTCGGCGGCCGTCGGCGCCGTCCTGGCGGCGGCGGTGCTGGCCCACGACTTCGCCGACGGCATCAATACGGTGAACCTGAGCCTGACCGGCTCGCGCAATCCCGTCGTGGCGCGTCGCTGGCTCGCGGCCGACGCGCTGGCGCCGCTCCTGGGGATTGGCGCGAGCACCCTGTTTCGACTGCAGCACGGGGCGCTGGCAGGGGTCCTCGCCCTCTTCGCCGGCTTCTTCCTCTACATTGGCGCAAGCGAGTTGCTGCCCGAGAGCCATCTCCGCCATCCGCGGGCGACGACGACGATGGCCGCGGCCGCCGGCGTGGTGCTGATCGGCGCCGTGGTCCGCCTGGCGGGCTGAGCCCCATCAGGGCGAACGGCGCACGTACGAGCGTACGGCCTCTCCCCTTCCACGGCAGGAGCGTCCATCTAGCTCGTGTATGGAACGCGCGAGAGACGACCGGATGGGTGAGCGAGCCGAGGCAGGGGGCCTCGCCGCCCTTCTGACGGAGATCCGCGCGTGCCGCGCCTGCGCGGACGAACTGCCCCATGAGCCGCGCCCGGTGGTGTTCGTCCGCCCGCAGACCCGCATCCTCCTCTGCGGCCAGGCTCCGGGACGGCGGGTGCATGAGAGCGGCCTGCCGTTCGACGATCCCTCGGGCGATCGCCTGAGGGACTGGCTCGGCGTCGACCGCGAGACCTTCTATGGCCATCCGGCGATCGGGGTGGCGGCCATGGCCTTCTGCTATCCGGGCACGGTCGAGGGCGGTGGCGACCTGCCGCCGCCGGCAAGGTGCGCGCAGCTGTGGCGTGAGCGTCTGCTGGCCAGGCTGCCGAAGGTCGAACTGACCCTGCTGCTGGGCCTGCCCGCCCAGAAGTGGGCCCTTGGAGACGCCCATCCCGGCTCCATGGACGCCGCCGCGCGCGACTGGCGCGCCTTCCTTCCGGAGGTGGTCTGCCTGCCACATCCGTCATGGCGCAATACGGCCTGGCTGAACCGCAATCCCTGGTTCGAGGCGGAGGTGACGCCGTACTTGCGCCAAAGGGTTGCGCAGATTGTTGGCCCGTGACGCCCCAGCGCCTGCGAACCTTCGCCCTCCTGATGTTGGCCGCCCTGATCGCCAGCTGCGCTCCGACCCTTCAGAGGGTGGGGAGGCCCGGCGCCGGCTTCGCCGGTCCCCGCCTCGAGCCCCACGCCTTCGTCAGTTTCGATGGGACGCGCCTGGGCCTGACGCGCTGGGACGCCGACGGGGGGGCGCAGCCGTGGGCCGTGATCATTGGCGTTCACGGGATGAACGACTACGGCAACGCCTTCCACATGGCCGGGCCCTGGTGGGCGGCGCGTGGGGTCACGACCCTCGCCTACGACCAACGGGGATTCGGCCGCTCGCCGGATCGCGGCGTCTGGGCGCCGGACGCCCTGCTGACGGAGGACCTGCGCACCATCGTCGCCCTCGCCCGCGCGCGCTGGCCCCATGCCCTGATCGCGGTGGCGGCCGAAAGCCTGGGCGGGGCGGTGGCCGTCGAGGCCTTCGCCTCGGACCGCCCGCCTGCGGCCGACCGCCTGATCCTGCTGGCGCCCGCCGTCTGGGGCTGGAAGGAGCAGCCCCTGACCTACCGCGCCGCCCTGTGGCTCGCCGCGCGGCTCGCGCCGGGAAAGGTGTTCACGCCGCCGTCCTTTGTCGCCAACCGGATCTGGGCCAGCGACAACCACGAGGAGCTCTACGCCATGGGGCGCGACCCCCTGATGATCTGGGGCGCCCGCTCGGACGCGCTCTACGGACTGGTGGAGACCATGCAGCACGCCCAGGACGACGCCGCGCGCCTGGGCTCGACGCGCACGCTCTGGATGTACGGGGCGCACGACGAGATCATTCCCTTGGCCGCCACCCGCTCGGCCGTGCGCCGCCTGCCGTCGGCAGTGCGCACCGCCTATTACCCGGACGGCTGGCACCTGCTCCTGCGGGACCTGCACGCGGAGCTGGTGTGGGCCGACGCGCTGGCCTTCATCCGCGATCCGGCCGCGCCCCTGCCATCCGGCGCGCCGCCCATTCCCCTCGCGTCGGTCCAGGTCGCGGCGAAGCCGCCGCAGCCGCGCACCGGCGCGCAGGCCGCGGCGGTCGTCCGCTGAGCGCTCCGCCTCGCGTCAGGCCAGGAAGCCTGCCTCGGCGAAGTCGAGCATGCGCTTGAGAAGGGCGTCCACGTCGCTGTCGCGCGTCAGGCCGTCCGAGAGGGCGTGCAGGCGGTCGAACTCAGCGAAGCGGTTGTTGTGGATCATGCCCAGGGTGAAGTGCAGCCGCCAGTAGACCTCCTCCGGCGGCAGGTGGGGCAGGGCGGTCATCAGCGCCTCGGCGAAGGGCCGAAGATGGGAGACGTCGGTGCGGATCACTTCGCGCACAGCGTCGCTGCCTTCGCTGCGGGCGCGGATGATGAACTGCATGGCGATGCGCCGCACGTTGGCCGGATTGGACCAGCGCAGCGGCGGCTCCATCAGCGCGGCGATTATCTCCCGGACGGGCGGCTTGCCGTCATGCCGAGCGGTCGCCTCGTGCAGCATGCGCGTCCGGTCGCGGCTGAGCTCGGCGGTGCGGCGACGGAAGATCTCGAAGACGAGCGCGTCCTTGGATCCGAAGTGATAGTTCACGCTGGCGAGGTTGACCCCGGCCTCGGCGGTGATGTCCCGCACCGACACACAGCGAAGGCCGCGCACGGCGAACAGGCGCTCGGCCGCGGCCAGCACGGCGGCCTTGGTCGCGGCGTCGCGCTCGGTCTCCGGAGGGAGATCGGGCGCCGGATCCTGAAGGGGTCTCGTCGACATTGGCGGAGGTAGGGCGCCCCGGGGGCGTCCTAGCGGACCAGCTCGCGCATGGCCTGCTCGAGGCCCTGGATGGTGAGCGGGAACATCCGCTCGCCGATGACCTGGCGCATCACACCGATGGACGGCGTGTGGTTCCAGTGGCGCGCCGGCGTCGGATTGAGCCAGGCGACGCTGGTCCAGGTCTTGGTCACCCGATCCATCCACACCGCGCCCGGCTCCTCGTTCCAGTGCTCGACCGAGCCGCCGGGATAGGTGATCTCGTACGGGCTCATCGTCGCGTCGCCCACGAACACGATCTTATAATCCTTGCCGTATTTGTTGAGGATATCCCAGGTGTCCAGCTTTTCGGCGTGCCGGCGCCGGTTGTCCTTCCACACGGTCTCGTACAGGCAATTGTGGAAGTAGAAGAACTCCATGTTCTTGAATTCGGTGCGAGCGGCGCTGAACAGCTCCTCGCAGACCTTGATGTGGCTGTCCATCGAGCCGCCGATGTCGAAGAACAAGAGCACCTTGATGGTGTTGCGCCGCTCCGGCTGCATCACCAGGTCGAGATAGCCCTTGTTGGCCGTCTCCTTGATCGTGCTCTTCATGTCCAGTTCGTCGGGGGCGCCCTGGCGCGCGAACTTGCGCAGGCGGCGCAGGTCGATCTTGATGTTGCGTGTCCCCAGCTCGACCTGGTCGTCGAGATTTTTGTACTCGCGCTTGTCCCAGACCTTGATCGCCCGGCCGTGACGACCTTTGTCCTGGCCGATGCGGATGCCCTCGGGGTGATAGCCGTCGGCGCCGATCGGGAAGTTGCGGCCCCGGCCGCGGGCGTCCTCGTCGTCCTCTTCGTCCCCGTCGCCCTTGCCCTGCTTGATGCGCTCCTGGAGCATCTCCATCAGCTTGTCGAAGCCGCCCATGGCCTCGATCTGCTTCTTCTCCTCCTCGGTGAGGAAGCTCTCCGTCAGGCGCTTGAGCCACTCGGCCGGGATGTCGGCAGCCTTCTCCAGGCTGATCAGCTCGAGACCTTTGAAGACGTGGCCGAAGACGACGTCGAAGCGGTCGAGGTGCCGTTCGTCCTTCACCAGGGCCGCGCGCGACAGGTAGTAGAACTCTTCGACCCGCCGATTGATGATGTTCTTGTCCATGCCCTCCATGAGCATGAGATATTCCTTGAGCGTCACCGGCACCTTGGCCGCCTTCAGCTCGGAGAAGAAGCGCATGAACATCAGTGGGCCCTCTGCCTCGGGCGCCTGAGCAGCCTGCGGTCGGGCGGCGCAGGCGTCCGGGCATTCGAACGATCGTTTGGAAAGCGAGATTGGAGGCGGGCGCGTTCCCTGTCCAGTCCCGCGCGCCCTTTCGCGCGCGGGCGAGGGCGTCAGGCGCGGCGCAGGATGAAATCCTGGTCGCGGATCGTCCCGACCGCGAACTCGTATGCGCCGACCTTCTGGAAACCGGCGCGGGCGTAGAGCCGCTGGGCGCCATGGTTTTCCGACCACACGCCGATCCATACAGGCCGGCGGCCCTGGGCTTCGAGCCAGGCGAGGGCGGCGTCCATCAGCCGCCGGCCAACGCCGGAGCCCTGGTGGTCCCTGCGCAGGTAGATCCGCTTGAGCTCGCCGCACCCGTCGGTGACCTCCGGATGGGGAAGTCCGCACGGACCCGCCAGGGCGTAGCCGATCGCCTCGCCGTCGCTTTCCGCCAGCCAGACGGCATAGTGCGGGTCGCCGATCAGCGCCTCGACCGCTTCGGGCCGGTGATTCGCTTCGAGGAAGGCGGCGAGGTCAGCTTCCGGATAGAGGTGGCCGAAGGTCTCGACGAAGGTGAGCGCGCCCAGTTCCGCCAGCGTCGCGACGTCGCATGCGTCCGCGCGTCTGATTGTGGCGGGGATCATGATTGTGGACACGAGAACGGCGGGAGTGGGACGGCGCGGCAAATCCGCTTATGGACAGGGATCATGGCGGTCGCCCTCTACACCCATCCCGACATGCTCATCCATACGCCGCCTGGCCGGCATGCCGAGCGGCCGGCGCGCCTCGCCGCCGTCAGCGAAGCCCTGGCGGCGTCGGGACTCGACCTCGAGCCGCGGGAGGCGCCGTTCGTCGCGCGCGAGGATCTGCTGCGCGTCCATGACGAATCCTATGTGGCCGCGATCGAGGCCGCCTCGCCGTCCAGCGGCGTCGCCCAACTCGACCCGGACACCTTCATGTCCGCCGGCAGTCTGACGGCGGCGAGGCGCGCGGCGGGCGCCGCGGTGGCCGCCGCGCGCTCCGTCGCGTCCGGCGATATCCAGCGCGCCTTCTGTGCAGTGCGGCCGCCAGGGCACCACTCGGGACCCGGCTTCGCCATGGGGTTCTGCATCTTCTCCAATGTCGCGCTGGCCGCGCGCGCCGCCCGGGCCGGCGGCCTGGCGCGCGTGGCGATCGCCGACTTCGACGTGCACCACGGCAACGGCACCCAGGCGGTGTTCGAGGCCGACCCCACGGTCCTGTTCGCGTCGGTCCACCAAAGCCCTCTCTACCCGGGCACCGGCGATCCGTCGGAGACCGGCGCGGGCAACATCGTCAACGCCGTCGTCGCGCCCGACTCGCCGCGCGAGGCGTGGCGGCGGGCCTTCGAGGGGTTGGTGGACAGGATCGACGCCTTCGAGCCTGACCTGCTGCTGATCTCCGCAGGGTTCGACGCCCACGCCCGCGATCCCCTCGCCAACCAGAGGCTCGAGGCCGAGGACTTCGCCTGGGCGACCCGGGCGCTGGTCAGCGTGGCCGAGCGACGTTGCGCCGGGCGCATCGTCTCCTCCCTGGAGGGCGGCTACGACCTCGAAGGGCTGGCGGCTTCGGCGACCGCTCATGTGAAGGCGCTGGAGGGCCGATGACCGCACCTGGGGGCGCGGTGACCCTGGTGCGCCATGGCGAGCCGGCGCTGTCGCGCCGTATGCGCCTGAGCTCAGAGGGCTATCGCCGCTGGTGGGCGACCTATGAGGAAGGCGGGCTGAAGCCCGGCCAGGCCCCGCCGCAGGAACTGAAGCGGATGGCGGCCGCAGCGGACGCGGTGCTCTGTTCGACGCGCCGTCGGGCGATAGAAAGCGCACGGGCGATCACCGACGGCGGCGAGTTCCACCACGACGTGATCTTCGTGGAGGCTCCGCTGCCGCCGCCGCCGCTGCCTGAGTGGGTCCGCCTGCCGCCGCGGTGGTGGGGGGTGATCGCCCGGATCTGCTGGTGGCTGTTCGATCACCACGAGGGGCAGGAATCGCGCCGCGACGCCGAGGCGCGCGCGCGCGCCGCCGCCGAACGCCTGGCGGAAAGGACCGCCCGCGGCGAGACAGTGCTGGTCATCGCCCATGGCTACTTCAACCTGATGATCGGTTCGGTCCTGGAGCGGCAGGGCTGGCGCCGCACGCTCGACCAGGGCTTCCGCTACTGGTGCGCCCGTCGCTTCGAGCCGCCCGGCGGAGGCGCGGGACCGGGCGGGGAGACCGCTCGCTCGCCAGGTTCCGCCGGCGATATCGAGCGCCGGCGTACTCCGTTGAAAACGCCTCAGTTTTAGTTCGATAGCGAACTTTACGTTGCGGGGCGTGACAATTAGGGCTTCGATTCCGTGAAGCTCGCCACTAGTTTGCAGCCGCTGCGGCGACCAGATGTGAAGAAAGTGATGATTGACGACGAAGACGCCCAGATCGCCGCCCTCTCGTTCGAGCAGGCCCTGCTCGAGCTCGAGCGGATCGTTGCGGAACTGGAATCGGGCGACGCGGACCTGGAGCGAGCTGTGGACGTCTACCGGCGGGGAGCGCTGCTGAAGGCTCATTGTGAGTCCAAGCTGAAGGCTGCGCAGCTCAAGGTGGAGAAGATCATCCAGGGTCCTTCCGGGGCCGTTGGCGTCGAGCCGGCCGAGTTCGCCTGACGTGGGGTCCGAAGATTTTTCCCGCCGCGTGGCGGAGGCCGCTGACCTCGTCACGGTGGCGCTCGATGAACTGTTGCCGCGTGCGGACGGTCCCGAATCCCGCCTGACCGAGGCGATGCGCTATGCGGCGCTGGGTCCGGGCAAGCGCCTTCGGCCTTTCTTCGCGCTGGAGACGGGCCGCATGTTCGAGCTGCCCGAGCGCTCGGTGCTGCGCGCCGCGTGCGCCCTCGAATGCGTCCACGCCTACAGCCTCGTGCACGACGACCTGCCTTGCATGGACGACGACGACCTGCGGCGGGGCCGTCCGACCGTCCACAAGGCCTATGACGAGGCGACCGCGGTCCTTGCGGGCGACGCGCTCCTGACCGTGGCCTTCGAGATCATGGCCCACCCCGATACGCACGAGGATGGATCCGTGCGCGCCGAGCTCGTGCGTCGCCTGGCGGTCGCCTCAGGCGCCCAGGGGATGTGCGGCGGACAGATGATCGACCTGCTCGGCGTGCGCGGCGATCTGGGCGCCGTGGCGCGAATGCAACGGATGAAGACCGGTGCGCTGATCGCCTGTGCTTTCGAGTTGCCGCTGGCCATGGCGGGGGCCAAGGATGCCGAGCGTCAGGCTCTGATGGCGTTTGGCCGGGACATCGGCCTTGCGTATCAGATTGTTGACGATGTGCTGGACGCTGAGGGCGATACGGCCTCGCTGGGCAAGGCCGCAGGCGGAAAGGACGCCGTCCGAGGCAAAGCCAACTATGTGACGCTGCTCGGCGTCGATGCGGCCAAGGAGCGGATCACCCATCTGGTGACCCAGACCAAGGCCCATCTTGATCCGTTCGGGGAACGGGGGCGATTCCTTCGGGCGGCGGTTGACTTCGTACTGGACCGTAAGTCGTGATCGGCTTGGAATCCGGAACAAACCGACGACGCGGCGCCAGAAATTGATCGCAAGGCGCGCGCCAGACGTTCCTCACAGGTTGGATAATGTTGTCATCGACCCCTCTCCTCGACACGGTCTCGGACCCTGCGGACATCCGCGACCTGTCGGTCGCCGACCTGAAGAGGTTGGCTGACGAACTCCGTCACGAGACCGTTCAGGCGGTTTCCACGACGGGCGGACACCTGGGCGCAGGTCTGGGGGTGGTCGAGCTGACCGTGGCCCTGCACCACGTCTTCGAGACGCCGCGCGACATCCTCATCTGGGACGTGGGCCATCAGGCCTATCCGCACAAGATCCTCACCGGTCGCCGTCCGCGCATCCGCACTCTGCGCCAGGCCGGCGGCCTCTCGGGCTTCACCAAGCGCTCGGAGAGCCCCTACGACCCCTTCGGCGCGGCCCACGCGGCGACCTCCATCTCGGCGGCGCTCGGTTTCTGCGTCGCCCGCGACCGGCGCGGCGACGACAACGCCGTGATCGCAGTGATCGGCGACGGCTCGATGAGCGCGGGCATGGCGTACGAGGCGATGAACAACGCGGCGACGACAACGCGGCGCCTGATCGTCATCCTCAACGACAACGACATGTCGATCGCCCCGCCGGTCGGCGGCATGAGCGCCTATCTGGCCGGCCTCGTGTCCGGCGGCGCCTACCAGACGGTCCGCAAGCTGGGCAAGGGCGTCGCGCGCCGCCTGCCTCGGCCACTCAAGGACATGGCCCGCAAGGCCGAGGAGTACGCCCGTGGCATGGCCACCGGCGGCACCTTCTTCGAGGAGCTCGGCTTCTACTACGTGGGCCCGATCGACGGCCACAATATGGAGCACCTCGTGCCTGTGCTCGAGAACGTCAAGAAGATCAACGACGGCCCCGTGCTGATTCACGTGGTCACCCAGAAGGGCAAGGGCTATCCGCCGGCCGAGGCCTCCGCGGACAAGCTCCACGCCGTGGTCAAGTTCGACGTCGTCACCGGCCAGCAGCTGAAGCCGGCGGCCTCCAACGCGCCGCAGTACACCAAGGTCTTCGCCAACGAGCTGATCAAGCACGCCGAGCGCGACGACAAGATCATCGGCGTCACCGCCGCCATGCCCTCGGGCACCGGGCTCGACATCTTCGCCAAGCGGTTCCCTGACCGGACCTTCGACGTCGGCATCGCCGAGCAGCACGCCGTGACCTTCGCGGCCGGCCTGGCGGCCGATGGCATGAAGCCTTTCGCCGCAATCTATTCGACCTTCCTGCAGCGCGGCTACGACCAGGTCGTTCACGATGTGGCGATCCAGGGCCTGCCGGTGCGCTTCGCCATCGACCGCGCCGGACTGGTGGGCGCTGACGGCGCTACGCACGCCGGCAGCTTCGACGTCGGCTATCTGGGCCAGCTGCCCGGCTTCGTGATCATGGCCGCCGCCGACGAGGCCGAGCTGGCGCACATGATCTCCACGTCGGTAGCGATCGATGACCGGCCGAGCGCCTTCCGTTTCCCGCGCGGCGACGGCGTGGGCGTTGCGATCCCCGACCTGGCGGAGCCGCTCGAGGTCGGCAAGGGCCGCATCGTGCGGGAAGGCTCGGCGGTGGCGATCCTCTCCTTCGGCACGCGCCTGGCCGACAGCCTCAAGGCGGCCGACATGCTGGCGGCGCGAGGGCTCTCCGCGACCGTGGCCGACGCCCGGTTCGCCAAGCCGCTCGACGTGGATCTCATCCTGCGCCTGGCGCGCGAGCACGAGGCTCTCGTGACGGTGGAGGAAGGCTCGATCGGAGGCTTCGGCGCCTTCGTACTCCACGCCCTGGCCGAGCACGGCGCCCTGGATCGGGGGCTGAAGGTGCGTACGCTCACCCTGCCCGACATCTTCCAGGACCAGGACAAGCCCGAAGCGATGTACGCGTTGGCGGGTCTGGACGCGGAAGGCATCGTCCGCGGCGCCCTCGACGCCCTTGGGCCCGATCGGGTGTCCAGCGCCCTTCGCGCCTGATCGATCCTCCCCCATGACGCGCAGCGGAATGGGGGAGGGGGACCCCGAAGGGGTGGAGGGGGCGGGGTTCGTGATTGCGTACAGCGTCCGGCGCGCCCCGAGTCCGCCGGATTCGCCCGGGGTGCGGCCGCCCCCTCCACCACTTCGTGGTCCCCCTCCCCCGCTTCGCGGAGGAGGATCAAGGGGATGATCGCCTTCGATCGTGTGGAGAAACGCTTCGGCGGCCGCACCGTCGTGGGACCGCTTTCCTTCGAGGTCGCAGAGGGCCAGTTCGTCGCCCTGCTCGGCGGCTCGGGCAGCGGCAAGACGACGACTCTCAAGATGATCAACGGCCTGGTGACGCCGGACGCGGGCGTGGTCCGGGTCGATGGCGAGGTGGTCGGCGCCGGGCCACTCGCGCCGCTGCGCCGGCGGATCGGCTACGTCTTCCAGGAAATCGGCCTGCTGCCGCACATGACGGTGGCGGAGAACATCGCGCTGGGGCCACGCTTGGCCCAGTGGGACCGTGCGCGGACCGCGGCGCGAACGGCCGAACTGCTCGAGCTCACGGCCCTGCCGGCGGAAGTCGGCGCACGACTGCCCGCCGAGCTCTCGGGCGGGCAGCGCCAGAGGGTGGGCGTCGCCCGCGCCCTGGCGGCGGGTCCCCGACTGATGCTGATGGACGAGCCGTTCGGGGCCCTCGATCCGATCACTCGCGATGCGCTGGGGCGCGACTATCGCGCCCTGCACGAGCGTCTGGGGCTGACCACGGTGATGGTCACGCATGACGTGACCGAGGCCCTGCTCCTGGCCGACCGGATCCTTGTGCTGGGGGAGGGGCGGATCCTCGCCGACGGGACGCCGCGGGCGGTGATGCGCGCGGACGGCGACGGGCGGGTGCGCGCGATGATGGCGACCCCGATGGAGCAGGCGAGGCGACTCGAGGCCCTGGCTCGCGGGTCGGCCGATGGATGATCGGTGGGCGGCGGCCTGGCGCCTGCTTCCAGACTACCTCTCGCAACACGTGTTGCTGAGCGTCTGTGCGCTCGCCCTCGGCTTCGCTGTCAGCCTCCCGCTCGCCGTGGTCGCGAGCCGCAGTCCGGCAGTCCGCTGGCCCAGCCTGTTCGCCGCCAGCCTCATCCAGACGATCCCGAGCCTCGCCCTGCTCGCGCTCTTCTATCCTGTCCTCCTCGCCCTCTCGACCATCTCCCGGAGGCTCTTTGGCGCGGGTTTCCCGGCGCTGGGATTCCTGCCGTCGCTGCTGGCGCTCACGCTCTATTCGATGCTGCCGATCCTGCGGAATGGCGTCGCGGGCATCCGCGGGGTCGATCCAGCCGCGTCGGAGGCGGCCCAGGGCATGGGCATGACCGGGTGGCAGCGGCTCTTCTGGGTCGAGCTGCCGCTGGCGGCGCCGGTGATCATGGCCGGCGCGCGGACCGCGGCCGTCTGGACGATCGGCGCGGCCACCCTCGCCACCCCCGTGGGCCAGACATCCCTCGGCAACTACATCTTCCTTGGCCTGCAGACGGAGAACTGGGTCTTCGTCCTGTTCGGCTGCTTCGCCTCCGCCGGTCT
The DNA here is from genome assembly GCA_036276055.1 of Caulobacteraceae bacterium. Lineage (GTDB taxonomy): Bacteria > Pseudomonadota > Alphaproteobacteria > Caulobacterales > Caulobacteraceae > Acaudatibacter. The sequence continues at coordinate 15,109 of DATBEN010000017.1, forward strand.
AGCCCTGGCCGCAGACCAGCTGCTGGGCCTGATCGAGTCGGGCCTTGCTGGGCGCTCACGCCTGCGGATCTGGGGCGGAGTCCTTGGCCTGGCGCTGGGCGCCGCGGCGGCCCTCTCGCCCCTGGCGGCCGGCCACGCGAGGGCGGGCTATCGGATCGGGACCAAGAACTTCGCCGAGCAGTACATCCTCGGCGAGCTGATGGCCCAAAGGCTCGACGCGACCGGCGCGCGCGCGCGCCTGAAGGAGGACCTCGGCTCGGCGACCGCCTACCGCGCCCTGGCCGCCTCGGAGATCGACGCCTATGTCGACTATTCCGGAACGCTGTGGACCAACGTGATCGGCCGTCGCGACAATCCCGGGCGTGAGGCGGTGCTGCGCGATCTCGCCGCCATCCTGGGCCGCCGCGACCACGTGAGGCTGCTGGGCTCGCTGGGATTCGAGAACGCCTATGTGCTGGCCATGCGGCCGGAGCGGGCGCGGGAGCTGGGCATCTCGACCATCGCCGATCTGGAGGCCCGGGCCCCGGATCTCAGGCTCGGGTCCGATCTCGAATTCCTCTCGCGCCCCGAATGGACGGATCTCCGGCGCGCCTACGGACTGAGGTTCAGGTCGAGCACGGCCTATCAGCCCACCTTCATGTACAACGCCCTGGAGGATGGCCAGGTGGACGTCATCTCCGCCTTTTCGAGCGACGGCCGGATCGCCGCCCAACACCTGGTCGTGTTGAGCGACCCCAGGCGCGCCCTGCCGCCCTACGATGCGGTGATCCTCGTTTCGCCCCGCCACGCCAACGACGCCCGCCTGATCGGCGCCCTTTCTCCCCTGGTGGGCGCCATTTCGGTGCAGATGATGCGACAGGCGAACTACAGCGTGGACCGGACGACGGACAAACTCACCCCGACAGCGGCGGCGCGCTGGCTGGACGCGCGGATCAGGCGGAAATGACGGAGTTTAAGGGAGGGTCCCAAAACCGGTCAAAATGGCGGTGGCAGGAGTGATGCGCCTGCGACTACCCAGCCTCGGCCGCTCGGAGGCCCAACCTCTGCCCCAGGTCCTTCTCGAGGCCATGGGACAGCCTGCGGCCGTCTGCGATCTCGCCGGACGCGTGATCCTGGCGAACCGCCAGTGGCGGGATCTCGCTGGCGGGGTGGGGCGGCTTGGCGGCGAGGACGTCTACGGGGCGTTCCGCGCCGCGCGGCGCGACGGCGCGGGGGAGGGCAGACTGCGGCTTCCCGGCCTGGAACGAACGGCGCGGGTCAGTCTGGCGGCGCCCGAACTCTTCCTGGTGAAACTGCAGGACCTGGAGGGCGTCGCCGGATCGCGCGCGGCGGCGGTCCTGGCGGCAGCGCCCTTCGCAGTCGCGCTCGTGGATGGCGAACTCCCATTCGAAGGACAGGTGCTCGACGCCAGCGCCGCCTTCGACCGCCTCGTCGGGCGCCAGGCGGCCGGCTCGCGCCTTGGCGAGCTCGTGACGCCGGCAGGGCCGGTGGCGGATCCCTTCGCCGGCCTCATCGACGTGACGATCGGCGCGCGACCCGACGATTCGGCCCAGCTTCGCCTGACCCGCGCTGCGGGAGCCGTGATCGTGCACATGGCCGACGTCACCGAGCAGCGGGCGATGCAGCAGCAGCTCGCGCAGCGCAACAAGATGGAGGCGGTGGGCCAGCTCGCCGGCGGCGTCGCCCACGATTTCAACAACCTGCTTTCCGCCATCCGCCTGCGGGTCGAGGATCTGCTCCAGCGCCACCCCCTCGGCGATCCCGCCTATGAGAGTCTCAGCGAGATCCGCACGACCGTCGCGCGCGCGGCCGATCTCGTCCGCCAGCTCCTGACCTTCTCCCGCAAGGCCACCGTCAAGCGCGAGGTGCTCGACCTGGCGGAGACGCTCGGCGACTTCGAGGTCCTTCTGCGGCGCCTGCTGCGCGAGAACGTTGCCCTCGCCGCAACTTATGACGAGCAGCTGCCGCCGGTGCGCATGGACCGGGGCCAGCTCGAGACGGCGGTGATGAATCTGGTGGTGAACGCCCGCGACGCCATCGGCGCGGCAGCCGGAGGACGCATCGTGCTCAGCGCCCGCCGCATCAGTGGCGTCGAAGCGGCCGCCTTGGGCTTCGTCGGCGACGCGCCTGCCGAGCTGGCGATGATCGAGGTCGCCGACAACGGCCCGGGCATCCCGCCGGAGATCCGCAACGCCATCTTCGAGCCGTTCTTCACTACCAAGCCGGCCGGCGAGGGTACGGGCCTGGGTCTCGCCACCGTCTACGGCATCGTGCGCCAGGCGGAGGGTTGGATCGTGGCCGACTCCGCGCCCGGGGAAGGCGCGAGGTTCCGCGTCTTCCTGCCGCCCTATGTCCAGCCCCTGCGCGTGGAGACTCCCCCGCCGGCCGAGCTGCGCCCCGCCAGCCGGGATCTTTCGGGTCAGGGCCGCCTGCTGCTGGTGGAGGACGAGGCCCTCGTCCGGGGCATCACGGCCCGGCTCCTTCGCGCGCGCGGTTACGAGGTGCTCGAGGCGGCCGACGGCGAGGCGGCGCTCGAACTGGTGAAATCCAATGCCGGCGCCATCGACCTGATGATCTCCGACGTCATCATGCCGGGCATGGACGGCCCCGCCCTTCTCGCCGCAGCGCGGCCGTTCCTGGCCGGAGCCCCTGTGCTGTTCGTCTCGGGCTATGCGGAGGCCGAGGTCTCGGACCTGCTGGAGGAGCAGAGCGAGGTGAGCTTCCTGGCCAAGCCGCTCGACATCAAGACGCTGGCCGAGGAGGTCAAGCGACGGCTGGAGGCGCGCGGCGATGCGTGAACGCGCGACCGCGCGGGTCCTGCTCCTGGATCCGCAGGACCGCATCCTGCTCATGAAGGGACGTCTTCCCAGCGCCCCCTCGGCGCCCGGGGCGTGGTTCACGGTCGGGGGCGGGATCGAGCCGGGTGAGGACGAAGCCACGGCCGCCTGGCGCGAGATCCGAGAGGAGACCGGTTGGGAGCCTCTGGAGATCGGGCCGGTCTTGTGGCGCAACGAGCAGACCTTCAGCGACCGCAAGGGGCGGCCCGTCCTGATTCGCGAGGCCTTCATGGTCGCCCGCTGCGCCGGCGGAGAACCCTCGAGGGACGGCTGGGTCGCCCTCGAACGCGAGTTCGTCGACGATATCCGCTGGTGGACGCTCGAGGAGCTCCACATCTGCGAGGAGGCTGTCTATCCGCCGGACCTGGCCCGGCGACTGGCGCAGATCCTGGGCTTCGACCCGTTCACCGGAACAGATTGAGACGCTACAAATCCGGGCATGTCGCGCGCGTTCCTGTCTGCCGTCATCTCGGCGCTGATCCCAGCCGTCGTCCACGCCCAGTCGGATCCGGACTGCCTGAGGGAGAAGCGGGCGGACGAGGTGGTCGGGGGGCTGGTCGGCGCGGGCGTGGGCGCCATCGTCGGCTCGTTGGCGAGCCACGGGGGCACAGGGGCGACCGTGGGCGCAGGGGCGGGCGGCGCGGCCGCCGGCGCGCTCATCGGGCGGGCGAGCGCACACTGCGGCCAGAACCGCTACGGCTATTACGATGACAAGGGCCAGTGGGTGTCATACCGGAGCACCGACTACGGCTATGTCGGTCCGGACGGCAAATGGGTGGCCCAGGCCGCGCCGCCACCCGCCCCCGGCGACACGCGGGCGCGCGAGCTGCAGATGCAGGCGGAGCTGGAGCGATGGCTCGACGACGGCAGCCTGGCCCGGCGCGCAGGCCGCCAGGACCTGCGAAGTCTGAGCGAGATCTCCGCCATCGACGCCGACTATCGCAGCGGGGACGGGCGCCTCACCCCCGCGCAGCACCAGGACATCGAGGCGCGCCTGGACGGCCTGGCGCGGGCCGCGGGACTCCCTCAGGACCGCTGATTCGCTTCCGCCGGCTGGGTCTACGGGCGACCAATCCGGCCTTGTCGAGGATCTTCAGGGAACTTCGAGCTTCTCTGGCGCCTATTTGTACCAGGGCTTCGCCGATCAGCCGGCGCGGGCCCTCGTGGGCGGCCTGTCTCCGGCGTGTTCCCTGGCGAGTCTCAACGCCAGGCTCCCGCGGTCCGGCCGCCGGAGCGAATGGAGAACAAGAGAATGCTGAAATCCTTGGTCCTCGCGGGTCTCGCCGCCGCGGCGCTGGCGCCGAGCCTGGCGAGCGCCCAGCCGGCGGGCGCCTATGACGAAAACCACTATGGGCCGCCTCCCGGCGTGCAGGTCGCGCCCAACGACAATCTGACCACCTGGGAGAACCGGCGCAACACCCAGGAGCGTGAGCAGTGGATGGACCAGCGTATCCGTAGCCGGGTCGGCGACGGCTCTATCACCCAGGACCAGGCCAATCGCGACATGGCGCACCTGCATGAAATCCAGGCGATGGACGATGGCTTCCGCCGTTCCAATGGCGGGACCCTCAACCCCGACCAGCGCCGCCAGATCAACCAGCGCCTGGAGCACCTCGCGGACATGATCCTGGCGGAAGAAAACCGGACCGCCGCCAGCCAGTAACGGTTAGTCGCCGTCGCGGCGGTTACGCGCCCGCGAGCTGGGCGAACTTCCAGGCCGCCTCGCCGAGAGCGGGCACGCGCTCGGCCATGGCCGCCGCCTGCGGGCTGTTGGCCGTGCCGTCGCGTGCCCGGCCGACGATGCCCTGCACGATCCCGGCCAGGCGGAAGATGTTGTAGGCGAAGTACCAGTTGAGGTCCGGAAGGCCGCTGCGCCCGGTGAGCCGGCAATATTCGGCCACGTATTCGTCTATCGTCGGAATTCCGTGGGCCTTCAGGTCGGGGATGTGCGAGATCGACCCGTTCACCCACTGCATCAGCAGGTTGGAGAAGTCGGCGAGCGGATTGCCCAGCGTCGACAGCTCCCAGTCCAGGACGGCGATGACGCGCGCCTCGGTGGGATGCATCACCTCGTTGTCCAACCGGTAGTCGGCGTGGACGATGGTGGTCTGGTCGTCCTCGGGCACGGTCCGCGGCAGCCACTCGATCAGCCGCTCGACGGTCTCGATGTGCTGGGTTTCGGAGGCCTTGTACTGCTTGGTCCAGCGGTCGATCTGCCGGGCCATGTAGTTCCCGGGGCGTCCGAAGCTTTCGAGGCCGACGGCCTTGTAGTCGGTGTTGTGCAGGTCGGCCATCGTCTTGAGGGCGGCCATGTGGATGGCGTGGCGCTCCGCCGGGGCATAGGTCGGAAGGGTTTGATCCCAGAGGATGCGGCCCTCGACCATGTCCATGACGTAGAACATGGTGCCGATGACGGCTTCGTCCGTGCACAGGCCGTACGGCTTCGCGACGGGAAAGCCCGTGGGATAGAGGGCCGAGATCACCCGGAACTCGCGATCCACGGCGTGCGCCGAGGGCAGGAGCTTGCCCGGCGGCTTGCGGCGCATGACGTATTTCCGGTCGGGCGTGACCAACTGGTAGGTCGGGTTGGACTGGCCGCCCTTGAACTGGCGGACCTCCATCGGCCCTTTGAATTCGGGAATGTTGGCCTTCATCCACTCGGCCAGCGCCCCCTCATCGAAGCGGTGGGATTCGACGACGGGCTTGGTGCCGGTGTTGAGCTGCTCGCGGGCCTGCTCTTCCGTGGCGTTGTCTGCAGCCATGGCGGTCCCTCCGAACCAAACGCTTGTTCGAAGGTCTCCTAGCCGGACTGCGACGAGACGGAAAGCGCCCGCCAGCCGATGTCGGCGCGGTGGAACCCGTCGGGCCAGTCGATGCGGGCGATGGCGGCGTAGGCCCGCTCCCGCGCCTGAGCCAGGGTCGGCGCGCGCGCACACACATTCAGCACCCGCCCTCCAGCCGCCACGAGGTCTCCGTCGCGCAGCGCGGTGCCGGCGTGGAACACGGCGACGCCCTCGCCGAGGCCCCCGGCGGGCAGGCCGATCCGCGTGCCGCCGAGGGGCGAGCCGGGATAGCCGCGGGCGGCGAGGACGACGCAGATGGCCGCGTCCCTGCTCCACGCCGGCGGCGGCAGGCGCTCGAGCCCGCCGCTCGCGCAAGCAATCAGGTAGGGAACGATGTCGCTGTCCAGCCGCATCATCAGCACCTGGGTTTCGGGATCGCCGAAGCGGGCGTTGAATTCCACCAGGCGCGCGCCCGTGGCGGTGAGCATCAGCCCCACATAGAGCGCGCCGCGATAGGGCGCGCCTTCGGCCGCGAGACCGGCGATCGTGGGTTCGGCGATGGCCGACATCGCCCGCGCCTCGATCGGCTGCGTGAAGACCGGCGCGGGCGCGTAGGCGCCCATGCCGCCGGTATTGGGCCCGACGTCCCCGTCGAAGGCGCGCTTGTGGTCCTGGGCCGAGCCGAACGGGACCGTCGTCCGCCCATCGCTGAGGACGAAGAGCGAGACTTCCTCGCCGGTCATGAACTCCTCGATCACCACCTTGGCGCCTGCCTGGCTCAACATGGTCCGCGCGGCGTCGAGAGCGTCCTTCCGATCGTCGGCGATGACCACGCCCTTGCCGGCGGCCAGGCCATCGGCCTTCACCACGAACGGCGGGTCGCGACGCGCCAGCGCCGCTTCCGCCGCTTGCAGGCTCTCGGCCACCTCGAAGTCAGCCGTGGGCAGGCCGCGGCGACGGGCGAACCCCTTCATGAAAGCCTTGGAGGTCTCGATTCGCGCCGCCGCCGCCGAGGCGCCGAAGCAGGGGATCCCCGCCACCGCGAGGGCGTCGGCGAGGCCCGCCTCCAGCGCCGCTTCCGGCCCGACCACCACCAGATCGGCGGCGATCTCCCGGGCCACGGCGACCTGGCCGGCGACGTCGGTCGCCGCCACCGGTCGCAGCTCGGCGAGCTCGGCCATGCCCGGGTTGCCCGGCGCGCAAACCAGCCGGGTCACCAACGGCGACCGGGCGATCTTCCAGGCGAGGGCGTGTTCGCGGCCGCCCTGGCCGACGACGAGGATGTTCATGCGAGGCGAGGCTTTGGGTCCGCGCGCATCAACCCGTCAACCCCGTGGGTGGTTCGGCGGGCTGCAGGGCCGGCGCCATGGGAAAGTAGGCCGTGAACATCGATCCCTCGCCGGGCTCGCTCTCCACCAGCAGACCGCCCCGATGGCGGTTCACGATATGCTTGACGATCGCCAGGCCGAGACCCGTGCCGGGCCGCTCGCGGGCCTTCTGGCCTTCCACGCGGTAGAATCGTTCGGTCAGGCGCGGCAGGTGGCTGCGGGCGATGCCCGCGCCGAAGTCGCGCACGCGGACCGCGACATAGTTGCGGCCGAGTGCGTGCTCGGGCGTGAGCAGGGAGAAATAGGCGCTGAGGCCCGCCACGGGGGTCGCCGCGGCCGTAAGGCCGAGGCCCGCGATGACCTGCACCTTAACCGTCGCCCCTCGCGCCGTGTATTTGGCGGCGTTCTCCGCCAGGTTCTGGAGGACCTGCATGATCTGGTCGCGGTCGGCGACGGCCAGGGCCACGCCGGGCGCCGGCAGGTCGGACTCGAAGGTGACGCAGCGTTCGGCCGCCAGCGGCGCCAGGGCGTCCAGCACGTCGGGCGCCAGCAGGCCCAGGTCGACGATGCCGGCGGGAGGGATGTGCTCGCCCAGCTCGATGCGCGAGAGGCTCATCAGATCGTCGATCAGCCGGCGCATCCGTTCGGCCTGACCGTGCATGATCGTCAGGAACCGCTCGCGCGCGGCTGCGTCCTCCCGCGCATGGCCGCGCAGAGTGTCGATGAAGCCGCTGAGCGAGGCCAGGGGCGTGCGCAACTCGTGGCTGGCGTTGGCCAGGAAGTCGGCGCGGGTGCGCTCGATCCGCCGGATCTCGGTCTCATCGCGCAGCCAGAGCACGGCCAGCCGGCCCGTCGTCCCCGCATGGGTCAGGGGCAGGGCGCGCGCGCGCCAGACACGATCCTGGACGCCGCGCAGCTCATAGACGGCGTGGCCAGGTTGGCGCTCGTAGAGCGCCTCCTCGACCGCGTCGAGCACGTCGGGCGCGCGGATGGCGGTCGCGAGAAGTCCGTTCGGGCGCTGGATCCGCAGCAGGTCGCGCGCCGCGACGTTGGCGAACAGGAAGCGGCGGCTCGTGGGCTCGTCGCGGGCGCCGCCCTCGATCAGGAGAAGGGGATCGGGAAGCTGCTCGAGCACCGCGGCGAACGGGCCGGTCGGGCGCGGCGAATCGGCGGGCGGGGGTGGATCCGGCGGGCGCCGCGTCCGCGAATAGACGGCGACCACGAGTCCCACAGCGCCCACCGCAACTGCGGCGAGGACCGCGGCGAGCGGCGAGGCGACGCCCGCGACGGCCATGACGATCGGCGCGGCCACGCCTGCCGCCGTACTGATGGCGAGCCGGCGCCAGGCCCGATTGCCGTCGCCTTGCGTCTCGGCTGTGTCGCTCATCGGACGGAGGGAGCCAAACTCTTGATTCTCTATGGTACCCCATCTGACGCTGCGCGTGTATCGCAGGCGTGACAGATGGACCGACTGGCCCGCGCGGCTTGAAATCGGCCCAAATGCGGTCGTATTGCGCAGGCCCCATGCTGGGGCGGCGATCGGGGCGAGTGAGAGTTTCCTAGCAGATCATGACTCGAAAACTCCTCGCCGCAGCCGCCAGCCTCGCGCCTCTGATTCTCGCCGTCAGCGCCGCGGATGCGCAGGTCTCGATCAGCAGCGCGACCACCACGCCAGTGGTCACCGCCACCGCCAACAACGGTGCGCCCGCCTCCACAGTGGATATCACTTCCAGCGGCTCGGTCGGGCTGACCGCGCCCGGCGCGGCGGTGACCGTCAACAGCGACACTGTGGTGACCAATGAGGGCCAGATCGGCTCGACCGACGTGAGCCCCGCGACGGGCGTGCAGCTGGTCGGCGGCAACACCGGCTCGTTCACCAGCACCGGCTCGATCCTGGTCACTGAATCGTACACGGCCGCCACCGACAACAACAACGGCCTGCTCACCGGGGTCTACGCCCAGGGCAGCAACCGGACCGGCATCCAGGTGGTCGGGCCGGGCAGCTTCGATGGCGGGATCACCACCACCGGCGCTCTGACGGTGCACGGCAACGATTCGTTCGGCGTCGATATCGAGGCGCCGATCACCGGCTCGTTCCTGATGCAGACGGTCTCGCCGACCACCTTCACCTCGAGCACGGCCGTCACCGTGACCAACGGCTCGATCGACGTCCTCGGGAACGGCTCGATCGGCCTCTTCATCGGGAAGAACGGCGGTGTCGGCGGCAATATCCAGATCGGCACGATCAACGCCAACGGCGGCCAGGACGCCAACGGGGTCGGGACCCAGGCGGCGGTGATCAACGGGACGGTCGGCGGCACGATCAACGTCTCCGGAACCGTCAGCGCGACCGGCTATCGGACCACTACCCGCGGCACCGATCCCACCATTGAGGCGACCTACACGGCCCAGGAGCTGCAGCAGAGCGGCTCGGCTATCACCGTCGGCGGGACGGTGAACGGCGGCGTGATCATCAGCGCGCCGCCGCTCATCATCTCGACCACCGACCCCGACCTTGACGGCAACGGCGTGCCGGACGCCCAGCAGACGAGTGGTTCGGTGACGGTGTTCGGCCAGGCGCCGGCCCTGGTGATCGGCACGCCGGGCCAGAACGCCTTTCTGGGCGTGGTCGGACCTGGCAACGGGATCCTGGTGCCCGGCTCGAATGGCACGATGGTCATCGGCGGCGCCAACAGCTACGGCCTGGTGATCCAGGGCAGCGTCATTGGCGAAGGGGTCTTCGACCCGATCACGACCCCCAACATCGGCGGACAGATCTCGGGCACCGGCCTGCAGATCGGCATCGGCCCCACCGACACCACCCATACCGCCACCATTGCGGGCGGCATCCTGAACACCGGCCTCATCGAAGGCCAAGCCGAGCAGGCGAGCGCCACGGCGATCCACTTCCTGTCCGGTGGGATCACGCCGCAGATCGTCAACGACGGCTCGATCTTCGCCACCTCGATCCAGGTGACGGCTACCCCCGGGACCAACGGCTTCGCTCCGGTCAATGTCTACGGCATCCTGCTGGAGCAGGGCGCCAACGTCACCAGTATCGTCAACAACAGCACGATCGAGGCCAACATCACCGGCACCGGCGGCCCGGGCGCCACCCAGGTGGGCGCAATCGTCGACCGGTCCGGCAGCGTGTCCAACATCGTCAACACCGGCACCATCCTGGCGGAAGCCACCCAGACCGAACTGGGCCAGCAGATGCCGGTCGGCTCGGTGGTGGCCATCGACGTGTCGCAGGGCGCGGGCCACCAGACCCTGACCCAGAGCGCCAACACGACCCTGCCGACCTCGGCGCCCTATGTTCAGACGAACACCTACACAGTGGGCCAGATCGTCAGCTTCCAGAACGTCGCCTACGAAGCCCTCAACACCGTCTCCACCGCCCAGGACCCGGTAGACTTTCCCACCCTCTGGCGCCCGGTCGGCGCGCTCACGCCGTCGATCGTCGGCAACGTCTATTTCGGCAGCGGCGGCACGACCGTGACGATCAACTCGGGCACGGTCACGGCGCCGATCCTCAACCTGGGCACGGGCGCCAATACCCTCACCATCGACGGGACCAACGGGGGTGGCAACGCCTCCAGTTGCACGGGCGTAACCTGCGCCGAGGTCTTCGGCGCGATCGAAGAGGCTCCGAACAACGCCACCAACTACGCGGCGGGCTTCGCCAATGCGGCCTCCCTGCAGGCCTCGGGCAGCGGCCGCCTGACGATCAACATCAACAACGGCGCGCTCACCGACCTCAATCCGAACGTCATCACCGCTAATTCGGTGAGCGTCGGCGCCAACGGCCTGCTGGTCGTCTCGGCCGACCCGCTCAACGGCACGAACACCAAGTTCATCACCGGCGGCGCCTCGACCTTCGCCCAGGGCGCGCAGGTCGGCATCAACCTGATCAGCCTGCAGGGCGTGGCGCAGCAGACCTACACCATTCTGCAGACCACCGGTTCGGGCACGCTCAGCGCCGGGACCTTCGCCACCAATTCGGTGGGTAACGCCCCGTTCCTCTACTTCGCCAACGCCAGCTACGTTCCGGCGACCGGCGGCGCCCCGGCCGCGCTCGACGTGACGGTGACCCAGAAGACCGCGGCGCAGCTGGGATTCAATACGGCGGAGGGCAACGCCTTGCAGGCGGTGCTCACGGCCGCTCCTCAGAACGCCGCGATCCAGAGCGCCCTGCTGGCGCAGACGACTCAGTCGGGCCTGCGCTCGGTCTATGACCAGCTGCTGCCCAACCAGGGCCAGGGCATCTTCGACGCCCTCGACGCCGCCGCCGAGGCAGTCTCCGGCCTCACCGCCACGCCGCCCGACAACGGCAGGCGCGCGGCCGGCTCCAGCCTGTGGCTGCAGGAGGTCAACGAGCAGGTCAACCGCAGCGGGATCGACAGCCCCGGCAGCTTCACCAAGCTGGTCGGCATCGTTGGCGGCTGGGAGCACCTGGGCGTCGCCGGCGGCGCCACGGGCCTGACGCTGGCCTACTACAACGACAGCGAAATCCCCTCGGCCTCCCAGGGCGGCAGCGGCGTGGTCGGCAACCTCATCGAAGCCAGCATCTATTACCGCCGCTCGATCGGAAACCTCACCCTCGCCGCACGAGGCGGCTTCGGCGGCGCCTTCTTCGACAGCGACAGGGAGTTCCTGGCGTCGGGCACGACGCTGAACGCGCGCGCCCACTACAGCGGTTTCTTCTACGACGGCCACTTCGAGGTGGCTTACAAGCAGAGCATCGGCCGGTTCTATGTCCGCCCGATCCTGAGCGCCGATTACCTGGATATGCACACCGGGGGCTATGCCGAAACGGGCGGCGGTCCGGGCTTCGACCTGACGGTGGACAGCCAGAACGATTCCCGCCTGACGGGCACTGCGGAACTGGCCCTGGGTCGCAGTTGGGGGCAGGAGGCCTGGCTCCAGTCCGAGCTCCGATTCGGCATTCAAGAAGTGCTCGAGGACGGAATGGGCGACACCGTCGCCGCCTTCGACGGTGGATCGCCCTTCAGCCTGACGCCGGACAACTACTCCGGCGGCTGGGCGACGGTAGGCTTCTCCATCCGCGCGGGCTCGCCCTCTTCCTACTTCGCTCTTGAAGGCGACGGCGACTTCCGTAACGGCGAACAAATCTACAACATCCGCATCGCCGGCCGTACGATCTTTTAGGTTCGGCGCGGCCGGATTGACCGACTGGGGCCGCCCTGCGTCAGCGGCCGCGACACTCCGGTGCGTACGCCTGCCATCGCCACGCCACGAAGGTCGGGCACGAGCGGCGGGAATGCGCGTCCGTTTGGCCAAATCCGCCACGTTCGCCGCCCTGGCGAGCCTGGGCGCGTGCGCGACCGGCGAGCGCGTGTCCGCGGCGGGGGATGTCCGCACCTTGCTGGTGGCGATCCGCGATGACGACCGCGCCGCCTTCGACGCCCATGTGGACCGCGCCGCGCTCGAGGCGGAGATGCAGTGGATCGTCGTCCAGCGGGCCAAGGCTTCGGGCCTCGGATCGGCGGGGACGGCCCTGGGCGTGCTCGCTTCAGGGCCGCTGTCGCATGCAGCGGCCACAATCGTATTGCGGCCGGACGTGTTCCGCGCCATCGCCGATTATTATGGCTACAGGCCCGACCGGCCGCTTCCCGGGACGCTGTCCCTCGCGGCCGCCCTGACTCCGGTGGACGACGGCAAGGTCTGCGCCCGCGACGCCAGGACCAAGACCTGCCTGCTGACCTTCTCCAACGAAGGCGGCGTGTGGAAGCTCACGGGGTTCGATGCGAGGCGTGTAGGCCTCGCGCCTTCCGGATACTGACGATGAAACCATCGATTCGACTCGCCGTCGCCGTTCTCGCCCCGATCGCCGTCGCTGGCGCGGCGCAGGCGGCCACTATGCATCTGTATTCCTACGATCCGGCCGACGACAGCGCCAAGCAGGCGGCTGGCCCCGTGACCCTGCAGGTGCGCCAGGGCCTGTTTAGCGTCACGGTGCTGAACCTTCGCTCCACGGTGGCCCAGGCGACGGCGGACCTGAGCCCCGCTGACGCGCGCGCCCTGGGCGGCGGCGGCCTTGCCGCACTCGTCCCGCCCGGGGGGGACGAACGGTCACTCTACGAGGTGGTGAAGAAGGACGAGGGGCCGGAGCTTGTGTCGGCCCTCTGCCCCGGCGCATCACGGGCTTGGCTGGCCTTCGGCAAGGTCGGCATGGACCGTGACCTGAAGATCGCTGTGATCGGCGCCGCGCCCGGAAAGCCGGCCCACCTGTGTCATGTCCTCGCCTACGACTTCCGCGGCGAGTGGCGCGCGCCCTCGATAGGGCCTGTCATGCAGGAAAGTGACCTGCCGCACGGCCGCTTCCCAGGGTCGTGAGGGCTACTCCAGCAGGTGTTCGGCGATCCGCTCGCGCATCGGAGCAGTCACGCCGATGACCGTCTCCAGGTAGGTATCCACATCACCGCAGGTCTCGTCGATCGCCTGGAAGGCGGCGGCGAGGTATTCCGCCTCTACGCCCATGGCGGTCAGCAGGGTCGCGTCGTCGGCGTCGCGGCCGCTGATCTCCTTGACCACCGCGGCGACCAGCGGCAGGCGCGCGGCGAAGCGCTGCGGGTTGTTCGTCAGCAGGTAGTCCGCGACGATGTTCTCGGGATCGACACCCGCCACGTGGTGGGTCAGCGCCGCCAGGACGCCGGTGCGGTCCTTGCCCGCGGCGCAGTGGATCAGCACCGCTGCGTCAGTCTCGGCGAGAGTCTCGAAGTAGCGCCGGAACAGGTCGATGTGGCGCGGCTCGAACGGAGCGGCGCGGTAGTAATCGGCCAGGTACCGCCGGAACGACTCGGGCGTCAGGTCGGAAGTGCGGATGTGCTCGTGCCAGGAATCCGGCTGTTCCTCATCGTTGGCGATCACCACGCCATCGAACGCCGGGTGGCGGCGCGAGGGATCGCGTTCGCGCTCGGGCTTGCGGCGCAGGTCCACCACGACGCTGATGCCCAGCGCGGCGATCGCCTCGAGGTCCGCATCGGTGGCCCTCGCATGGCTGGCGGAGCGGTAGAGCCGGCCGCGCCTCATCGGGCGGCCGTGCCGGGTGGGATAGCCGCCGAAGTCGCGAAAGTTGTCGACACCTTCGAGGATCACAGTGCGCTGCATGACGCCTTGGTAACCCCACCGTACGACATTTGCGAGACGGGGCCGCAGGCTGTCCGTCTCAGGTCAGATAGGAGTGGACGATCTCCACGAGTTCCTCTGCCGCCTGGGTGCGCCTGTCGTCGCTCGGGGCCGACTCATCCATCAGGTGTTCGCGGATGTGGTCCTCGATCACCTCCGCGATGAAGCCGTCCAGGGCGCCGCGACACGCTATCGCCTGCTGCAGGACCCGCGCGCACTCGCCGTCGCTGCCGATCGCCTCGTCCGGGCTGGGAGCAGATCCTCGAGAGCTACTATTCCATCGGCGTGCTCAAGGGTTGCGCAGTCTCTCCGGACTACCAGCTGGTCAGCAGCCCCGGCTACAATCGCGACCGGGGCCCGGCGAACATCTTCGCCATGAGACTGCACGCCGAGTTCTGAGGCGGGTCAGATCTCGATGATCCCGCGTTTTGCGGCCACCGTGACCGCGTGCGTTCGGTCGGCGACGTCGAGCTTGGCGAACGCGCTCTTGAGATGACCTTTGACGGTGTCTTCGGTGACCGAGAGCTGATGGGCGATCTGCTTGTTGCCCTTGCCGGTAGCCACCAGGCGCAGGATGTCCGTCTCGCGCGCGGTCAGGGGCTCGTCCACGGCGTGCAGGGCGATCTCGGCGGAGATGTCCGCCTGCAGATAGCGCAGGCCCGCGTGGACGGCCCGGATCGCGTCGAGCAGTTCCTTGCGCACGCTGTTCTTCAGCAGATAGCCCGTCGCGCCGGCCCTCAGCGCCCGCATCGCCTGGGCGTCGCCGGCATAGGTGGTCAGGACGATGATCCGGGCCTTGGGGAACTCGGCGCGGATGGCGGCGATGGCGTCGACGCCGCTCATCACCGGCATCTGCAGGTCCATCAGGGTGACGTCGGGCCGCAGGTCGCGGAACATGCGCACCGCCTGCGCGCCGTCGCCGGCTTCGCCCACGACCTCCATCTCGCTGGACGACTGCAGAACCAACGCCAGGCCCTCGCGCACGACTGCGTGGTCATCGGCGATCAGGATGCGAACCGCTCGCGCGCGGCCAGCCTCAGTCATGTCAGCCTCCGACTTTCGCGAGGATAGGGCTTTCCGGTTGCGGGTCGAGCCGCTGGCCGCGGGCGAAGGCGACGGAGGCCGGGACGTTCAGAACCAGCTCGACGCCCGCGCCAGGCCGGCTCGACAGGGTGAGCGCGGCGCCGATCTTGCGTGCGCGCTCGCGCATGCCCAGAAGCCCGAAGTGACCCTCGCGGCCGCCGCGCTGCAGGACGTCCGGATCGATCCCGCGGCCGTCGTCGCTCAGCTGCGCCGCGAGGCCCTTGCGGCCGTAGCGCAGCGCGACCTCCACGCGCCGGGCGCCCGCGTGCTGCACGGTGTTGGAGAGGAACTCCTCGGCGATGCGGACGACCTCCTCGCCCACCAGGAAGGTCAGGGCCCGGGGGTGTCCCTCCACCGTGAGCTGGAAGGCGACGCCCGAGCCGGCGAGGATCTGCGCGGCGGCGGTTTCCAGGACCTGCGGCAGGGTGCGGTCCGTGGCGGCGCGGCGGAGCCGGACGACGCGGTCGCGGCCTTCGGCCAGAACCTCGTCGGCGCGGTCCAGCGCGTCCTCCATCAGATTGCGCGTGGGGTGTTCGCGCGGAATCTGCGAGGCCACGGACTGGAAGCGGAAGATCAGTCCCTGCACGCTCTGCAGCAGGGTGTCGTGCAGTTCGCGGGCGATCCGCTCACGCTCGGCGATCCTCTCCTCGAGGCGCAGCTTGAGCCGCGAGGCGAGCTGGTTCGTCCGCATACGGTAGGCGATCCCCAGGAGGACGGCCGCGGCCAGGCCGATCAGGACCTTGAACCAGATCGATTGCACGAAGGTCGGCGGGACGTCGACGCGGACCGTGGCGCCGGAGGTATTCCACACGCCGTCATTGTTCGAGGCGATCACCTGGAACCGGTAATGTCCGGGCGGCAGCTTGGAGTAGAATGCCTGGCGTCGGCCGCCCGCGTCCACCCACGTCTTGTCGAAGCCGCCCAGCCGGTAGCGGAAACGCACGCGCTCGGGCGCCATCAGGCTCGTCGCCGTATAGTCGATCTGGAGGCTGGAAACATCGGTCGGCAACCGCAGCCTGTCCGCTGCCGGATAGACCCGTCCGTCAGCCGATATCGACCGGATCAGGACTGGAGGCGGAATGCGGTTGGCGTAGAGGTGATGCGGGTCGATCCAGGCCGGGCCGCCGGACGCCAAGAGCCAGATGCGGCCGTCCCTGGACATCGCCGCGTAGTTGGTGCGATCGGAATTGGAATCGCCCGGCAAGCCGTCCTCGATGTCGAACAGGCGGGGCGCCAGAGTCGCCTGCGGGTTGTCGAGCGCGCGATTGAGGTCGCGGGCGGAGAGCCGCAGGACATGCGGCCCCGCGAGGATCCAGGTGTCGCCTTCGGGGGTCTGGGCGATACCGGCGACAAAGGCCAGGAAGGGAAACCTGGCGGAGGTGAGGACCTTGAACGTCTTTCCGTCGTAAGCGGCCAGGCCGCCTTCGCCGCCTATCAGGACCCGGTTGCCGGATGTGAAGAAGACGTTGATGTAGTGAATCGAGATCTGGTTCTGGTCCCAGATCTTCTTGGCCTTGTCGCCGTCCACGCGGTAGAGGGACCGGGCGCTATACATCAGGAGCCGGCCCTGAGGGTCCAATCCCATGTCGAATGGGGGGACGGCCTTCCGTTCCGGACTGATGTCGAACCTGCGCCATGCTCCGTCCTGACGCACATAGAGTCCATAGCCCGTCACCCCGAGCCAGAGCCGCCCGACGCCGTCTTCCGCACAGGCGCCGAGGTAGGCGTTCCGATCTTGGACCGGCGCCGGAATCGCCCGCGTCACCCGTCCGTGTTCCACCAGTGAGGCGCCGCGGTCGGAGAACACCCACACCCCGCCACGCCGCGCGGCGCACAGCGCCGTGGGGGTTCCGGCTGCCCCGCTGACCGTTGTCACCCCCCGGTCGTAGCTGAGCTGGTGAAGGGACCGGGCCCACAGGCCGTAGACATCCCCGTCGGCGTCGCCTTGCAGGATGGAGGGCGTGTCACCTACGCCGACAGTGCTGGGGAACCTCTGGGCGGCGACGATGTCGACTGTCCGGAACCGGTCCAAGCCCCCCACTCCCCCCACCCAGATGTCGCCCTCACGATCCTCCAGCAGAGAGTTCCCGTAGTTCGATGAAAGGCCATCCGTTTGGGAGAAGGTTTCGCGTCCTGCCTGCGCCGTGCGCGCATGGAGATTTCCCGCGAGCGCCTGCGGGTCGCGAATACGAACAAGGCCGCCTTGCGCGTTTTCGACTATACCCTCGGTTCTCCAGACGCCGCCCTGGCGATCGATGATGAGCGCGGGGGAATGAAGCTGCCCCTCTCGACCGGCCGCGGTGGACGGTCCGCCGCCGATCCGACCCGACAGCGGACGGATTCCGAGCGAGTCGGCCACCCAGACGCGCCTGTCAGGCGCCAGAGCCAGCACCGCGTTGCCGCCGATCCTGTCCGTCAGCCGCTCGAATGTCCCTCCGCCCGGCGGCAGGCGCACGAGAACGTCCGCGAGGGCGACCCAGAGCGAGCCGTCCGGGGCGGCCAGCATATCTTCCAGTTGTTCCTTGGGCAGACCGCGTTCGCCGCCCTCGATGAACTCCCATCGGCCGTTGAGATACCGCTTCAGCTCCACTGGATGGACGCCATAGCTCCCCACCCAGATCGCCTCGTCCCGGGTCTGGACGATCTGCACCACCGCCCCCCTCGCCGGTACGGGATTGGCGTCCCAAAGACGTCCGTTCCTGAAGACCGACACGCCTCCCCAGTAGTGTCCGACCCAGAGATCGCCGTTCTTCGCCACCCGCAGGGCCGAAACCTCCTCGGACCGCGCGTGCGGTCCCTGGTAGGGTGCGATGTGCTCGAAGGTCACGCCGTCGAAGCGGTAGAGTCCCCTTCGGGCGCCGATCCAGAGGTAGCCGTTCGGGGTCTGGGCAAGCGCGTCGATGTTGGTTGGCGCGCCATCGGCGAGGGTCCAGCGGGTGTGGCCGAGCTGATCGATCGTGCGCGACGGATCGAGGGCGAGCGCCCGCAGGGAAGGGAACACCATCGCCAGTGCGAGGATGACCCCGGCCAGGCGCATGCGTGCGCGCTCCCAGATGACCGTCGCGCTCCTGCGCGATAGCGCGAATATGAACCTGGACCTGCGGCGATCATAGGGAGGGAGGGGGGTCCGGGCGCCCCCCTTTCGAGGCTTGGCGAACCTCGCGGTTTGAGGCGCCAATGGGGTCCATGATCATGGCGTACCCTGGGGGAATTGCGGGGGCGGCCTTCCTGCTCATGCGGATGCATGCCGCGTTGATCGTCGGACGGCTCGCCTTCGAGGTTCACGGCCTGGACCTTCTCGCGCGCGTCCTGCTGGCTCTGGCAGGCGGCGCCCTCCTGCTAGGCTTTCTGACGCGCGTGGCGGTCGCCATCGCGGCCGTCGTGCTGGTGACGACGATCGCCAACGACGCCGTCGTGCTCTCCCGCCTCGGGCAGGTCCTGGCCCTGCTGGCGCTCGCCATGGTGGGGCCCGGCGCCTGGTCGCTCGACGCGCGGCTCTTCGGCCGGCGCGTGATCTACTCCAACGGCGCGTCCGCACCTCACAAGAGGGAGCGGTGACCCCGCCCCATCGGGGGTGGTTCACGAGATATTAGCCGACATCATCGGATTATCGCCCGGGCCACGCCCGCCCACGCCGAACGCCGGAAGGGAGGCCGCCCAGGGACCGCGAACGATAGGGCTGCGAAATGTCGTTGGTCGTCGATGATTGCGCGCTGGATCCAGGACGGCGAGCCGGGCGGCGACCGCGACGGCGGTCCAGCGAACATCTTCCCCGTCAGGCTGCACGGCCGGTTCCCAGACGTCACGCGGCGGATCCCCCGATGGAATCGACAGGAACGAGCGTCGCGGTGATGGCCGAGCGGCGCCGGATTGCGCGGGAAGTCCATGACACCCTGGCTCAGGGCTTCGCCGCCATCCGGCTTCAGCTCGAGCTGGCGCGGATGCAGTCGGAGCTGTCGCCGCAGGTGAGCCAGGCGCTCGACCTCGCCTATCAGATCGCCGGAGAGAACCTGGTCGAAACGCGCCGCGCGATGGCGTGGCTCAAGTCGCCCTGCGCGGACCTGACCGCGATGCTGTCGGCCACGCTCGAGGGCGTGCGGCGCCTGGGCCAGGTCGAGATCGTCGCCGCGCTCGATCCCACGCCAGCGCTTCCTGGGGACGTCGCCCACGAGCTTCTCAGGATCGCCCAGGAGGCGGTGCTGAACGCCGCGCGCCATGCCTGCGCCCGGATCCTGCGCGTGCGCCTGACCTCCATTCCCGGCGTCGTGTGGCTCGCCATCACCGACGACGGCAAGGGGTTCGACCCGGCCAGGGTCCAGGGCGGCTTTGGGCTCCAGGGCCTGCGCGAACGCGCCGCCGCCATCGGCGCGGAACTCTCGATCACCTCGGCGCCGGGGCAGGGCGCGCAGGTGATCGTCACGTGGTCCTCGCCGGCCGCAGCTTGAACTCTTGTGCGCCCTCGAGCCCCGCACCGATCAGTTTTCGCGAACGGAACCACCGAAATCCTCCGTTGGCGGAGGCGGGGGTGAATCGCGACGATGGGCTGCCTGGAGGTGGCTCCAGCTTGGAAGGCAGTGTCGCGGTGACCTGGAACGCAACCCGAAACAACACCCGGTCCTCTCACGGATTGATCGCTCTCGACGGCGGCGGAGGCCACGCGGCGGGCAAGGTCTGGCTCGTCGGCGCCGGTCCGGGCGATCCGGAGCTGATGACCCGCAAGGCGGAGCGGTTGCTTCAGCAGGCGGATGTCATCCTGCATGACTGCCTGATCGGCGAGGCGATCCTGGCGATGGCGCCGCCCACCGCGATGCGGATGAATGTCGGCAAGCGCAAGGGTGGCCCCTCGGTCGCCCAGCAGCACATCAACAACCTCCTGATCGCCCTGGCCCGGCGCGGGCTGCAGGTGGTGCGACTGAAGGGGGGCGATCCCTTCATCTTCGGTCGCGGCGGCGAGGAGCTTCTGGCCTGCCGCGAGGCGGGCGTGGCCTGCGAAGTCGTCCCCGGCGTCACTGCGGCGCTCGCGGCTGCGGCGGGCGCCGGGGCGCCGCTTACCCACCGGGGCGTGGCCCAATCCGTGACCTTCGTCACCGGGCAGTCGAGCGTGGAGTCGGCGGAGCTCGACCTGGACTGGCCGGCCCTCGCCCGTCCCAACCACACCCTGGCCGTCTACATGGGCCTCAGCGCCGCCCCGACGATCGCCTGGCGCCTGCTCGCCGAGGGTCGCTCTCCATCGACCCCGGTCCTGCTGGTGTCGCGGGCAAGCCTCCCGCGCGAGCGCCGCATCCAGACGACCCTGGCCGACCTGGCGGGGGTCGCGGCGACGCTCGAAGGGCCCGCAGTCCTGCTGATCGGGGAGACGGCGGCCCTGGCCGAGCCGGTCGCGCGCCAGCAGGCGACCGCCCCCCTGTCCCAGGTGCAGGCATGACCACGGCGCTCACAGCCAGCAGCCTCGTCACGGGCGAAGCCGTGTTCTGGAGCGAACGCGGCTGGGCGGACCGTTTCGCGGACGCGGAGGTGTTCGAGGATCGCGCGCAGGCGGACGCCGCGCTCGCCCAGGCCCAGGATCAACGCCGCCTCGTGGTCGAGCCGTACCTGATCGAAGTCGCGCAAGAGGCCGGCCTCCCGGTTCCAGTGAGCTTCCGCGAGCGGATCCGCGCGCTCGGCCCGACGATCCACCCCGACATCGGAAAGCAGGCCGGGGGCGGCCCCGAGGTCCGGGCGCTGCAGGCGGCCCATGGCGCAGCGCGCTCCTCCGGCCGTCTCGGCCTCATCCAGCGCAAGGCCTGAAAGGGAAGGTCAAGTGTACCGTTACGACGAAATCGACAGGTCGATCCTGCAGGATCGCTCCGCCGAGTTCCGGCGCCAGGTGGAGCGGCGCCTCTCCGGCGAGCTGACCGAGGAGCAGTTCAAGCCGCTACGGCTGATGAACGGCCTCTACCTGCAGCTGCACGCCTACATGCTGCGGGTCGCGATCCCCTACGGCGTGCTCTCGGCGGCCCAGCTGCGCCGCCTGGCCTGGATCGCGCGCAACCACGACAAGGGCTACGGCCACTTCACCACGCGGACCAACATCCAGTTCCACTGGATCAGGCTGCGCGATGCGCCCGACATCATGGACGCCCTGGCGGAAGACGACCTGCACGCCATCCAGACCAGCGGCAACTGCATCCGCAACACCACCGCCGATCCCTATGCCGGCGCCATCGCCGACGAGGCGGACGACCCGCGCGTCTGGGCCGAGGCGATCCGCCAGTGGTCCACCCGCCACCCCGAGTTCAGCTTCCTGCCGCGCAAGTTCAAGATCGCGGTGACGGCGACGCCGCAGGACCGCACCGCCTCCAGGATGCACGACATCGGCCTGCAGCTGCGCCGCGCGCGGGACGGCGCCCTGGGCTTCGAGGTGATGGTGGGCGGAGGCCTGGGGCGTACGCCCTATGTCGCCCCGACCATCCGCGAGCTGCTGCCGGCGCGCCATCTGCTGTCGTATCTGACCGCGATCCTGCGCGTGTTCAATCGCGCCGGGCGGCGGGACAATCTCTACAAGGCGCGCATCAAGATCCTGGTCGCGCACCTGGGCCGCGAGGAGTTCGCCCGCCAGGTCGAGGACGAGTGGGCGCAGATCGACAAGGCGCGCGCAGACCTTCCCGACGCAGAGTTGGCGCGGATCCGCGGCGCGTTCACAAAGGTGGCGTTCGAGACTCTGCCGCCCTGCTCGGCCCGGCTGGACGCGGCGCAGCCGGCGGATCCCGCACTCGCCCGTTTCGCCCGCCACAACCTTCGGCCGCACAAGGTCGCCGGCTACGCCATCGTCAATATTTCGCTCAAGGCGCCCGGCGCCGTCCCCGGCGAGTGCTCCGCCGACCAGATGGACAGGGTCGCCGACCTGGCGGAGCGTTTCGGCTGTGACGAGATCCGCGTCACCCACGAGCAGAACCTCGTCCTGCCGCACGTGAAGCTGGACGACGTCCCCGAGGTATTCGCGGCGCTGGACGCGGTCGGGCTGGCTACGCCGAACATCGGGCTGGCCAGCGACATCATCGCCTGCCCGGGGCTCGACTACTGCGCGCTCGCCAACGCCCGCGCCATTCCCATCGCCCAGGCGATTGCTCGGCGCTTCGCCGACCCGGACATGGCCTCGGACATCGGCGAGCTGAAGATCAAGATCAGCGGCTGCATCAACGCCTGCGGCCACCATCACGTGGGCCACATCGGCATCCTGGGCGTCGATAAGAAGGGCGAGGAGTTCTACCAGCTCACCCTCGGCGGCTCGGGGGCTGAGGACGCCAGCCTCGGCGATGTGCTCGGGCCGGCGGTCGCCTACGCCGAGGTCGCCCCCGCGGTCGACCGCCTGGTCGGCGCCTTCCTGGAGCGACGCCAGGGCGGCGAACGGTTCCTCGACACCTACCGGCGGGTCGGTCTCGCCCCCTTCAAGGCCGCGGTCTATGCCCAGGGTGATTAAGCTCAGCGACGGTCGCCCGCAGTGGGCGGACGACACGTTCGTATCGCTCGGGGACGAGCCTGCGCCCGCGCCGGGCTCCGGCGAGGCCGGCGGGATCATCCTGTCGCTGGCGCGCTTCCAGGCCGAGCGCGAGGCCTGGCTCGCCAGCGGGCGCAAGCTGGGCGTGCGGCTGCAGCCTGATGAGGCTGTGGAAGACCTGGCCGACGACCTGTCGCGCCTGGCCATCGTGGCGCTGGTCTTTCCCAAGTTCCGCGACGGCCGGCCCTACAGCACCGCGGCCCTGCTGCGCGAACGCTACGGTTTCCAGGGCGAGATCCGCGCCGTGGGCGAGGTGCTGCGCGACCAGGCGGATTTCATGATCCGCTGCGGCTTCGACGCCTACGAGCCGTCCGACGGCTCGACGCCGGAGGACTGGAATCGCGCGGAGCACCGCTTCCGTCACGTCTACCAGGCCGCCGCCGACGACCTCACGCCCGCCTTCCGGGAGCGAGGCGCCTCGCCGGATCGTCCGGATCGATAGGAGTTCAGTGCAATGTTCGAGAATCCAACCACCGCCCAGACGGGCGGGGGAGCGGCGGCGCTCACCCGCGACAGGCTCCGTAGCGACACGCACCATGTCGTGGACGTGACGTGGGTCCGGCACTGGACCGATCAGTACTTCAGCTTCCGCGTTACGCGTCCGGCGAGCTTCCGCTTCCGCTCCGGCGAGTTCGTGATGATCGGCCTGCCCGGCGCGGAGGGCGGCAAGCCGGTCCTGCGCGCCTATTCCATCGCCAGCCCCGCCTGGGCCGACGAGCTGGAGTTCTTCTCCATCAAGGTTCCGGGCGGCCCGCTGACCTCGCGCCTGCAGAAGGTCGTTCCCAGCGACCAGATCCTGATGGCCAAAAAGCCGACCGGCACGCTGGTGACCGACGCCCTGCGTCCCGGCAAGCGGCTGTGGCTGCTGGGCACCGGCACGGGCCTGGCGCCCTGGCTGTCGGTGGCGCGCGAGCCGGATACGTACGACGCATTCGAGAGGGTGACCGTCGTCCATTGCGTGCGCCGGGTCGGCGACCTCGCCTATCGCGACCTCTTCGAGCGCGATCTGCGAAACGACGAGATTTTCGGCGAGATGGTTCGGGCCAAGCTCAGCTACCTGCCGACCGTCACGCGCGAGGCGTTCCCCCGCACGGGCCGCATCACCGACCTCATCGAAAGCGGCCGCCTGTTCGCCGACGCCTGCCTGGCGCAGACCCGTTTCGACCCGGTCGAAGATCGCGTGATGCTCTGCGGCTCCATGGCCATGATCCGGGACGTGGCGCAGATGCTCAAGGCCCAGGGCCTGAAGGAAGGCTCTAACGCCGAGCCCGGCGACTTCGTGCTCGAACGCGCCTTCGTGGGGTAGAAGCGGCGGGGCGGCCCCAGTTAAACTCCGTCATCGCCGGGACTGACGCCTGGACTCTCTTCGACTTGCACGAACCCCGAAAGGCGACCAGATCACCGTGGACATGCGCGCGAACCCGCGATGACAACACTTCCGCGGCCCAGCGCCCCGATCCCGATGACGCGGCGGAATATGATCTCCCTTGGGGTGGTCGCTCTGTTCGGCCTCTCCGTTCCTCTGGTCCTGCAAACCCTTCCGCGACGGGCTCGTCGGATCCATCCGGACATCGTGCGAAGTGTCCTTGCTGACACGGCCAGCCCTTCGGTCGGACCGGCGAGGGCCGACGTCACCGTGGTCGTGTTCAGCGATTACCAGTGTCCGATCTGTCGCGCGGATGAGCCGGTGATCGAGCGCGTGATCCGCCTCGACCCAGGTGTGAGGTTCGTTTTCAAGGATTGGCCGATCTTCGGCGCAAGGTCGGAATATGCGGCCCGCGTGGCCCTCGCCGCCGCCCGGCAGGGCCGGTTCATGCCGCTGCACGACGCGCTGATGCGAACCCCCGACCCTCTCACGGCCGCGTCCGTCCAGAAGCTGGCCTTGGCCGCTGGGCTCGATTGGCCGGAGGTTTCGAGATCGTTGGACGATCCCCGCTCCGGTCTCAGCCACCAGCTTGGGCGTCACCAGTTCGAAGCCTGGTCGCTGGGGCTTGCGGGCACACCGGCCTATCTTGTGGGCGACGATCTCTACGAAGGCCGGCTGAGCCAGGCCCAATTGGACCAGGCCATAAGGACCGCCCGGCAAGCCTGATCGAACGCAAGAGGGCGCCAGCCATGTCGAAACAACCCATCACCGTCGCGGTCTCCGGGGCTGCGGGCCAGATCTGCTACGCCCTGCTGTTCCGCCTGGCCCAGGGCGACGCCTTCGGCCCCGATCAGCCGGTGCGCCTGCGCCTGCTGGAGCTGCCGCAGGTCCTCGAAACCGTGCGCGGGACCGTCATGGAGCTGGAGGACTGCGCCTTTCCGCTCCTGGCCGATGTGACGGTCACCGACGATCCGGCCACAGCCTTCCGCGACATCGACGCCGCCTTCCTCGTCGGCTCGCGCCCAAGGTCCAAAGGCATGGAGCGCCGGGACCTGCTCTCGGCCAACGCCGAGATCTTCAGGGTCCAGGGGCGGGCCCTGAACGAGAACGCCCGGCGCGAGGCCAAGGTGCTGGTCGTCGGCAATCCCGCCAACACCAACGCCCTGATCGCCGGCCATTTCGCGCCCGACCTGCCGCGCGACGCCATCACCTCGATGATCCGCCTCGACCACAACCGGGCGGCGAGCCAGCTTGCCGCGCGCGCCCGCTGTGCGGTCGACGACATCAAGCGGCTGGCGGTGTGGGGCAATCACTCCCCGACCATGTTCGCCGACTGGAACCACGCCAGCGTCGACGGAACGCCCCTGGCCGAGCGGATCGGCGACGACGCCTGGTATCGCGACGTCCTGATCCCCACCGTCGCCCAGCGCGGCACGGCCGTGATCAACGCCCGCGGCGCCTCTTCGGCGGCGTCGGCCGCCAACGCCGCCCTCGATCACATGCGCGACTGGGTCCAGGGCAGCGCCGGTCGATGGGTCTCGATGGGGGTGGCGTCCGACGGCGAATACGGGATCCCGCAAGGCCTGATCTGCGGCGTCCCGACGATCTGCGCAGCCGGCCGCTTCCGCCGCGTGCGCGACCTCGACCTGAACCCCTTCGCCCGCGAAATGCTCGACCGCACCGTCCACGAACTCACCGACGAGCGCGACGCCGTGGCCGCGCTTCTCGGGTAGTTCGCAACCTCCCCGTGCGGCGCGCCAAGGCGTAGGGCCGACCCATCGATTTCGTCGATCAAATCGACCTGAACAATGAAATAGCGCGCCAGGATAGATCGGATCAACTATAGCCCATCTCCCGGCGGCTGGGGCCGGAGCGAGATGAGGCGAGGAGGCATGTCAGAGGCGTCGATCCTGGAGCGCCGTGACCCGTGTCCGGGCGCCACCGAACGTGTCGAGACTCAGGCGCGCCATGCCGCGGTGGCCGAGGAGCGCAACCGTATCGCCCGCGAGATCCACGACACCCTGGCCCAGGGCCTGGCGGCGATCAGGCTGCAACTGGAGCTGGCGCAGGCGGACCACGAGCTGCCGCCCTACGCCTCCCAGGCCATCGAGCTGGCCCATCAGATCGCCAATGAGAACTTCGTCGACGCCCGCCGCATGATTTCCGCTCTGAGGTCGCCCCCGCCGTGCCTGGCGACAGCGCTCTTCACTGCGGTCGATCGCGCGCGACGGCTCGGCCCTGCGCGGGTGGTCGCCAGCCTCGAGCCGGTCGCGGCGCCCCCCAGCGACGTCGCCCACGAGCTGGCGCGGATCGCCCAGGAGGCGATCCAGAACGCCGAGCATCACGCCAGGGCCCGGACGATCACCGTCACCCTCGAGGCGCTCCCCGGCCGCGGCCTTCGGGTGACTATCGCCGACGACGGCCAGGGCTTCGATCCGACATGCCCAGTCTGCGGCTTCGGCCTGGCAGGAATGCGCGAACGGGCCGCGACAGTGGAGGCGGAACTGGCGATCGAGTCCGCGCCCGGCGCCGGCGCGAGGGTGAGCGTGACCTGGCTCCCCCCTAAATCCATCATGGGGTGACGTCAGGGGTATGCCTCTTGCCTGCCCCCATTCTGAAGCGCCCAGCGATGACGGAGTTCAAGGGGACGGATTTCAGGGGATGGATCTTGGGGACGGATCTTAGGGGGCGAGCGCGCAGCTCAGCGCCCTTCACCGTCCCCCAACGCCCGCGTTCTGCAAAGTTCCCGATATAGCCGCCAGGCCTCTTCCAGCGACTCCCGCGACTCCCGCGCCTCGCGCGCGCCCGCGGCGGTGGAATAGCCGCCAGGCCTCTTCCAGCGACTCCCGCGCCTCGCGCGCGCCCGCGGCGGTGGAGAGGTCGGCGGTGTCGGCCATGTCGAGGAGACGGATGATGGCGGTCTCGCTGTCCGATCCGGCGGCCTGCGCCGCCTGGGTCTTGAGCCAGGCGATCCAGCCCGCGGCGTTCACCGCACCGAGGCTTACCGGACCGCCGGCATCGGACGCGCGCGGAGCGCCGCCTGGGCGATGGCCAACCGGCCGGAGGTCAAGGCGCGCATCGAGGCGCTGATACGTCGGGAAGAACTATCTGGGCGCGCGGTGGGCTGAAGGTTCGGGGCCAGGACGCGGTGACGCCTGATCGTCCCGCGCTCTTTGCGCAGGGGAGGATCCGCTACCAGACGATCGGCGCCAGGCGGTAGCGCACGCGGTGGCGGTAGTCGGCGTAGCCGGCGAGGTTCGCCGCCAGGAACGCCTCCTCGCGCACCAGCCGCCAGACCATCACCGGAACCAGCAGGGCGGCCGGGATGAGCCCCCACCATGAGCCGAGCGCCAGGGGAATGCCGGCGACCAGGATGATCGCGCCGCCGTACATGGGGTGGCGGACGACCGCATAGGGGCCGCTGTCGATCACGCGCTGGCCCTCGGCGAGCTCGATCACGCCGGACGTGAACGTGTTTTCGCGGAAGGTCAGGAAGACGATCGCGAACCCGACGGCGATCATCGCGTCGCCGGCGAGGCAGACGGCGTCCGGCGCGTGGGACCAGCGGAGGCGCCTGTCCAGTCCCGGCACGGCGAACGTCGCCAGGAAGACGACCCCCGCCAGCGCCTGAATGATGTTCTGCGTCCGATCGGGCTCCTGCCCCGGCCCCGCCTTCACCCGCCGCTCGAACAGCGCCTTGTCGTGGAACCACAGCCAGACGGTGATGACCCCGGCGCATCCGAAGAACACCGCCAGCGTCGTCCACGCGCGCGCGTCGCGAAGCGTTCCCGCCAGCCCGAAGTACGCGACGGCGATGACCATGAAGAGGAAGACGAATCCGGTGAAGGCGCGGGCCAGCAGCATGCTTCATGTTCGCGCCCTGAGGCGTGGAGTCCAGCAGGGGGCTGGTCACCCCGCCCCACTCACGCCGCCGCCTCCACCCGCCTCGGCGATCGCGCGACCGCGATGGCGCAGGGCAAGGCCGCGGCCATCAACCCCGCCGCGATCAACAGCGAAAGTCCCGACATGCCCATCGCCCAGCCAGGGGCGATCGACCAGGCGAACACCTGGGTGAAGAAGATCGGCCCGACGAGGGCGTTGAGCGCCTGCAGCGCCGAGAGCGCGCCTTGCAGGCGACCCTGTTCGGTTGGTCCGACTCGCTTGGTCTGAAGCGACTGCAGCGGCGGCGCGCAGATATTGCCCAGGCACGTCGGCACGCACGCCAGGCAGAAGGCCGGGCCCGTCGGCGCGAGGCCCAGCCCGACGAAGCCGATCGCGGACAGCGCCACGCCCCACAGCACCGTCGCTCGCTCGCCGATCCGACGGGCGAGCCTGGGCGCCATCACCCCCATGACCAGGATGTTGCCGCCACAGAACACCGTCAGCAGCAGTCCCACCTGCGCGACGCTCCAGTGGTAGCGATGGGCCGTGTAGAGCACGAAGACTATGTTCACCGCCTGGGCGCCGAGCTGGATCAAGGTCCCGACGGCCGCCAGGCCGAGCAGGCCGCCATCCCTGGCGAGGATGCCGAACGCGCGGACCGGATTGGCGTGTCGCAGCGGCGTCCGGGTCCGAAGCTCCGGCGGCAGCGACTCGGGCAGGATGAGAAGCCCATAGAGCCACCCGAGCGCGGCGAGCCCCGCCGCGGCGAAGAATGGCGCGCGGGGCGTGATCGCGGCGAGCAGGCCGCCGGCGGCCGGCCCCATGATGAACCCGGCCCCGGAGACCGCGAAGAACAGGCCAAACCGCCTCGCGCGTTCATCGGGCGGCGTCGTGTCGGCGAGGTAGGCTGACGCCGCAGATCCGCTCGCCGCCGTCAGGCCCGACATCGCGCGGCCGGCGAACAGCCAAGCTACGTTGGGCGCCAAAGCCATCACCAGGAAGTCGACGGAAAGGCCGAAGGTCGAGATCAGGATCACCGGCCGCCGGCCGAAGCGGTCGGACAGCGCGCCCAGGACGGGCGAGGCGATGAAGTTCATCAGCGCCCACGCCGCCGTCATCAGACCGAAGACCCGGGCCGCATAAGCCGTGTCGTGCCCGGCCAACCCCAGGATCAGCCTCGGCAGGATGGGGAAGATGAGGCCGAACGACAGCGCGTCGAGGAAGATGCTCGCGAG
>DATBEN010000018.1:0-8478 GCA_036276055.1 Caulobacteraceae bacterium
CGGCGGCGCCCTTCTTCGACACCTGCAGCTCGGCCACTTCGCCGAAATCGCGGGCAAGCGCGCGGCCGGCCTTGCGCGCGGCGTCTGTCATCACACGGATGAGCGCGCTGGCGGCGGCGACCATCAGCGGAACTCCGCGCACGCGTAGTTGGACGAGACTTCGAGCACCTATTCCCCGGGAGCAACGCGCCAGGCCATCCAGCGCCGGCGGTCCTTACCCCGCGCGGGCGACACGACTCAAGGCAGACGACGGGGGCGGTGTCGACAAGTTCACCACCAAGACACCAAGTTCACCAAGGAAGCTCAAAGCGCGAAGCGCTTTACGCCTTCTTTGAACAGAGGCGCGTTGAAATTCATGATGAAGCCGAGGCGACGCCGGGAGAGTTTGAGATAGGTGATGATCTGAGCCTCGTGCAAGCGCGTCAGCGTCTCGACAGCCTTGATCTCGACGATCAGCGATTCCTCTACGAGGAGGTCAATCCTATAGCCTGTATCGAGGGTGACGCCCTTGTAGGTGAGGGGAAGCGGGACCTGCCGCCTTGATGAGACGCTTCGCGTCTCGAGTTCATGAGCAAGGCAATGCTCGTAGGCGGACTCGAGCAGCCCCGGGCCAAGCTCCCGATGTACGCAAAGACCCGCATCCAGCACCCTGCGAGCCAGCGCGTCCAACTCTGCGGGTACGGCTTGGTGTCCTTGGTGAGCTTGGTGGTTCAAAAGGGACTCTCCGAACCTAAAGCTTAGCTGTTGTTCCGTTGCGGTTCACCCCACCGATTGCCGCGCCGCCAGCCCCGCCGCGATTTCGCGGTTGAAGGCCTCCACTGCGGCGGCAGGGCCGGCGGGGTGGGTCCAAACGCCGGAGGAGACGGCGAGGAAGTCGGCGCCGGCGGTGACCAGCGGGCGGCAGTTGTCGACGGTGACGCCGCCGATCGCCACGCAGGGCGTCAGCATGGTCTCCTGCCAGATTTCCAGGATCTCCAGTTCCGGCCGGTGGAAGGTCTCCTTGGTCGAGGTGGGGAAGAAGGCGCCGAAGGCGACGTAGTCCGCCCCCGCCTCGGCGGCGGCCATGGCGAGGCCGCGGCTGTCATGGCAGGTCACGCCGATCGTGCGCTCGGCGCCGAGCGCCTTGCGCGCGACCGCATAGGGCGCGTCGCTCTGGCCGATGTGGACGCCGTCGCAGCCCAGGCGCGCGGCGAGGTCCGGGCGGTCGTTCAGGATCACGGCCACGTCATGCGACCAGGCGATCGGGGCGAGCACGCGCACCGCGGCCTCGACCGCCTCGTCCGGCGCGTCCTTGAGGCGGATCTGCAAGGCGCCCACGTCGCCCGCCTCCAGGGCGTTGAACAGAGTGCGGGCAAAGACTGCGGGGTCGGGCAGGGCAGGGGGCGTGATGAGGTAGAGGCGACAATCAAGAGGCATGGGCCCCTTATGCCCCGCCTCCCGCCCCCTGCGGTAGGGCTTGAGCGCGGATCGCACGTTCGACGCTCCAGTCGAGGGGCTCGACCTTGCGGATCAGCCCCGCCCAACCCACCGCGCCGGCCAGGGCGATGACGGCGGAGAGCACGAAGGCCCAGGTGAAGTCGCCGGTGCGGTCGACGAGCCAGCCGGTGATCACGGGGCCCACCATCCCCGCGACGTTGCCGGCGAGGTTCTGGGCGCCGATCCACTTGGGGGCGGCCCACGGCCCGGCGAGGGTCTGGCCGATGGCGAAGATCCCCGCGCTGTTGAAGCCCATGCCGATTGCGGCGACGAACAGGCCGGCGACCGACACGCGCGGGTCAGGGAGCGCGCCGACCACCAGGCCCACGGCGATGGTTATGTGGCATGCCGCAGCTGCCGTCTTGCGCACCGAATTGGGGCTCGCGCCGCCGCGGATCCTGGCGTCGGTCATCCAGCCGGCGAAAGTGTTGGAGGCGGCGTAGGCGAGATAGATGAGGCCGCCGATCTCCGCCATGGCCGAGACCGAATAGCCGCGGGCCTTCACCAGGTAGAGCGGCATCCAGGAGAGGACGAAGTAGGTGGCGTAGTTGGCGGAGAAGTGGCCCACGTAGGCGCCCCACGCGTCGCGCCGTTTCAGAAGCGACAGGTAGGAAGGTCCGCGGCCAGGGGGCGAGGCGGCCGAGGCGCGCGACAGATGGCGCGTCCGCAGCAGCCAGGGGACCAGCCAGAACAGGGAGACGATCCCAAACACGAGGAACACGTTTCGCCACCCGACCCGCGCCATAAGCAGGCCGCCGGCGAAGGTCCCGAAGGCGGGTCCCAGCGACAGGCCCAGGCCGATCATGCCGTTGGCCACGCCCAGCCGATCCTGCGGCAGGTGGCGGGCGAGCAGGGTGGAGGAGGCCGGGAATGCGGCGCTCTCGCCAAGGCCCAGCGCCAGGCGAAGGGCGATCAGGGCGGTGAACCCGCCGGCGAGGCCGGTGAGCGCGGTGGCGAGCGACCAGATGCCCAACCCAAGCGCCAGGGTGCGATAGGCGTCGATCCGCTCGATCAGCCATCCGGCGAGGAGCTGGCAGGGCGTGTAGGTCCAGAAGAACGCCGCGATCAGGACGCCGACCTGGCTCGCCGAGAGATGCAGGGCGTCCTTGATGAGGGGGGCGGCGGTGGCCACGTTGCCCCGGTCGACGTAGTTGATGAACACCGCCAGGGCGAGAAGCCCGACCACGCTCCATCCGAACCGGCCGCCGCCCGACTGCCCCACGCGCTTCCCTTTTCGCCTTGTTTCGCTGTCATAAAGGGGTTGGACGCGGCCTGTGTCCAGGTTCGAGCTGTGTCCAACCTCCGCCGTACGCGTTAAAACTCCGGCGTCGAAGCAACGAAAAGGGATTCTGTGGCCGAACGTCCGCCCCAAGCTGCGCCGTCCGAGGCCGAACCGGATCCGTACGCCGTCCTCGGGGTCTCGCCCGATGCAGAGGATGTGGTGATCCGCGCGGCGTATCGGGCCCTGATGCACAAATACACCACGCCTGGACGCCTGCCGGAGGATCCGGTCGGCGACGACTCGCGTACCCGCGCCGTGCAGGGCGCCTACGAGCTCTTGAAGGATCCGGAGATCCGGCGGGCCTACGACCAGCACCGTCGCGATCAGGCTCAGGCCCAAGCCCAGGCCGCCGCGGCCGCGGCGACGGCGACGGCGACGGCGACCAAGGCCGCGTCCCTCGCCGCCGAACCCCTCGTGCTGAAGCCGGCCGAGCCTGGGCGCGCGGCGCGGTCGAGGCCACGGCGACGGTCCGCCGCGCCGCTCATGGTCGGTCTGGTCCTGGTCGTGGCGCTGGGCGCCGCGGCCCTCGTCCTGGGGCGGAAGTCGCTTCCCGGGGTCAACGAATTCGCCTCGGCCGACAGCGTCGCGGCGCAGCCGCAGAAACCCGCCGCCCTGGCGACGGCCCCCGGGCGGCCGCTGCCTTGCTATGTGGACGGCCACGCGATCGGGACCCTGCCCCTCAAGGACTGCGCCACCCGCAACGGCGTGGCCACGGGCCAGCTCGAGGTGGGGCTGAACGGTCCTCCCGCCAAGGCGGCCGCTGCGCAAAGTGCGTCCTCTTCAGGGCCGGCGAACACGTCTCCCGAGCCGGCGGGCGGCCCGCCGCCGTCCGAGCGCTTCGCCGCCGACGGCGGGTTGAAGGACCAGGCGTCTGACGTCGCCCCGCCCGCCAGTCCGCCGAGCGCCGGCCCGCCGCTTCAGCCGCCGGATGTCGACCAGTCGATGGCGACGGTGCGCGCCTTCTACGAGGCGCTCGGCGACGACGACGGCAGCCGGGCGGCCTCGCTCGTCGAGCCCGAGCGGCGCGACAAGGGACCGCTCTCGGCCCAGCGCATGACCCGCTTCTACAGCTCCCTGCGCTCGCCGCTGCACCTGACGAGCATCTATCCGCTGGACCCCTCGACGATCTTCGTCCGCTACCAGTTCACGACGGCCGACGGCCGGATCTGCACGGGCGCGGCCAATGTCGCCACCACCCGCCGAACCGACCAGGTGCTCATCCGCGGCATCCGCGCCTACAGCGGCTGCTGATCGAGCCGCATCACGGAACTGACCGGTCGGCGCCGGCGCCCTCGCCCCGAGCTTCCCCTTAGATCCATCATTGCGGCCGTCAGCGCCGGCCACCCATCGGTGGGCTTGGCGGGCCGCCCGCGCGCCCAGCGCCAACTCCAGTGGCGGCTATTCGGCAGCCTGCAGGGTCTTGGCGAACTTGGGCGAGAGATCCCCGGCGGCGTAGCGTCTGGCCATGGCCGAGAGCGGCAGCGGCCGGATCTTGTCCGCCCAGCCCGCCGTGCCGAACTCGTTGAACCGCTGCTCGCATATCCTTTGCATCGCCTCGCGGGCGGGCTTCAGATACTTGCGCGGGTCGAACTCCTTGCGGTCCTCGGCCAGGACCTTGCGGATGGCGCCGGTCATGGCCATCCGGCAGTCGGTGTCGATATTGATCTTGCGCACGCCGTGGCGGATGCCGCGCTGGATCTCCTCCACCGGCACGCCCCAGGTCTGGGGCATCTCGCCGCCGTACTGGTTGATGATCTCCTGCAGGTCCTGCGGCACGGAAGAGGATCCGTGCATGACGAGGTGGGTGTCGGGCAGGCGCCGATGGATCTCCTCGATCACGCCCATGGCCAGCACCGCCCCGTCGGGCTTGCGGCTGAACTTGTAGGCGCCGTGGCTGGTGCCCATGGCGATGGCCAGGGCGTCCACCTCGGTGGCGCGAACAAAGTCCACCGCCTGGTCCGGATCGGTCAGCAGCTGGTCGTGCGACAGCTTGCCTTCGGCCCCGTGGCCATCCTCCTTGTCGCCCATCCCGGTCTCGAGGCTGCCGAGGACGCCCAGCTCCCCCTCCACCGAGGCTCCGACCCAGTGGGCCATGTCGACGACCGCCCGGGTGACGCGGACATTGTAGTCGTAAGCGGCGGGGGTCTTGGCGTCGGCCATCAGCGAGCCGTCCATCATCACACTGGTGAAGCCGTGCTGGATCGCCGTGGCGCAGGTCGCTTCGCTGTTGCCGTGGTCCTGGTGCATGCACACCGGGATCTCGGGGAACAGCTCGATGTAGCCGTCTATCAGTTTCGCAAGGACGATGTCGTTCGCGTACTGGCGCGCGCCGCGGCTGGCCTGGATGATCACCGGCGAATTGGTGGCCCGGGCGGCCTCCATGATCGCCAGCCCCTGCTCCATATTGTTGATATTGAAGGCCGGCGCCCCGTAACCATGCTCAGCGGCATGATCCAGAAGCTGTCGAAGCGTAATTCGCGCCATTTTCCTACAACCCGTCCCTGAATTTCATCCCCTGAAGCCGCAAGAATACTGCGTCACTTCAGTGTTGCAAAGCTTGGACCCCGGGGAGCGTCTTGCCCTCCATCCACTCCAGAAAGGCGCCGCCCGCCGTCGAGACGAAGGTCAGGTCGCGCGCCACCCCGGCGTGGTTGAGTGCGGCCACGGTGTCTCCCCCGCCCGCTACTGCGATAAGCTTGTTCGCCTTCGCGAGTTCCGCGGCGTGGCGCGCGGCGGCGTTGGTCGCCGCATCGAAAGGAGGGACCTCGAACACGCCGAGCGGTCCGTTCCAGACCAGGGTCCTGGCCCGATCCATGGCCGCGACCAGGCGCTCGACCGTGCGGGGACCGGCGTCGAGGATCTTCTCGTCCGCCCCGATTTCGCCCAGGGAGCGGACCTGGGCGGCGACGCCGCGCTTCACCTCCTTGGCGACCACCACGTCGAGGGGAAGCAACAGCTCGCACCCGGCCTTGGCGGCGCGCGCGCGGATCTGTCGGGCGGTCTCGACCATCTCCTTCTCGCAGAGCGATCCGCCCACATCCACGCCGTCGGCGAAGAGGAAGGTGTTTGCCATGCCCCCGCCGATGGCCAGCATGTCCAGCCTGGTCATCAGGTTGTCGAGAAGCTCTAATTTTGTGGAGACCTTGGAGCCTCCGACGATGCCCAGGACCGGTCGCTGCGGATCGCCCAGCGCCGCCTGGAGCGCCGCCAGTTCGCGGGCCATCGCCTCTCCGCTATAGCTGGGCAGGATCCGCGCCACCGCCTCGGTGGAGGCGTGCGCGCGGTGCGCGGCCGAGAAGGCGTCGTTGACGTAGATATCCGCGTTGGCGGCCAGGTCGCGGGCGAAGGCGGCGTCGTTGGCTTCCTCGCCCGCGTGGAACCGAACGTTCTCCAGCAGCAGCACGTCGCCAGGCTTGGCCGTCTCGAAGGCGGCCCGGACGGGCTCGCCTACGCAGTCCTCCACGAAGGTGACCGGTTGGCCCAGCAACTCGGCCAGCCGCGCTCCCACTGGAGCCAGGCTCATCTCCGGCACGCGCTTGCCCTTGGGTCGCTCGAAGTGCGCCAGCAGGGCGACCTTCGCCCCGCCCTCGCGCAGCCGGCGGATCGTCGGCAGGGCGGCCAGCAGGCGTGTGTCGTCGGCCACGCGTCCGGCGTTCATCGGTACGTTGAAATCCACCCGCACCAGGGCGCGCGCGCCCGGGAGCTTGGCTTCGTCGAGGCTGCGCCAGGCCATGGTCTCCCCCGATGTTATTGCGGCGTGGGCGTCAGGCGACCGCGGCGAGCGCCAGGGCCGTCTCGGCCATCCGGGTCGAGAAGCCCCATTCGTTGTCATACCAGGCCAGCACTCGCGCCAAGGTCCCGTCGACCACCTGCGTCTGGGGCAGGGCCACCGTCGCGGAGGCGTCGACGTGGTTCATGTCGACGGAAACGACGGGATCGCTGGTGACCTGCAGGATGCCGCGGAGCGGGCCCTGCCCGGCGGCGCGGGTCATCGCCTCGTTGATCTCGGTCGGAGTGACCTTGCGGCCTGTGACGACCTTGAGGTCGATCACCGAGACGTTGGGCGAGGGCACGCGGATCGAGGAGCCGTCGAGCTTTCCGGCCAGCTCCGGCAGCACGAGGCCGAGCGCCTTGGCCGCGCCGGTGGAAGTGGGAATCATCGACACGCCGGCGGCGCGGGCGCGGTAGAGATCCTTGTGCAGGGTGTCCAGCGTGGGCTGGTCGCCGGTGTAGGCGTGGATGGTGGTCATGTAGCCGCGCTCGATCCCGGCGAGGTCGAGAAGCACCTTGGCCACGGGCGCCAGGCAGTTGGTCGTACACGAACCGTTCGAGACCACCAGGTCGTCCGGCGTGAGGGTGTCCTGGTTCACCCCCATCACGATCGTCTTGTCGGCTCCGTCGCAGGGCGCCGACACCAGCACCTTGCGGGCGCCGGCGGCGAGGTGGGCGCTCGCCTTTTCCTTTGAGGTGAAGAGGCCAGTGCACTCGAGTGCGACATCAACGCCCAGGTCTTTGTGGGGCAACTGCGACGGATCGCGTATGGCCGTCACCTTGATCTTCCCGAGACCGACGTCCAGGCTATCGGCTTCGACGGACACGACCCGGGGGAAACGTCCGTGGACAGAGTCGTAGCGGAGCAGATGGGCGTTCGCCTCGACCGAGCCGAGATCATTGATCGCAACCACCTCGATGTCACGACGGCCATGTTCGACTATGGAGCGAAGAACCAGACGGCCGATCCGGCCGAAGCCGTTGATCGCGACGCGGACGGGCATGAAACCTTGTTTCCTTCAATTTGGGCTGGGCGGCTTTTGCGGGCGCTGACCGGTGAGGTCAAGCCGTGCGCCGGACCATCCGCCGCCTGAGAATCCAGCAAGACGGGGATGACATTGGACGCAGTATCGGGAAGCGCCATCCAGGTGGCGGGCTGGCGGCTGGACCGCGCACTGTCCCGCCTGGAGGGACGCATCGCCCGCCGTCTGGCCGGTTTCGAGGTCAAGGCGGAGGATCACGAGCGCGTTGTGGCCGAGCTTCGGGCCACGCGGACCCGGGCGCACGAGCTCGAACTCGCCGGCGCTGCGGCCGCCGCCGCGCTCGACCGGGCGATCATCCAGATCAATGACGTGCTGGCCGAGCAGGGCGCGAAGGTCTGATGTCGGTCGTCAAGCTGGCGATCGCCGGCAAGCGCTACGACATCGACTGCGAGAAGGGCGCCGAGGACAAACTGCGCTCGCTGGGCGAGCTGGTCGATTCGAAGGCGCGCCAGGTTGTCGTGAAGGGCGGGTCCGCCGAGGTCCGTCGGATCCTGCTGGCGGCCCTCATGCTGGCCGACGAACTGTCCCACGCCACGGCGCGGGCCACGGCGGCGGAAGAGGCGGCCGCACAGCTGGGAACCGACCTGGTCAATCTGGAGGCCCAGGCCGGCGAGATCCTCGCCGCCACCGCGCGCCGGATCGACGATATCGGTGCTGACTGGGAGTGAGCTTGCCGGACCGTGGCGCCGACCGGCCTTGAGGCGGCCGCGCATGGCTCCTAAGTTGCCCCCCGGCGGGTCTTGCTGCGTCTCGCGTCGAAGGCATCACATCCCGGGGACCGTAATCATCTCGATAGGGAGCTGTCCCTGGCCCGGATCGTGGTCCTGGCCAAACGGCGCCCACCTGGTTTTGCCAGGTCCGAGGGGATTGAACACGCCTTCACGGCTTCGCGGCGCCGCCACCTTT
>DATBEN010000019.1:0-4044 GCA_036276055.1 Caulobacteraceae bacterium
CTGGTAGAGGCGCGTGACAAACAGGTCGCGAATGGCGGACATAGCTTCGTCCTAACCGTTCGGCCCCGGAGGTGGAAACCATGATCGAAGCGACCTGCCATTGCGGCGCGGTCAAGGTCCAGGCGCCGCGGGCGCCGGAGACGGTAACCGACTGCAATTGCTCGATCTGTCGGCGCCTGGGGACCTTGTGGGCCTATTACGACTCCGCCGAGGTGGCCATGGAAACCTCGGACCAGGCGCTTGAAACCTATGTCCGCGGCGATCCGGCCGGTTCCGGCGAACTCTCGTTCCGCCGCTGCCGGATCTGCGGCTGCACGGTGGACTGGCGCCCGCGCGAAGGCCGCGACCAGAACCGGATGGGGATCAATGCCCGCCTCTTCGATCCGGCGGTCCTGGAGGGCGCCAAGGTGAGAAAGCTGGACGGCGCGTCCTGGGTGAAACACGCCTGAGACAAGACTTGGAGAGACATCGGAGTCTCAGAAAAGAACAAAGAAAAGGACCTGGAGGCGCCATGACACTCAATCGCCGTGAGGCCATTCTCCTCGCCGCCGCGGCGGCCGCGCCGCTTCCCGCCGTGGCCGCGGACAGTGAAGACTCCCGCCTCTCCGGCCTCTTCGACACCTTTTTCGCCGAGGATCTGCAGCAGAACCCCGAGCGGGCGACGCTCCTCGGCTTCGACAAGGGGGCGAACGCACCGCTCAAGGCGAAACTCACCGATGAATCCCTGGCCGCCGTCGCCGAGCGCAAGGCGCGTACCGCCGATCAGCTCGCGCGCCTCACGCGGATCAATCGCGCCGCGCTCTCCGAGCCGCGCAAGGTCGACTACGACACCGTGGCCTACACCCTGCGCTCGCAGGGCCGCCTGATGGCCTTCGACTTCGGCGGCTCCGGCTCGCCCTATGTCATCAGCCAGAACACCGGATCCTACCAGTCGACACCGGACTTCCTCGACACCAAGCACGCGATCGTCACCGACGCCGACGCCGAGGCC
Organism: Caulobacteraceae bacterium; assembly: GCA_036276055.1. Classification (GTDB taxonomy): domain Bacteria; phylum Pseudomonadota; class Alphaproteobacteria; order Caulobacterales; family Caulobacteraceae; genus Acaudatibacter. Next base: position 992 of record DATBEN010000019.1, read on the forward strand.
TATCTCTCGCGCCTGTCCGGCTACGGCGACCAGCTCGACCAGGAGAGCGAGCGCTTCCGCCATGACACCGGCCTTGGTGTCGTTCCCCCTGATTTCATCCTCGACACCGTCCTCGTGCAGCTCGACGCCCAGAGGAAGCCGGCCGAAGACGCGACCCTCGTCAAATCCATCCGCAATCGTGCGGCCGCCAAGGGCCTCGCCTCTCGCTACGGCGACGAGGCGGCGAAGATCTGGGCGGGCAAGGTCATGCCGGCGCTGGATCGCCAGCGCGCGGTGGTCGAGAGGGCGAAGAGCCACGCCGTCCATGCCGCCGGCATCGGCGGCCGACCCCAGGGCCAGGCCTGGTACGCCGCCGCCCTGCAGGCGGCCACGACCACCAACCTCACCCCCGCTGAGGTCCACAAGCTCGGCCTCGACCAGGCGGTGCAGATCGAGGCGCGGCTCGACGGCCTGCTGAAGGCCCAGGGCCTCACCAAAGGGACGGTCGGCGAGCGCATCGCCGCCCTCTACAAGGATCCGGCCTCGTTCTTCCCGAACACAGATGCAGGCAAGGCCGACGCCATCGCCTATTGCAACGGCCGCCTGGCGGCCATTCGCCCGCATCTGCCAAACGACTTCAAGCGCCTGCCGCCCTATGCCTTCGAGGTTCGCCGCGTGCCGACCGAGATCGAGGCGGGCGCCGCGTCAGCCTACTCACAGGGGCCGGCGCTGGACGGTTCGCGGCCCGGCATCGTCTACATCAACCTGCGCGATACCGCCGAGTGGCCCAGGTGGTCGCTATCCAGCGTCATCTTTCACGAGGGCCTTCCCGGCCATCAACTCGAGGGAGGGCTGGCGCTCTCCAACAAGTCCCTGCCGCTGATCCGCAAGACAATCGGCTTTTCCGGCTACGCCGAGGGCTGGGCGCTCTATGCCGAACAGCTCGCCGACGAAATGGGAATGTACGACCACGACCCCCTGAGCCGCATCGGCTATCTCAAGTTCCAGCTCTTCCGCGCCGGGCGCTGCGTCGCTGACACCGGCCTTAATCACCTCGGCTGGAGCCGGGAAAAGGCGGTTTCGTACTTCGAAGCCCTCGACGCCGATGCGCCGGGCTTCGCCACCCGCGAGGTCGACCGCTACTGCACCACCGCTGGCCAGGGCTGCAGCTACAAGATTGGCCACACCGTGTTCGTCAGGGCTCGCGCCAGGGCCAAGGCGGCGCTGGGGTCGCGCTTCGATATCAGGGATTTCCACGCCGCCGGCCTCGACTGCGGCCGCGTCCCCCTCGACGTCCTCGACGGCGTCATCGACCGCTGGATTGCGAGTCAGAAGCGGGTGTGAACCAAAACTCCGCTCATCCTTGACGAGCCGCGTGTAGCGGCGAGATCAAGGACCCAGGTGTTTTATCGTAGGGCTCAGACCTTCATAAAAAGCCCGGGTCCTGAATGGCCTCGCTGCACGCTCGGCCTTCAGGATGAGCGGAGTTGGTAGCAATTGACGAGCGACAGCCGCGAACGGGCGCGCGGCAGCAGCTTAACCCTCGATCCGCACCGGCATGGCGGTAAAGCCGCGGATGAAGTTCGACTTCAGGCGCGTCGGCTCGCCCACCAGCTCGATCCGCCGGAAGCGCTTCAGCATCTCCTCCCAGACCGTCTTCAGCTGCATCTCGGCCAGGCGGTTGCCCAGGCAGCGGTGGATGCCGAAGCCGAAGGCGACGTGCTGGCGGGGCCGCGGACGGTCGATGACGAAGGCGTCGGCGGTCTCGATCACGGCCTCGTCGCGGTTGCCCGAGACGTACCACATGACCACCTTGTCGCCCTTCTTGATCGACTTGCCGCCGACTTCCTTGTCGGCCGTGGCTCTGCGCCGCATGTGCGCCACCGGCGTCTGCCAGCGGATGATCTCCGGCACGGCCGTCTCCAGCAGCGAAAGATCGGCGCGCAGGCGGTCATAGGCGTCCGGATTCTGGTGGAAGGCCAGGGCCGCGCCGCTGATCGAGTGCCGCGTGGTGTCGCTCCCGGCGACCGTCATCAGCACCACATTGCCCATGTATTTGAAGGGGTCGTCGCCCGTGGTCGCCTCGTCGTTGGCGAGCAGCGAGATGAGATCGCCTTTGCGGTTCCCGCCGCGGCGCTCGTCCCACAGCGCCTTGAACTGGCCGAAGGTGGCGAACATCTCGCCCATCTTCTGCTCCTCAGTCTCGACGATCTGGCCGGGTCCCGGGATAGTCAGCAGGAGGTCCGAGGCCCGCGGCAGCATCCGCCGGTGTTCGAAGGGAAAGTCGAACAGGGTGGCCAGCATCGGGCTGGTGAGCTCGATCGACACCTTGTCGACGAAATCGAAGGTCTCGCCGATCGGCAGCTCGTCAAGGATCTTCGCCGCCCGCTCGCGGATCAGCGGGGCGAAGCCGGCGATGGCCTCGCTGGTGAAAAGCGGCGCCACCACTCTTCGTTGAGCATCGTGGCGCGGCGGATCGAGTTCGATGAAGCTGGCCGTGTCGTGGCTCTGCTCCCCGTCCATGATGGAGATGCCGCCGAGTTCGGAGCTGGAAGAAAAGGTCTCGTGATCGCCGTCGACGGCGATGATGTCGCGGTGGCGCGTCACCGACCAATAGGGGCCGAACTCGCTTTCCGCCGTGAAATGCACCGGATCTTCGGCCCGCAGCCGCTCGAACCACGGCCGCCAGGTGTCGGTGGCGTAGAGGTCCGCGTCGGCCACCTGGAACGCCTCCAGCGGCGTCGAATAAGCCTGCTCGCGCGCCGCGAGCCCCTGTGCGCCGTCGGCCATGCTCTGCTCCTTCCCTAGACCCCGATGATTGGCGGCTCCGCTTCGAGAGCCCTCATGAAAACACCGTCGTCAAGCGGCCCATGGCTTCGGTCAGGCTCTCGGGCGAGCGGGCGACGCAGATGCGGAAGAAACTCTCCGAGCCAGGACCGAAGAAGAAGCCGGGCGCGAGGCCGACGCGGGTTTTCTCCAGCACCTCGACGCAGGCCGACCTGGCGTCCGGCAGGCCGTCGACCTCGAAGAAGGCGTACATCCCGGCCGTTGGTCTCGGCCCCATCCGCACGCGC
>DATBEN010000020.1:0-3629 GCA_036276055.1 Caulobacteraceae bacterium
GCCTCGCCATCCAGTCCGATCGTCCGCCAACCCAGGGCTTCCAGACGTTCCAGGGCGCGGGAGAGGTTGATCTCGCGGGCATGGGGGATCTTGTCGATCGCCCCGGCCGCCGCCTTGGCGAGGGCCCCGATGAGCGGTGGGGCATGGCGATCCTGGAGAATCAGGCCCCTGGCGCCGAAGGCGGCGGCGCTGCGGAAAATGGCCCCGACGTTCTGGGGATCGGTGACCTGGTCGAGCATGATCAGGACGCCCGCCGCGGGCGTGCCCAGGGCGTCCAGAGGAGTCGGCGCGAGCAGGGACGTATCAAAGGCCACGCCCTGGTGGACAGCGCCCGCCGGTAGGCAGGCGCCGATGGCGCCGGCCTCGAGAATCTCGATCCTGACCTCGGGACCGGAACGGCCGGCGAGGGCGCGGGCGCGCTCGGGACTGGCGATGAGCCGACCGGAGCCGGCGCGGGCCGGATTGTCGATTGCGGCGCTCACGGCATGCCATCCCCAAAGCCACTGGCTATGGGCGTCAGGCCGCCAGGAGGGGACAGGCCGCCGCTGGCCGCGCGAGCCGGCGGCGTGTTGGGCATCGTTGCGTCGGCGGGAGGTCACAACTATAAGACGCGCTCCGATTTTTTAGGGAATTCCCTTAAAGGCGACGCTGGCCTCTTAGCATCGCTTGGGATCGGAAGTCGGAACGTTCTTTTTACATAGGTTCACTCAAGGAACACGCGTTTGGGGGAATGTCCCGAGCGGCAAAGGGGGCGGACTGTAAATCCGCTGGCGTACGCCTTCGTAGGTTCGAGTCCTACTTCCCCCACCACGCGGTCCTGGTGAGCGGCGCCTGACGGCGCGGGTAGCCAGCGCACGTGTCCCGTGGGAGAAGCCCGTTGACCTTTTCCGGCTGACGCCGAAATGGGTCGGGGAGCCAGGACGGCCGGAGAATTAGCGCTAACCGATTGAAAACGCGGGCATCGTATAATGGTATTACCTTAGCCTTCCAAGCTAAAGACAGCGGTTCGATTCCGCTTGCCCGCTCCATATCGGAGAGACATGTAGGAGCCAAAGTCAGCGCAAGTGGCTGAATTCATTTGCTCAAAACGCAAGCTGAGGATGCGGGTTCGATTCCCGCTACCTGCTCCATCGCCTCGAGCGGGCGCGCCAACCATGACCGCGAATTAAGCTGCCAGGGGGCCGCCGCGGAGCTAGCCTTGCTCCAACGGGTCGGCAAGGGAGCACGATTAAGCACATGAAAATCTGGTTGGCGATGGCCGCCTGCGTGGCGGGCCTGGCGGGTGGCGGAGCGGCAACCGCCGCCGAGGTGATCATCCATGATGCGGCCATGCGGGTCACGGTCATTCCCGAAGCGCGCTCGGATGTGAGCGTCGAGACCGTGCGGTCGAATCCGCGCTTCCACATCACCTTCACCCGGATCGGCGACGACATCTCGATCGACGGCGGGCTGGGATTGAGACCTCGCCACTGCGGCGGCTTCTTCGGGCGCCCAGGGATCGTCGTTTGGGGGATCGGACGCGTCCCTTATGAGGCCCTTCCGCAACTGGTGATCCGCACCCCCATGGACGTCAAGGTGAGGGCCCGCGACGCGGTCTACGGGGTCATCGGCCGGGCCGCCAGCGCCGAGCTGGACAACGCCGGCTGCGGCGACTGGAAGCTGGCCAATATTGCCGGGCCCGCCCGGGTGCGCGTAGCCGGGTCGGGCGATGTGCGCGCCGCCAGCGCCGGCTCGGCCGAAGTCCGAATCAGCGGTTCCTCGGACGTGACCTTCAACAATATCCGCGGCGGTCTGACCTCGGCGGTATCCGGCTCGGGCAACCTGCGCGCGGCGAGCGTCAACGGACCGATGCGGGTGCGCGTCGCCGGTTCGGGCGATGTCATAGCTCACGGTGGCCAGGTCACCGACATGCAGGTTTCGGTGGCTGGATCCGGGGATGTCCGGTTCGGCGGCGTCGCCCAGAATCTGCAGGCCTCGGTGGCTGGGTCGGGCGATGTGTCGGTGGGCAAGGTGATGGGTTCGGTCACCCGCCACGTCGCTGGCTCGGGCACGGTGACGGTGGGGAGCTGATCGTCCCCGTTACGAATTCGGCTGCCACGCCGCCCGGTCTGAGATAGCGTCCGGACCTGACCCCGCGGCTGGGGCGGAGTGGTCCATGCGCGCTTGGCTTGCCGGCAGCCTGATCGCGGCGATGTCGGCGCCCGCCGCCCTGGCTACGCCGAAAGTGGAAATTCGCGCCGCGGCGGCCGAAGTGGTCATCGTCCCCGAAGCGCGGGCCGATATCGCTGTCACCTTTACCCGCGTCAACCATCGCCTGCCCTTGAGAATCAGCCGCTTCGGCGAGACGACCCTCATCGACGGCGCCCTGGGCCACCGGGTCCGCGGCTGCGCTATGGTCGCCGGGGGTCTGGGCGTGCGCATCCGCGGCATGGACACAGTCGCCCCCGCCGATCTCCCGGCCCTGGCCATTCACACACCCCTGGATGTGCGGGTCAGCGCCGGGGACGGGGTGAGCGGATTTGTCGGCCGCGCCGCCAGCCTCCGGCTGCAGAACCGCGGCTGCGGACGGTGGACGGTCGCCAATATCCGCGGACGCCTTGATGTGGAGCAGATCGGTTCGGGCGAAGCGCGGGTCGGTCAGGCCGGCGAGGCCGATCTCAACGTGGCCGGGGAGGGGGCGATCACCACGCGAGCGATCCACGGTCCCTTGAGAGCGGTTTCCAGCGGCGCCGGGGCGATCGACGTGGACGCGGTGAGCGGACAGGCGATCGTCCGCATTGCCGGTTCGGGCAGCATCGGGGTGCGCGGCGGCGTGGCGAGCCAGCTCAATGTGTCGATCGCCGGCTCCGGATCGGCGCGATTTGGCGGCGAGGCGCATAGCCTCGTGGCCTCGGTGGCAGGTCCCGGCTACATCAGCGTCAGGCGGGTGAACGGCGCCATGTCGCGCAGAGTGTTCGGGGCGGGGGAAATCCACGTCGGTCGCTGAGTTGACGCAGAGAGGCTTCGCGAGTATCACCCGCGCTCTTTTCGCGGCCGGCTTTCCTCATCTGGGGGAAGCGCTTTCGTCAGGTCCCGATGAGCCGACGCCTCGCCGGCAAGGCGGGACGAGGCGCCGATATCGCCCCCCGCGGTTCGGCGCTGTTTCGCGTTTATCGGGCCGGGATGATGGGCGGGCGAACCACGATTGAATGAAAGACAGCATGCCGACCGTCAACCAGCTTATCCGCAAGCCCCGCGTCCATAAGGCGCCGCGTAACAAGGTGCCGGCCCTGAAGGGCTCCCCCCAAAGACGAGGCGTCTGCACGCGCGTCTATACCGTGACGCCGAAGAAGCCCAACTCGGCCCTGCGCAAGGTGGCCAAGGTGCGCCTGACCTCGGGCATCGAGGCGGTGTGCTACATCCCCGGCGAGGGCCATAACCTTCAGGAGCACTCGGTGGTCCTGATCCGCGGCGGCCGGGTGAAGGATCTGCCCGGCGTGCGCTATCACATCCTGCGCGGGGTTCTCGACACCCAGGGCGTCAAGGACCGCCGCCAACGCCGCTCGCTCTACGGCGCCAAGCGTCCCAAGTAGGAAGTCAGACCCGCCATGTCACGCCGCCGCCGCGCCGAGAAACGCGATGTCCTGCCC
>DATBEN010000021.1:0-44178 GCA_036276055.1 Caulobacteraceae bacterium
GACGATCTCGCGGTCGTCGCCGGCGTGGCGGACTTGCAGGGTGACCTTCGAGCCGGGCGGCGAGGCGTGCAGGAGGATGCGGGCGGCCGAGAGGTCGGCCGGGAGGGCCGGACGGTTGTCGAGGGTCGTGATCACGTCGCCGACAACGACGCCGCCCTGGGCGGCGGGGCCGCCGGGCGTGACGTCGACGACGACGAAGCCGTCGGGGCCGGCGTTGATCCACATGCCCGCGCGGTCGAAGGTCCCGGCGTCGGCAGGTGGCTGGGTGAGGGGCTTCAGCCACAGGACCTGGTGGGCGTAGTCGAGGGTGACGACGAAGCGCTGCAGCACGCCGCCGCCGATGTTGCCGTCCACGTTCGCGTCGCTGAAGGCGCCGCCCTTGGCGCTGTCGATGTCGGCGACGGGTCGCGCGATGGTCTGGTCGCCCAGGGTGAGGCTGGGCAGGCGCGCGACATAGGAGGTGACCTTGCCGCCGACGCCCCAGCCTGTGACGGCGGTGACGCCCGGGGTGAAGCGCGTGCGCAGGTCGTGGGCGGCGACGAAGGGCGCGGTGATGTCGATCTCCGAGCGCGAGCCGGTGTCGATGTCCAGGCGCGCGGGCAGGTCGGCGATGAAGCCGCGGACCTGCGGCAGGTGGTCGTAGAAGACGAAGGGGACCGGATCGCCCGCATCGGCCGGTCGGAACCTGGCCGGATCGGTGAAGGTGATGGTCCGCGCGCCATAGTCGATGCGCGTGGCGAAGCGGCGGATCAGCTCGAAGCCGACCATGCCATCGACGGCGATCCCTTCGATGGAGGGATCGTAGACACTGGTGGCGAAGCCGACCTGGCCGCGCAGGTGGAGGGCGCCAAGGGCAATGTCGGGGACCTCGACGAAGCCGCTGGCCTGATGGCCCTCGCCCGCGCCGGACGTCTGGAACTGGCCCACGGATTTCAGGCCCAGGCGCCCGACCAGCTCCGGCGAGATCAGGGTGTGGCCGCCGGAATCGACGATGAACGTGAAGGGGCCCTGGCCGTCCACCTTCGCCTGCACATAGATGTGGTTGTTGAGCAGGCGGAAGGGCAGGGTGACGCTGGCCGCGCCGCCGTCGATGGCGCCGCCGGTCGGCGACCCGGGCGGGCAGGCGTAGGCCTCGAGCGGACGCGGCGGCCCGACGATGGCGGACTGCAGAGCCAGGTGCTCATAGGTGTCGGGGCCCTGGCCGGGATCGTTGGTTATCCGATGGGCGACGGGGACGCCGTTCTCCGGCCGCCAGTCGGCATAGAGGGCGCGGGTGTGGAAGAACCCCGCGTCCTCGCCGGTCTCGATCAGGAAGTGGGTGTCGGCGTCGAACCAGGCGTCGAACGCCTTGCCGCCGGGGGGCCTGACCAGGAGGTGGTCGGCGAGGCGGCCCTCGCGGTTCGCGCGGCCGATATAGGCGATGGCCGCGCCGCCGCGACCCCGCCCCCACCAGCGGTTGGAGCGCCGGTAGGCGTCGTCGAGCGCCAGCTGCTGCTTGTCCCCGCCCTGTTCGGGGGTGTTCGCGCCCGAGATGTCGCGCATCCACGGGACGCGGGTGTCGAAGCCGTCGCCCTCGCCGACGCCGCCGGCCTGCTGGGCGTCGACGAAGGCCCCCGTGGCCAGATCCGTCTCCAGGGTCTGGGTTCCCGTGAGCCCCGATCCGTTCCAGACGTAGACGAGGTGGAGGGTCCCGGTCGCGGGCGTCCCGGCCATGGCTTTCTGGTTCGCGGCGAGCACCGCGTCGGCCGTCGGGGCGACCGGCCCGGCCTGGGCCGCGGCGGCGAGGGCAAGGACGGCGAGGGACGGGGCGAGGGCGCGCATGGGTGGTTGTAGAGTCACCTCCTGCCATCCGAGCAGTGAAATATGGGAAAGGCGCGGACGCCGGCGAGGGCGCCGGCGCTCCGTGTTTCTCCGGCCGGCGGCTCGATACCCGTGGCAAGGCTTACACGGAGCGCCGGCGTCCTCGCCGGCCTGGTTCAGCCAGGCGTAGCGCTGCTCCAGGGCCACGCTTCAGGCGTTTTGCAAAGGCCAGCTTTGACCGGGTTGGCGATGATGTAGGCGGCGGTCGTCTCGGTCTGCTGTTCCGATCGCATGGCGCGGTCGAAGTACTCGCGCGCCCAGAACGGCCCCGTACGACCAAGGAGGAGGTTGGCTCTTCGCGCGCTCACGGACTTCCAGCCTTGGACGACCGCCTCGAGGCGCCATCCCGGCGCCTGCTGGACCAGGACATGCACATGGGCCGGCATCACGCACCACGCGAGGAGGCGGTAACGGGTAGAGTCAAAGTAAAGAAGCCCGTCTCGAATGATTTCGGCGACGGCGGGATTCGCCAAGGCCCTGCTTCCCAGTCCTGCATCGAGCGCCGCCTCCGCGGCTTCAGCCCGGTCCGGCCCTGGCGCGACGTCGACACGCGCGAGCACTGCGGCCGGCAAGGAATCGGCAAGGCGGAAGACGATGTGCTGGATCTCGCCGGCGGCGTCGTAGTGGGGGAGATAGCCTCGGGTTCTCCAGCCGGAATGGTCTGGGCGCATCCGGGGAAGATACAACGAACTTTGCGGTTACGGAAAGATGCCGGCGTCCTCGCCGGCCCTACACCGCCTCGGCCCGCGCCGTGGGAAGGACGTGGCCGGCGAAGCGTTGGCGGATGAGTTTCTTGTCGATCTTGCCGGTGGCGCCCAGCGGGATGTCGTCGACGAAGAGGATCTCGTCGGGCATCCACCAGCGGGCGATCTTGCCTTCTAGGAAGGCGGCGATCTCGGCGGGGGTGGCGGTCTCGCCTTCGCGGAGCTTGACCAGGAGGAGGGGCCGTTCGTCCCACTTGGGATGGGCGACGCCGATCACCGCGGCCATCAGGGCCTTGGGGTGGCAGGCGGCGATGTTCTCGATCTCGATCGAGCTGATCCACTCGCCGCCGGACTTGATCACGTCCTTCGCCCGGTCGGTGATCTGCATGTAGTTGGCGGCGTCGATGGTGGCGACGTCGCCGGTGTCGAAGAAGCCTTCCTCGTCGAGGATCTGGCCGCCCTCGCCGCGGAAGTATTCGCGCACGATGAAGGGGCCGCGGATCTTGAGCCGGCCGAAGGTCTCGCCGTCGTGGGGGACGGGGCCGCCCTCGTCGTCGGCGAGCCTGAGCTCGACGCCGAGCGGCGGCCGGCCCTGCTTGAGCTTGTAGGGCATCTGCTCGTCGAAGGAGAGGGCGGCGACCTCGGGCGTGGGGGTGGAGAGCGTGCCCAGCGGCGAGGTCTCGGTCATGCCCCAGGCGTGGATGACATCGATCCCGTAGTCGTCGTGGAAGGCGCGCACGATCGCCTCGGGCACGGCCGAGCCGCCGATGACGACCTTCTTCAGCGTGGTGGGCTTCTCGCCCGTCGCCTTGAGATGGGCGAGCAGCATCTGCCAGACGGTGGGCACGGCGGCGGAGAAGGTGACCTTCTCGGTCTCCAGCAGCTCGAAGATCGAGGCGCCGTCCATCTTCTGGCCCGGCATGACCAGCTTCGCGCCCACGGCGGGGCAGGAGAAGGTGAGGCCCCAGGCGTTGGCGTGGAACATCGGCACCACCGCCAGCACCGTGTCGCGCACCGACAGACCCATGACGTCCGCCTGCAGGGTGGTCAGGGCGTGGATGTAGTTGGAGCGGTGGGAATAGAGCACGCCCTTGGGATTGCCCGTGGTGCCCGAGGTGTAGCAGAGGCCGCAGGCGGTGCGCTCGTCGAACCGGCCCCACGCGGCGTCAGCGCCATGGGTGGCGATCAGCTCCTCGCTGCAGAGGGCGTCCTCGATCGGGCAGTCCTTCAGCACCTCGCCTTCGCCAAAGACGATCACCCGCTCGACCGTGGGCATCTCGTGGCGGTGGGCGGCGAGGAGCGGCAGGAAGGTGACGTCGGTGAAGAGGATCTTATCCTGGGCGTGGTTGATGATGTAGCAGAGCTGCTCGGGGAAGAGGCGCGGGTTCAGCGTGTGGCAGACCGCGCCGAGGCCCATGATCGCGTACCAGGATTCGATATGGCGGCCGGAGTTCCAGGCAAGGGTCGCCACGCGGTCGCCGCTCTTCACCCCCAGGGCGAGGAGGGCGCTCGAAAGGCGCCTGGCGCGGGCGTGGATGTCGCCCCAGGTGGTGCGCACGATCGGCCCCTCGAGGGAGCGGGTGACCACCTCGCGATGGCCGTGCTGGGAGGCGGCGTGGTCGAGGATACGGTCCACGGTCAGCGGCCAGTCCTGCATCAACCCGAGCATGCGTCGTCTCCTCACGTCTTGTGGCCGATGTGTAGGGATTGGGCGCCCCTCGCGTAAAGCCCCACGGCGGCGCCGTGCCTCCGCTTCCGGGCAGGGGTGTTACGGATAGAGGCGTTCGGTGGTCCAGCCGGCGGGCGCGCGGTGGAAGAGAAGGCGTTCGTGGAGGCGGAAGGGGCGGTCGCGCCAGAACTCGATCGCGCGGGGGGCGACGCGGTAGCCGGACCAGTGGGGCGGGCGAGGGACCGCGCCGAGGCCGAAGCGCAGGCCGACCGACGCGATGCGCTTTTCCAGGGCCAGGCGCTCGGGCAGGGGCTGGCTCTGGTCGGAGGCCCAGGCGCCGATCTGGGCCGAGCGGGCGCGGGTGGCGAAATAGGCGTCGGCCTCGGCGTCGGTGACCGGCTCGGCTTCACCGCGGATGCGCACGCTGCGGCGCAGGGACTTCCAGTGGAAGCTGAGGGCGCAGAGCGGGTTGGCGGCCAGCTCGCGGCCCTTGGCGCTCTTGGTATTGGTGTAGAAGACGAAGCCGCGGGCGTCGAAATCCTTGAGCAGGACCATGCGCGCGTCAGGCAGGCCTTCCGCATCGACGGTGGCAAGGCACATGGCGTTGGGGTCGTTCGGCTCCTTCGCCGTCGCGTCTCGCAGCCACTGCGCGAAGAGGGCGATCGGATCGTCCGCCAAGAGCTGGGCCAGGGGCTCGGCCTGGGCGACCGCCTCGACGTAGTCGTCCTCCTTCGGAGAGGGCGGGATGAGGGAAGCTTCGCTCATGGTCCAAGGATATAGGAGGGGCGCGGTCTTTGTTTGCCCCCCGCGACGAATTTCCGTAAAAGCCCGCGTCCCGCGCGGCGGCCCGCGCACTCGTAGCTCAGATGGATAGAGCGCTGCCCTCCGAAGGCAGAGGTCACAGGTTCGAATCCTGTCGAGTGCGCCAGGCGCCGGACGCCGCCGGCGGCCCTGTCGGCTCAGGCGGCCTGGGCTTGCGCGCCGGCGATGCGGTCCACCGAGCCCAAACTCAGCAGGTGCGCGTAGATGGGACCCAGGAGCCCCTCGCGCCGTAGCTCGAGGATCTGCGTGTCGTCCAGAGCGGCCAGACGGGCTTCGTCGACCGCGAGCAGGCCGTGCATCACCGAGGCCTGCGGGCCATGGCTCTGGACCGAAATCGCGTGCAGCAGGTCCATGGCCTGCAGGGCTCGCCCGAGGGCGATGTTCTTCTGCGCGGCGCGGAAATAATCCCGGCTGAACTTCAGCTTCTCTAGCAGAAGCTCGGATGGCTCGCCGGCGTCGTTGAACAGCAGCTGACCCTTGCGCTTGCCAAATCCCTCATACCGGTCGTCGATGCACAGGATCGGTTCGCGCCCCGCCACGTCCCCGACGATGAAGGGATAGCGCCGCAGGAAGGCCGGCACGTAGGGCGAGGTCCACCGTCCCTCGGCGTCGACGAAGGCGTTCGACTGGGGCCGAAGGCCGGTCAGGAACACGGCATTAGGGCCGCCGCCGCCCATGGTGAAGACGATCGGCAGATGCCGCGCGGCGGCGGCGAACTCCTCCACCACCGCAGGGATGAGGTGCGCTTCGGCGGCGAAAGCGTAGGGCCGCTCGGGCTGGACGAAGCGCAGCGTGCGATGGCGGTCGCGGTCCAGCGGAACCGTCGCCTTGTAGAAGAGAGGATTGTTCGCCATATTTTCGCCCCGTTCTCTGATCGAAGACGTACAAAGTAAGCCGCTGATTTCGCGGCGCAACCAAGCGTCCGTATCGTCATAAATTGTCCGATATGAATTGCGCCAGGGTCAGCTCAGGCCTAGCGTGCGGTCCAGTTTAATCGGGGGGGGGGCTCTGATGGACGTCAATGCGCGTGGTCGGGGCGCTGGTGCGCCGCCGGCCCGCTTCGCGTGCGGTCTCGCACCCAATTTCCGCCTTTGGTTCCCGGGGCCTGAACTCGGGTCGCGCGCTTGCACCCGCCCGCAGCGGGGGCTGAGATGAGCGCAGGACCCGACCCCCGGGCCAGAACCCGGCAATGCGCGCGGGTCCTGATGTGCGGAACGACGCTGTCGACCGCCCTGGCCCTGGTCAGTCTGAGCGCGGCGCCGGCTCGCGCCGTGACGCCCGGGACGCAGAACGGCAATGTGATCGTCCCCGATGGCCGTACAGCCACCTCGCTGTCGACGAGAGGCCGGACGACCACCATCACCACCTCCACCTTGAGCGGTGGGAACGCCTACAACTCGTTCTCGACGTTCACCGAAGCCGCCGGGAACACGGTGAACCTGGTGGTGCCGGGGAAGGCGAACGATCTCGTCAACCTCGTGCGCAACGGCGCGGTCGACGTCGAGGGCGTGCTCAACAGCTACAAGAACGGAGTCCTGGGCGGGAACATCATCTTCGCCGACAGCTACGGCTTCGTGGTCGGCAAATCCGGCGTGGTCAACACCGGAAGTCTGAGCGTGGTCACGCCAACGCGCGGCGTGATGGACTCGCTCATCAGCGCCGGGGGCGTGGTCGATCCGGTCCTGGGAGCCCAGATCGTATCCGGCAATGTGCCGGTGTCGGCGGACGGATCGGTGTCGATCCGCGGAATCGTAAACGCGGGCCACGCCGTGCTGATCACGGCCCACGACGTCGAGATCGCAGGCTCGTTCCAGGCCGCCGCTCAGGCCGCCGCGCGCCGGGCGCTGTTCGAGGCGGCGGTGAACGTCAACGGCCTGGTCGAGGGTGGCCGGATCGCCGTCCACGACGGCTCGGTGCGGATCGTCGCGACGGGCGACGTCGATGTTTCCGGGGCGATCGCCGCCGGCGGCGTTTCGCAGCCAGGGTCGGTCTCCATCCAGGCGGGCAACGACGTCTCGCTCTCCGGATCGATCGCCGCCGGCGCGGTGCGGTCGGGTTCGGGCGGATCGGTGCAGATCGTCTCGGGCGCCGACGTGTCGGTGGCGGCGACAGCCGCCATCAGGGCGGATGGCCAGGACGGTTCGGGCGGCCAGATCCGCCTCTACGCCGACGGCAATCTCGACGTGGCCGACAGCGCCACCTTCTCCGCCCTTGGCCAGGGCGCCGGCGCAGGCGGGAAGGTCGAGCTCAGCGCAGCCCAGACCGCGACCATCGGCCAGATCGACCTGCAGCTCTCGGCCGCATCCGGCGTGAACGGGTCATTGCTGATCGATCCCTACGCCCTGGTGATCGGCTCCCAGGCGCCCCAGACGGGGAGCAGTTCCGACTACAGCCTCACGTCGAGCATCTTCAGCCACGGGGCGTCCATCACCCTGACCGCGGACTCCTCGATCACACTCGAGAACGGCGGCATCCTCGACTCCCGCGACCTGAACGGCTCGGGCCAGAGCATCGGCGACTCCGGAGCGATCTCGCTGTCCGCGCCGAGCATCACCGTACAGTCCGGCGGGCAGATCCTCGCCGGGGCGGTCAACGGCACGGGTGTCGGGGCGACCAGCTATGCGTCCGGCGCCGTGACCCTGACGGCCACGGCCACGGCGGCTTCGGGCGGTGTCGCTTCCATCGCGATCGGGGACAACAGCGGCGGCCGCGCCACGGTGAGCGGCGGCGACCTGCTGTTCCAGGCGACCGCCAGCCTGCCGCAGACCACCGATCACGCCACGGTCCAGATCACCTCGGCCGACGTCACCGCGTCCGGTTCCCTGGGCGCTTCGGCCACCGCCTCGGGCGGCCAGAGCGTGGACCTCCTGGGGGCCGCGGCCACCGCCGACGTCCTGGCGTCGGTCACGGTGGGTGGATCGGCAGTCGTCACGGCCCAGGGCGCGGCGAGCCTTACCGCAAACGCCACCGCCACAACCGACGCCGCCGGCCTCGCCCTCATGGCGGGACAGAGCAGCCCCGATGCTTCGGCGGCCGTCGCCATCAACACCAGCGTCGCGCAGGTGAGCGTAACGAACCAGGCGCACCTCACCACCTTGGGGGCGGGCAGCAAGATCGAGCTGGCCTCCACCAACACCGTAAGTTCCACCGCCACCGCGGACGGATCGGGCAGCACCGCGACGACGGCGGCCGGCAGCGTTGCGGTCAACGTCATCGACGCGACCACCTCGGCGCAGGTGGGCGGCGACGCCGTCATCGCCTCGGGGGGCGACCTCCAACTCCTGGCCCAGTCGAACGTCGCCGGGGCGACCGCCGCCAAGGCCTCCGCGCAAGGCGGATCCTCCACCCCCGGAGGCATGACCGCCGAATACCTCGACAACAGTTCGGGTCCCGGCGCCAAGTACCAGGCCGACGAATCCACGTCCGACGGCGCCGTGGCGGCCACCGGCGCCCTGGCCATCACCGACCTGACTGGCTCGACTTCCGCCAGCCTGGGTTCGACGCAGGCGGCGACCGTGGCCGGCGCCCTTCAGCTGTCGAGCACCGCCCAGACGAGCTCTGGGGCGGACGCGGACGCGTCGGCCACGTCCAGCGCCACCGGCGTGGGCGTCGCGCTCGCTCTCGATCTGGCCCACGTCTCGAACAATGCGACGATCGCCCAGGCGGTCAGCGCGGGCAGCGTTCAGGTGTCCGCGACCATGACCGGGGGCGCTGCCGGCAACCCGTTCTCGGCGCAGGCCGTGAGCGGCGCGGGGGCCACCAATGTCGGCGTGGCCGGGTCCCTCGCGGCGAACCTCGTGGACTCGCAGTCTCAGGCCAGCCTCGCTTCGGGCGCGGCGGTCACGGTGGCCAACGACGGGGCGGTGAGTCTCACTTCCGACGATCAGTCGGCCTCCACCGCGAGCGCCCTGCCGACGGGGACGGGGTCTTCCGGGGGCAAGGTGGGGGTTGGCGCATCGGTGGCGCTGAACCTGATCGCGACGCGGTCGCTGGCGACGATCGCGGACGGGACGAGCCTGGCGGGGGCGGGCGATCTGACGCTGAGCGCCGCGGGCGAGCACACGGCGGCGACGCAGGCGGACCAGGGCTCGGCCGGCGGGGTGGCGGTGACGCCGGTGGTGGCGCTGACGCTGGCCAACGATCAGAGCACGGCGAGCATCGGGGCGGTGAGCACAGGGACGCTGAGCGTCGACGGCTCGATCCTGGTGAGTTCGACGCAGACGGCGACGGAGGCGACGGAGGCGAGCGGGACCGCGGCGGGGGGATCGGCGGCGGTCGGCGCGGCGGTGGCGGTGGCGGTGGTGACCGACGCCTCGAGCGCGACGACGACCTCGAGCCTGACGGCGCTGGGGACGGCGACGGGGTCGGCCGGCTCGGTGACGATCGCCGCCTCGGGGGCGTCGCTGAGCAATGTGGGATCGACGGCGTCGGCCTCGGGCGGCAACGGCGCGGCGGACGCCAGCGGCGGCTCGTCGGCGGCGGGCGAGACGCCGACGAGTTCGTCGGAAGACGCCAGCGTCGATGACAAGGTGGGCAAGCTGACCACGTCGGCCTCGTCGATGGAGACGGGGTCGGGGGTGGGCGACGCCGCGCAGCAGTCGCAGACGAGCGGGGACGCGAGCTCGGAGAAGGGCGACGCCTCGACCAGCGAGGGCGACGTGGCGGTGGCCGCGGCGGTGTCGGTGGACGTGAGCACCTCGACGGCCAGCGCGACGGTTCCGGCGGCGGTGAGCATCGACGCCAAGGGGGCGCTGACGCTGGCGGCGGTGAACAACACCGATGCGCTGACCACCGCGGACGGCAGCCAGGTGGGCGGGACCGGTGCGGGGACCAAGGTGGGGATCGGCGCGGCGGTGGCGGTGACGCTGGCGCACGAGAGCGACGATGCGATCCTGGGCTCGGGGACCGGCTCGGGGGCGACCTACCAGGCCGGGTCGATCTCGGTGAGCGCGCTGAACACCGACCTTGGGGCGACGACGCCGAGCCTGCCCGGTTCGACGACGAGCCCGCCGGCGGTGAGCGACCTGGCCTCGGGGGCGCGTCCGGACCAGTTCGGGGCCTCGGCGACCAGCGGGGCGGGGGCGAGCAACGTCGGGGTGGCCGGCTCGGTGGGGGTCGACCTGGTGGATGCGGAGTCCACCGCCGCCCTGGCGTCCGGCTCGGCCAGCGTGTCCGGCGACGGCTCGGTGCAGCTGGCGAGCGACAACGCCACCAGCGCGACGGCGGCGGCCCTGCCGACGGGGACGGGGTCTTCCGGGGGCAAGGTGGGGGTCGGCGCATCGGTGGCGCTCAACACCGTCACCGCCAGCAGCCAGGCCCAGGTGGCCAATGGGGTCGGGCTCAGCGGAGCTGGCCAACTCTCCATCGGCGCCGATCAGGTTTCGAACACCACCACCCAATCGCAGGGCGGCGCCGCTGGCGGGGTGGCGGTCGACGCAGTCGTTTCCCTCGCGATACTCGACGAAACCACC
Organism: Caulobacteraceae bacterium; assembly: GCA_036276055.1. Lineage (GTDB taxonomy): Bacteria > Pseudomonadota > Alphaproteobacteria > Caulobacterales > Caulobacteraceae > Acaudatibacter. The sequence continues at coordinate 10,527 of DATBEN010000021.1, forward strand.
TCCGCCACCCTGGGCTCCGGATCTGCGTCGACCATCGGCGGGGATGTCTCGGTCACCGCAACGAGCAGCGGGACCAACACCGCATCGGCCATCGGCGCGGTCGATGCGGCCAACAAAGTCGGGACATCCGGCGGGACCGGAGGAACGAGCGGTTCGGGCGGCGGCAGTTCCTCGAGCACCGCCGGCGTGGGCGCTTCGGCGGCGGTCATAACCGGGACCGGCGTCATCGAAGCGGCTGGCGGCGGCGGAAACGCCATCACCTCGACCACCACCGCTTCCATCGACCGCGACCTGACCACGACGAACGACGGTTCGCTGACCCTGACGGCCTCCTCGACGCGCACGTACGACGCGGAGGCGAGCGCAATCGCGGGCGGCGCCAATCCCAACGACAGCGACGCAACTGACGGCGGCAAGTCCGTCACGGGCGACACCCTCAACAGCAACGAGGCCCAGAGCGCCGAGACCCAGAGCCAGTCGGCGATGGACAACCCGGCGCAGAGCGCAGCGGGCAACAGCAGCGGTGGGACCAGCGGGGGGAGCAAGCTGTCCGTGGCCGCGGCGCTGGGCGCCGCTCTTGTGGGGGACCAGGCGAACGCGGAGGTGCTCGGCAGCGCCAGCGATCCCCGGACGCTGAACATCGCCGGTTCCGTCACGCTTTCGGCGACGCAGACCGGAGACATTCTGGCCGTTGGCGACGGCGTGACGGTCAGCAAGACCAACACCGGAATCGGCATCGGCGCGGCGCTGGCGGTCCTGGACAACGCCACGACCGCCACGATCGACAGCAACACGCACATCATCACGCCGGGGGCGGTATCCGTCACCGCGACCTCGACGGAAAACCAGGACAGCGATTTCGCGACGCGCGTGACGGCCCAGGCGATGTCCGGCGCGACGGGCAAGAACATTTCTGTCGCCGGCGCCCTGGCGGTCGCGGTCTCAACCTCCACCACAGCCGCCTCTCTCGGCGACCATATCACCATCGACGCCCCGACCGATCCGGTGACGCAGGCGGGCGCCACGAGCGTGACCGCCACCAGCACGGCGCCGCTATCGGCAAAGGCGTGGGGCGGCAGCTACAGCTCCGACGGGACAGGCGTGGGAGCTTCCATCGCCGCTGTCGTGGCCCTCGACAACGTCACCGCGGACGTGGGCCAGTCGGCCGTGATCCAGGCCGCCAGCCTGGACGTCGCTGCCACTGAGGTGAAGATCGACGTACCGCTGGTCGTCCTGAACCAGATCCTGAGCGACATCCAGAACGCCAACTTCGACGACGCGCGCGGCGCGCTGTCGACGATCGGCCAGGAGGCCGAGAACAACGCCCTTCTGGGAGAGAACAACTACTATACCGAAGCACTGGCCGGAGCCGCGTCGGGCGACAAGACCGCGATAGCCGGATCCTTCTCCCTTCAATACATCGGCAACACGGTCCAGGCCCAGATCGGCGCCGACGCGAACCTGCAGGTCGGCGACGCGCTCACCGTCGATGCAGAGGACAGCACGGTCTCCAAGGCTCTCGATGGCAGCCTGGCGGCTTCGCTTGGCAATACCAGTGTCGGGGTTTCCAGCGCGGTGATTACCGACCTCAGTTCGGTGACGGCGGACGTCGGCGCAGGGGCGGTGGTCGGGAAGTCGGCGTCGATCTCGGTCACGGCCAACACCTCTCAGAATGTCGACCTGTTCGAGGCCAGCGCTGCCGTCGCCGACGAGATCTCGGTGGCCGGCATATTGGGCGCGGTGGTTCTCGATGTCGGCGTGAACGCCAACGTGGGCGCAGGCGGGGCGCTCACCTCGACCGGAGCGGTGACGGTGGGCGCCACGGACGGCGTGTCCGTCCTCAACCTCGCCGGCGCGCTGTCCGGGTCGGGCGAGACCGCGGTAGGCGCGACGCTGATCGACACGACCGTCCTCAACTCGGTCAATGCGGCGGTGCAGTCCGGCGCGTCCAATGCGACCAGCCTCACGGCCGGATCGGTCTCGGTCGGAGCCACACTCACTGATACGGCCATCGACGTGGCGGTGGCCGGCGGCGCCGCGGGCGAGACCGCAGTCGACGGCGTGGCCACGCCGATCACCCAGGACGCCACGGTCACCGCGTCGTTGGGCGCAGGCGCGAGCGTGAGCGCCGGCGCCGGTGGCGTAGACGTGTCCGCCAGCGACACCGCCACGGCGACCAACATTGGCGGAACGGTGGCCATCGGCGGGGAGAACGGCATTGGCGGCGGGGCCGCGGTGACCACCTTCGCCGACACCACCACCGCTTCGATCGGCGATGGGTCGATCCTCAATGCGTCCGGCGCCGTGCAGGTCGCCGCTACCGCCTCGGAAAACGTCGTGACCGCCGTAGTCTCCGGCTCGGGCGGCGGCGAAGTCGGGGCGGCGGTGGCCCTGACCTCGGGCATCGTCACCGACAGCACTCAGGCGTTCATCGGCCAGGACGCCGCGATCGGCGGGTCCACGCGCCCGTCCGGCCTGTCGATCACGGCCTCCGACACCACGGCGCTGAACGACGTCGCCGGCGGTGTCGCCGGAGGCGGTTCGGCGGGGGTTGGCGCGGGCGCCGACGTGGTGGTCCTGATCAAGAACACCGACGCGTGGCTGGGGCAGGACGGGACAGCTGCGCCGACCCTGGCCTCCAGCGTGAAGGTGGCGGGCGACACGGTCGTGGACGCCCAAAGCGCCGAGACCCTCAATTCGGTGGTCGTGGGCTTTGGCGTCGGCGGCGACGCGGGTCTTGCCGGCTCGGCCAACGTCTATTCCCTGACGGGCTCGACATTGGCCGGCGTCGGAGCCGGCGACACGGTCGACGCCGACGGCAATGTCGCGGTCCTCGCCAACGACCAGAATTCCGTGCAGCGGGTGGTTGGCAGCGCAGCGGGCGGCGGGACCGCCGGGATCGGCGCCTCGCTGGGCGTGTCGGTCACCGACCAGACCACGCAGGCGACGATCGGCGACGACGCCAGCGTCACTGCGCTCGGAGAGACCGCGCCGGTCGATGTCACGACAGGCTACCAGGGAGTGTTCTCCAGCTACACCGGAAGCGCCGCGGCTCCGACGAGCGGCATGACCGGCGTCGACGGCGACGAGGCGGATCCCGTCACCGTGGCCGACGCGGTCAGCGAGGGCGGGTCCCTGTTCGTCCTGAGCCGGACCGCCAATCCGGTGATCGTGGCGCGCCAAGGCGTGATCGTGAACGCCACCAGCACCAACGCCATCCGGGCGCTCTCGGCGAGCGGCGCGGCCGCGGGGACGGCCGCGGTGACCCTGTCGGGCGACCTGCCGGTGGTGATCGACGATACGGAGGCGACGGTCGGCTCCGGCGCCAAACTGAACGACTCGGGGGCATCCGGCGGCGCGCAGCAGTCGGTGACCGTGGCGGCCGCGAGTGATCTCTACCACGTCGGAATCGCCGGCTCGGCGAGCGGAGCCGGGACAGTGGGTGTCGGCGCGGGCGCCGAAGTCAATGTCGTCGACAACACGACCAAGGCCGACATCGCCGACAATGCGATCGTGAACGCCGCTCGCGATGTCTCGGTGACGGCGAATGCGAGCGAGGACTTCGCCGGGACCGCGGCGACCCTGGCCGCTTCGGGCGAGGTGTCGCTCGCCGGCGGTGTCACCGCGTTCGCCGTCAATGACACCACGAGCGCAACCATAGGCGCCGACGCGCAGGTGGTCGCGCAGGGCAACGTCATCGTAGCGGCGGACGACGAGACCCGTTCGATCGTCGCCGCAGGCACCCTCTCAATCGGCGGCGCCACGGCGGGAGTCGGCGGCGGCGTCGGCGCGTCGATCTTGCAGAAGACCACCACTGCCGAGATTGGCGACGGAGCCCAGGTCACGGGCCTGGGCGACAACACCGATGACATCGACGCCTACACAGGCGCCGACTTCACGAGCCAGGCGGCAATGCGCGGGGTGCTCGTCCAGGCGAACTCCGGCGAGAGCGTCGACACGGTCGTCGGCGCCGGGGCCGGCGGATTCTTCGCCGGCGTCGCGGGCGTCGTCTCGGTGGAGGCGATCATCGCCAAGACCCAGGCTTCGATCGACGCGGGTGCGCTGATCGATGTCACCGCCGACGCTGGGGCCAACGCCGCCCAGAGCGTGAACGTCACGGCTCGCGACAGCACGGTGCTCGCCACGGCCGACGGCTCGCTGGGCATAGGCGCGGCGGGCGTGGCGGGCGCCCTGGACCTGGCGATCCTCTCCAACACCACGGCCGCCTCGATCGCCGACAGCGCCCAGGTCGACGCGGCGAACAACGTGCAGGTCAACGGCCTCGTCAATCAGGCCACGTCCTCGAACGTCGCCAGCCTCGGCGGGGGCGCCGTGGGTGTCGCCGCCGCCTTCTCGATCCTGGCCGTCTCGAACGGGCCCGACGCCACGCAAAACTCGGACCTGCAGAGTTCCAATGGCGGGACCGTGGACGGCTACGCCAACACCGAAATTTCCGACAACACGATGGGCAGCCTGCTGTCTTCGTCGTCCAACGCCAACGTCGCGTCCACCGCCATCGCCGCGGAGTCGTACCAGCAGAACCTCAACGTCGACTCGGCGCTGCCGCCGACCTTGGTTCCTCCCGGTGTCTCGGCCACGGTGGGCCGGGCCCACATCAACGCGGGCGGCGCTTTCAGCGCAACGACCCTCGATGCGCTGAACGCAGACTCCAATGGGGGGGCGTTGTCTGTCGGCGCCGCCGGCGTCGGCGCCGGCGTCGCGGTGACGGATGTGGACGTGACGAACACCGCCAGCGTCGCGGCGGGCGCGCAGATCGACGCCGGGTCCGTGAACATCGCGGCCGTGACGACACGCACCTTCACCGGCTTCGAAGCGTCCGCCACCCTCCTCGGCCTGGCCGCCGCGGCCACCACGACCGTGGATCAGTCGACGACCACCGCCGAACTGGGGGCGCCTCCGACGAGCGGCACGGCGCCGGCGACTGTCGTCGACAGCGCCGGATCGGTGAACGTTTCCGCCAGCGACCAGATCGCCGGCAATCTCGCCACCGCATCCCTGGCCGGCGGCGTCGCCGGCGGCCTGGTGGTGGTGACCCTGACCCCGTCGACCGCCGCCTCGATCGACAGCGGGACGGATGTCACCGCGGCGACAGGCGTCAATGGGCAGGTGGGGGTCTCCGCCCTCTCCTCAGAGCTGCTGACCACCGGGGCGGCCGGAGTGGCGCTGGGTGGAGGCCCCTCCGCCGGGGCCGGCATCACGGTCGCGGTGGTGAGCCCCGACACACGCGCAGCGATCGCCGACGGGACGACGATCACGTCCGGAGACCTGGCCAGCGGTTCCACGGTCGGAAGCATCCTGGTCTCGGCGAGCAATTCGGGCGATCTGGAGAATGCCGACGCCGGACTGGCTGTGGGGTCCGCCGCCGCCAGCGGGGCCCTGACCGTATTCACGGTCGGCGGCGAGACGGACGCGTCGGTTGGAGCTTCGAGCCTCACGGCGACGGGCGACGTGGCCATCACCGCCAACGAGGCCCAGGCCGGGGACGTCGTCGTGGGCGCCGCAGCCGCGGGAGCCGCCGGCGTCGGCGGATCGATCGGCGTCAGCGTCTTCAACCCCACTTCCGAAGCGACGATCGCCGACGGCGCGGTGGTGCTGGGCTACGGCGAGGGCGCAGGGCAGACCTATGTGTCGGCCTATCAGGGCGTGTTCAGCCCCTATGGCGGGTCCACGCCCAGCGCCACCCAGGCGTCCTTTACCGAGGATGTCGGCGCCTCTGGTTCAGCCGATCCGGCCGACCCGACCACGGGCGCCGACGTCAGCACCGCTGGCGAGGACCTGCTGACGCAGATGCGGACGGCCCAGGCGACAACCGCGACCGGTCACGGCGTGATCGTCAACGCCACGACGACCGAAGCCATCCGCACGGTCTCGGTGAGCGGCGCCCTGGGCGGGCTGGCGGCCGCCCTCTCGGCCAACGTACCCATCATCCGCCCCACGACCGACGCCAGCATCGGCGACGCCCAAATCAACCAGAACCCCACCCTGACGGCGGCCAGCCGCCAGTCGGTGATCGTGGCCGCGGCAGGCGACGTCTACGACCTGGGCGTGGTCGGTTCGGCGGCCGGCGGCGCGGCGGCCGGTATCGGAGCCGGTTTCTCGGCGGCGGACGTGGCGGCGCAGACCAACGCTTCGATCGCCGGTTCGGCCCAGGTCAGCGCCGCCGACGACGTCGCCGTCCTTGCCCATGCGAGCGAGGATTTCGCCACCATGGCCGCCTCGGTCGGAGCGGGCGGTGAATTCGCGATCAGCGGCGGCCTGTCGGTCCTTGTGCTCAATGACCAGACGACGGCCTCGATCGGCGCCGACGCGAACGTGGCCGCCGGCAATACGGTCGCAGTGATGGCCGACGATGTCACTCGCGGCGGCACAGTGGCGGGCGCCGCCGCGCTGTCTGCGACGGGCGCCGTGGGCGGCGCGGTGGGGGCCGCGATCCTGACGAAGGATACAGAGGCGACCATCGGCGATGGGGCCGACGTCACCGGGCTGGCGCATGGGCCGTCGTCGGATTCCTTCGACACCTACGCCTCCGACAGCTTCACAGCCCAGCAGGCGCAGCGGGGCGTCGTCGTGCAGGCCAATTCAGACGAAAGCCTCCTGACAGTGGGCATAGCCGGCTCCGGCGGTCTGTTCGCAGGCGTGGCGGGCGCGATCTCGGTCAACGTGCTGAACATCACCGATCAGGCGACGGTCGGCGCCAACGCCATGATCAACGGCGGCTCGGGCGCGGGTTCGGCTCAGGACGTGGTCGTCCTCGCCCGCGACAGCGCCGGGATCCAGTCCCTGGATGGCAGCCTGGGGGTCGGCGCCGTGGGCTTCGGCGGCAGTGTCGACGTGGGTGTCCTCGACACCAATGTGGGGGTGAGCATCGGCAATGGCGCCGAGATCCACGCCGCGAACGACGTCACCATCGCCGCCCTGGCTAACAAGGCGATCGGCTCGACCGTGATCAGCGGATCGGCGGGGCTTGCCGCCATCGCTGCCGGCGTATCCGTGTACTCCCTCGGCGACGGCGTGGCCGCTGGCAGCAAGGGCGACAGCGAGCTTCAGGATTCGAGCGGAGACAGCGTCACCGGATACGCCGGCACGCAGCTGTCCTCGGGCGGCGACGTCAGCCAGTCGGTGAACGACACCACCTCCAACAGCGACGCTCAGTCGGCGGCCGCGATGGTCTCCAACACCTTCGGTACGGTGAACGTGGCGGCCCTGACCTCGGCCCAGACCACGGCCGGCACCGCCGTGACGATCGGCTCCGCCTCGATCGCCGCGAAGACCGGCACGCTGACGATCGCCACCGAGGACGCTGTCGATGCGAACCAGATCACCGGCGCCCTTGCGGTGGGCGGCATCGGGGTGGGGGCCGGCGTCGGCGTCATCACCGATTCGGCGACCAACTCGATCAGTGTCACCGGCTCGGGCGCTTCCCCCCTGTCGGGCGCCTCGATCGGTGTGTCTGCCAAAACCAACCATACCATCGGAATCACCAGCCTGGCCGGGGCGGCCTCGCTCCTCGTCTCGGCGGAAGCGGACGTCGCTGTCGCCGACGACGCGACCACCACGACCACCACGATCGCGGGCAATGACCTGTTCACCCCAGGGGCCCTGGAAGTGGAGGCGGACACCACGCGCCAGGTGGAAGCGCACGCCGCAGGCGGCGCCGTCGCCATCGGAGGGGCGGCGGGCATCTCCGACGCCAGCTCGGACATCGGCGGTTCAGCCCGCGTCAACCTCGACGGCGGGGTCTCGAACGCCGGATCGGCCACTATCAAGGCGACCTCAAGCGACTATGCCGAGGCTGACGCGGAGGCGCTTGCGGCCGGGATCGGTCTCGCGGGCGAGGGCGCGCTGGCCGACGCCAGCGCCAGCCCGACGCTGGGCGCGACCCTGGACCACGCGAACCTCACCGTCGCTGGCGACGCCAGCATCGAGGCTTCGGCGACCGACGGCGCCAACGCCAGCTCGACGGGCTTTGCCTTGGCCGGCGGAATTTCGGGCGGCGAGTCGCAGGCCGACGCGACCGTCTCGCCGACCATCGCCACCCTGGTCACGGACAGCTCGAACCTTTCGGCCGGGACGCTCGAGATCGAAGCCCTGGCCCAGCCCAATCCGGCCAGCGGCAACGGCGGCGGCGCACAGGCGAGCGGCAGCGGATCAACTGGCGGCTTCGTCGCCATCAACGCCACCCAGGCTACCGCGCTCGACCAGACCAGCGACACCGCTTCGGTCGATCACAGCGCCCTGTCGACGACCGGCCAGATGACCATCGAGGCCCTCGACACCACCAACCAGTACGCCAGCGTCAGCATGATCTCCGTGGGCGTGGCGGCGCTGGGCGACGACATCGGTCACGCGGAGTCCGACACCAACACCGAGGCCACCCTCAGCGACCTCTCGTCCCTCAGCGCCGGCGCCCTGACCCTTCAGGCGACCGGCGTCGACAGCAACTTCGCCAGCTCCGTCTCGGGCACCGGAGGCGTGATCGCGGGGGCGGCGGCCAATGCCTCCACCCTCGACAACAGCACCACCATCGCCTCCACGGTCACCGACGGCAGCTCGCCCGCCTGGTTGATCGATGCGCCCACTGGGACCGTGGATATCGCCGCCAGCCACACGGCCCAGTTCAACGGTTCGGTGGACAGCACCCAGGCCAGCCTCGCCGGCCTGAGCGGTTCGAGCCTCACTCACACGGTGACGAGCACGGTCGCGGCGGAGCTGGGGGCCGGTACCAAGCTGGACGCCCAGAACCTGACGATCGACGCCGAAAACACGACGATCAACCCCTTCGCCTACACCCCCTCCGATCTGAACGACCCGTTGGCCGACCTGAACTCCGGGTCCGGCGGCCTCTTCAACGCCTCGGCGGGCACGATCACGGTCACCATCGATCCCACGACCACGGCCTCGATCGGCCAGGACTCCTACGTCCATCTCCTGGCGCCCGCGAGCGGGGTCTCGACCCTGCTGGTGCAGGCGCACAACACCACGACGGCGGACGAGTACACGGTGCTCAATGCCGGCGGCGCGGTGGAAATCGCCGAGGCGGACGTCATGGTCGCCGTCAACAGCGTCACCAACGTGGATTTCGGCCAGGACAGCAACATCATCGTCGACATCGGCGACATCGCCGCCGGCGCCTGGAGCGACGCCAACCTGGACGTGCGGTCGGCGGATACGACCTACGGCCTTGCGGGCGCTCCCGCCGGCAAGGCCTATGCCAACTACACCGGCTCCAACACGCTCAACGTCGGCCAAAACGTCCGGCTCGAGGCCACGGACGGGATCGACCCCGCCGACGGTTCGGCTCCGTCCGATGGCACGGTGACCCTGGCGGCGGGAGACAATCCCACCGGCGGCCAGGGGACCCTGAACATCAGCAGCAGCGTGGATCTGTACAACAACACCGCGATCCCCATCCCCACCAGCCCCGACGCCGAATCCAACGTCGTCAGCAATTCCACCCTGAACATCGGCTCCGACACGGCGGCCTATCTCGACCCGACCACCGGCCAGCCCGATCCGACCCACGCCTACGGCGTCAATGCGGCAGGCAACATCACCCTGGCGGCCGACCGCGGCGTGATCAACGCCACGGCGGTGGGAACGGGCAAGAACATCTACCTTCAAGCCCTCTCCGCCGCGGGCAGCGCCATCAGCGAGCTCTTCGGCGGCGGCCCCGTGACTTTCGACATCACCGGCGGCTCGACCTCCGTGACCGGTTCGGGCGCGGCGACGATCGATGGCCTGGTCGACACCGGCCTGCAGAAAGACAAGTTCCTCACCATCAACTATGCGACGTCTCAGGGTCAGGTCCTCGATCCCACCTGCCAGGTGGCGAGCGCCCCGTGCCTGGCCGCGTTCGCCCCCGGCAGCCTCAGCACGACGATCTCGTCCTCCAACCAGCAGGACTTCGTCATCGTGCAGCGCCTGCAGCAGCTGCAGACCTTGCTGGCCCAGGACGGCAGCGATCCGGTGGCGCAGGGCGCCTATACGACCGAGATCAGCTTCCTGGAAACCAAGCTCGTCGCCCTCGGTCTCGGCTCATTCAACTCAAGCGGACAGTTCTCGCTGAACCCGACCGCGCCAAGCGGCCTGTCGCAACAGCAGATCGACGAGAACAGCCTCAGCGTCGACACCAATGGGCACGCCACCCTGGCCTCGCAGCTGAGTTCGGCGACGAACTCGCTCTACTCCACCACCTTCAACGGGGCGGCCGGCCAGGCGGCCCAGGACGTCGACGATTCCGTCCACGGACTCAGCGCCAACGCCTCCAGCGCCATAACCTCGCTGAACGCCCTCAGCGGCTTTGCAAGCGCCGACAAGCAGACGTCGTTCCAGACCAGCCTGGCGGCGGCGAACACGGACGTGAGCGGCCTGCAGTCAGCCGCCTCGGCCATTGCAAGCGATCAGGCCGACGCCGCCGCCAAGCAGGCCAACATTGTCAGCCAGAGCAGTATCATCGGCAATCTGAGCAGCACAGCGTCGATGATCTCGGCGGCCCAGACCGCTATCCAGACCGACCTGACGGCAGTCGCGCACGACGAATCAGACATCGCCACTCAGGTAACGACCTCCGCCTCTCTCGCCACCGACCTGAACACGCGCCTGCCGGGCCTGATCACCGCCGCCGGTGGCAGCATCGCTTCGGGGAGTTCCTTCTTCACGCCCCTCAGCTTCATCGCTTCGGGCGCGAGCGACCTTGGAACGCAGCAAACGGCGATAGCCGGATACGACGGCTCGGCGTCCAGCCAGATCGCCACCCTCCAGGCGACGCCGAGCGGGCAGGGGACGATCGGGGGAACCAACTCCCTGTCCCAATACGTGGGACTGTTCGACTCCCTGAACACGACCATCGTCCAACTGAACGCCGCCATCCCGACGGACTCCACCACGCCTACCAGCGGGGCGAGCTATCCAGTGGTGGAGGTGCTGCCGGCGGCGCCGCGGCTGGGCAACATCAGCATCACCGCCAACACCCTGACCGGCGGCCCGACCGGCTCCCTCTACGCCCCCGGCAACGCCACCATTACGGTGACGAACAACACGGCCGCGACGCTGGAGCTCGACAGCCTCAGCATGCCCACCTACGACTCGGGCCACGTCCGGTTCAACGGCGTGCTCGTCAACTCCAACGCCGATATCAACGCCCTTCCCGGCGGCGCCGGGGCGCAGTTCAGCTCGATCCAGACCGCGGCGACCACCGGGGCGCCGTCGATCGCCATCACCAGCAACTACGACAGCGGCAACAGCGCCTACTACAACAACAGTCCCGGCGAGCCCGCCTATCTGTCGACGCTGCAGGCGCCGCCCGACATCATCGTCAACAGCAACGCCGTGCTCGCTAATGCGCTCGGCAGCGTGACGATCACGAGCGCCGCGGGCGACATATTCGTCAACGGGTCGATCAATGCCGGCGTACTTTCGATCCTGGCGAAGAACGGGGACTTCGTCTCGAGCTTCGTCGACGGTCTCGACCCCATCGGCGGCGATCCGGCCTCGGCGCTCAATAGCCCCGCCAGCTTCGTTCCAGGCGTCGGCATCATCGCCAACGGCTCGGTCTCGATCAGCGCCCGCTATCTCGACATCAACAGCACGATCCAGAGCGGCATCGCGCAGTGGGCGCTGACGCTGACGAACAGCACGACCCTGACGGCGGTGAACCCCACCGATATCGGCGTCGCCGCGGCCACCCTGAGCAGCGACCTGTCGACCTACCAGACCCAGATCAAGTCCAACCCCAACTACAGCCCTTTGTTCACGGTCACCGATGGCGCCGGCGATCAGATCACCTATGATGCCGCCACCCAGGAGCTGCAGTTCACGGTCGCCCAAGCCGATCACTTCCACCAGCTCAACCCCGGCAGCATCGCGGTCTTCCCCGTCATCGACACCGGCGGCGACAATGTCAGCGTCAACTACGATCCCGCCCAGGGCCAGTTCGAGGCGGCCTCCACCCAGGTCGCGGGGGGTTATATTCAGCTCTACGGACAGATCCTGAACACCTCGGCCGGGGCCGGACAGATCAATGTGCTGGACGGTTTCGGCACGATCGACATCACCAATCAGACGCTCAAGCCGCTCTCGCTGTCGACGATCTCCACCGGCGCCGACCCGACTGGGACCTTGCGCGGCACGCAGGGCGTGATCGACATCACCGACGTCATCAACGTGATCGCCCCCCCTACGCTCGGCGGAATCCCCGAAGTCGACCTGCTGCACACGATCTATACGCGCTCGGACAGCGGGGTGACTGTCCAGAGCCAGGCGGGCGTCATCGATTCCCAGGGTGCGCCGGACTACAGTTCCACGGTTTGTGGCGCGATCAGCGGCGTCTGCGGCAGCGGCGCGCTTGCGACGATCTCCACGGCCGCCGGCCTTACAAGTTCGAGCGGCTACGTCGATGCGACCCGCGCAAGCCAATACGACCCGCAACTATACCAGCGCTACGACTATACGACGGCGACCAATTCCGAACAGCTGATCGATCTGGAAGTCGAGCAGACTCAGCTATTCGGTTCGAGCTCCCTGACCGTTTCTTCGTCTACAAGCTTCACCAGCATTTCGGCGCCAAACACCTTGAGCGGCCCCAATCAGCTGGCCAACGGCGCCTATGTGACCACCGCCAACGGCTCGACCTTCACCGGCACCACCCAGACCAACAACGGAATCATACTGCCTGGCACCGGTATAAACGCCCTCAGTAACAAATCAATCGAAGCTGTCGCGGTAGAGACGTCGAACGTTTCGTACGTCACCAACTATAATTCTCCGAATTACCTTACCGAAACCGGTTCCCACAGGGACTGCAACTGGTGGACGCTGTGCATCGCATCCAACGAATTTATTGACTATCAGCTGGACCAGCAGTTCACGACGATCACGACGGAGTCCCTCAAGGCCGATTATCCCATCGCCATCAATTTCATCGGGTCCAACACAGGCGGGGTGAACATAGCCTCCGCGGCCAGCGTGACCGTGAATGGCAATATCGTCGACAAGGCGGGAACCACCAGCATCTGCGCCGGCGCCGGCTGCGGAGTTAATTTCGGAACGACGTCGACTCCGGCTTCAATCGCGCAGGGCGCGAGCGCGCCACAGATCACCAGCCAATCGCTGGTCCTCGCTGCCGCCGGATCGGTGGGTTCGATCGCCGCGCCTCTGCAGGTGACCCTCTCGCAGGCGATCCAGCCCAGCGGTGCGCTCTCGCCCGCCAGCGGATCGATCTCGGCCACTGCCGCGAGGGGCGTGGTGGCGATTACGACGACGGGCGACCTTCGAGTGGGCGCCATCACGGCGGGCGGGGATCCCACGCAGAACCAGGCGGCCGTCAACCTCGTCGCAGCCGGCTCGGTCGTCGCCGCCGACGCCAATGCCTACATCCAGGCCGACGCGGTCTCGCTGACCGCCGTCAACGGCTCGATCGGTTCGATCGCCGCGCCTCTGATCGTGAACACTGGCTTCACCACGAACCAGGCCGTGCGACCCTTCGGCGACCCCGCGACCGACCCGGGTCTCGTCACCATCCCCTTCTACGGCCTGACCGCCTCGGCGCAGGGCGACATCGGCATTGCCGCCACAGGATGGTCGGACAATGCCAACGGGACGATCCTCGCCAACACGATCGTCTCGATCGGCGGCAACGTCCTTTTGACCACTCCGGGCCAGATCCTTGACAACAACCCCATTCAGACAATCAACAACAAGACCCTCAGCCAACTCGTCAGCTACTGGAACTCGCTGCAACTGACTGTCGACAAGAGCGCTGCCAACGAAGCGGCGTTCGCCCAGATGCAGCAGACGGAGTACAACGAGTACTGGAACATCCGCCTAGCCCAACCCAATGGGGGAGCGACCTACGATCCCACCTTCCAGGTCCAGGTCCTGCCGGGAACATCCCAATATCAGGCGCTGCAGGCGGCCTGGTCGACCAGTCCGCAGTTTTCCGGCCAGACCTTCGCCCAGTATCTGACTGCGGTGGAGGCGGCCGAGACCAGCCAGTATCAGGCGCTCAACGCGCAGGTCGGCGGCTATACCAACACCTATCAGGCGAACTTCGTCTATACGCCGACGGCCACCCAGGACGCCGCCCTCTCCAGCGGGGCCCAGTGGACCGAAGCGGAACTGTCCTTCTCCATCTCCGCCGGAGCGCTGAAGACCGTCACCTCCACCAATCCCGTCGTGAAGGCGCCTAACGTCTCCGGCGCTACAGTGACGCTCGACGCCGGCCTGGGTGTGGGCGAGACGGTCGAGACCAACGGGCCGGGCGGGACCCTGATCCCCGGTATCCAGATCGCGGCGGGAACGGATCCCACCACCCTCACCGACACGGAAAAGGCCGCCTTGGCGGCCGCCGAGCGCTCGGACCTGACGCTGACCGTCAGCGGCGTGGACCCGGCGAAGTTCGCCGCCCTCTCGCCGGCGCAGCAGGCCCAGGACCAGGCGGCCTACGACGCGGCCTTGGGTCTGGGAACGCAGACGATCCCCTTGGGCGCCGATCCCTCGACCCTCACCTCGGCACAGCAAGCCCTGCTGCAGATCGCGGCGGATGGGTTGGCGGAGAACGCGGGCACCTTTCTGACGATCCTCACCAAGCGGCCGCTCAACTTCCAGGCCAGCCAGGCGCTGAACGTGAGCGTGACGGCGAGCCCCTCCACTACGCTCGATGTTGGTGACGCCTACCTCGCCTCTCTCGGCTCGGCGGCGCTGGGATCAATCGACGTGACGGGCGAGACCCGGATCAAGGTCATCGGCTCGCTCACCGGCGCGCCGACCGTCTCGATCCAGACCGGGGACCTGATCCTCGAGGCGGCGCAGGGGGCGATCGGTGGCGCGTTCGACGCCACGAGCGGCGCGCCCACGGCGGCGCTGGTCCTGGACCTCATGCCCGGGGCGACGATCATCGGCCGGTCGGCCAAGGGGATCGACCTGGAGTTCCCGGGCGATGCCGATGTCGACACCCTTTACTCGCTGGGAAACATCACCCTGGCGGCGAGCGGCTCCATCCTCAACGCCAACGACGATCAGCTGATCAATATCCTGGGTACGACGGTGTCTCTGACCGCCCAGAATGGTTCGATTGGCGCAGCCAGCGACCCGCTCAACGTGGGCGTGAACATCGGCGGCGGAATCTATGCCAGCGCCGCCAAGGGCTCGATCACGCTCTACGGCCCTGATCCCGATGACTTCATCATTCAGCAGGCGCAGGCCCTTGGAACCGTCACCCTCGCGGGCTCGGCCAATGTGCAGCTCGTCGGCCTGGTACAGGCGACCGGTGACGTTGACCTCAGCGCTTTCGGCGCGGTCACGTTTGGGCCGCTGGCGATGGTCCAGTCGCTGGGAAGCGACATCGTCGTCGACGCAGCGTCCTTCCAGGCGGCGGCCGGCTCCCAGACCCTGGCGGCTGGCGCCATCGATCTCACCGCCACGACTGGCCTTCTGCCTACGAGCGACAGCGCAGGGGCCCAGAGCCTCGATATCGCCGGCCTCGTGCAGGCCGGTGGCGACGTCGACCTGACGGCCGGAGGCGAAGTGGGCCTGGAGCCTACGGGAGTCATCCGATCCGAGACCGGCGATATTTCGGTCGCGGCGGCGTCCTTCAAGGCGACCGACGGCTCGGCGACCAACGCTGTGACCGGATCCATTGATATCGTCACCTCGGGCGACGCTCAGGTCACGGGGCTCGACGCCGGCGGGCAGGGACCGCAGGCCGTGTCGATCACCGCCGGCGGCCATGTCCTGGCGGGCGACGATCCTACGCGTACTGCGGACATTACCGCGACGGCCGCCGGCGCTGGCGTAACTATCCTGGCGGGACTGGGTATCGGCGATGAGACCCAGACGAACACCGAGGCGTTCGACGCAGCGGGCGAGGCCCCCGGGACGTCCCACCAGACGAGCCCGACGCCGAACCCCCTCCTGATCGCAGCGGGAACCCTTGATCTGACCGCTACGACGGGACCGGTCTACGCCACCGCCGTCACTGCCGTCACCGGGGCCACCATCCTGGCTCCCACCGGCAATGTGGTCATCCACACGGACACCGATTTCCAGGCGAACTCGATCATTGCCGATCAGGGCTTTATTGACGTCGAGGGGACCGGTTCGCTGACGCTGGCCGACCTCCTCGCGCCCAAGGGCGCCATCGAGGCGATCGCCGGAACGACGCTGACGATCGGCTCGGCCCAGAGCGGCGGGAGCCAGACCCTGGCCGGCGAGACGGGGGTTTTCTTCACCAACCTGACGACGACAGGTATTCCCGGCGACCCCGGGAATATCGATATCGCCTCCGCCAATGGGCCAGTCCAGGGCCAGCCAGCGGGAAGCTCCTCGATCGACGCTGCCGGCGCGGTTGGCGTGACCGGGGCGACCGTGAGCCTCGACCAGGTCGCCTCCGGCACAGAAACCAGCATCACCGGGACCGGTGCGGTCGCTGTGGCGGCCCTGACCACTGGCACGACCCTGCACGCGACCTCGACGGCCGGATCGCTGACGATCGGCTTGGCCCAGAGCGGCGGGAGCCAGACCCTCTCCGGCGATACGGGGGTCTTCTTCACCAGCCTGACGACGACGGGAATTTCCGGCGACGCTGGCAACATCGACATCGCCTCCGCCGGTGGGCCGGTGCAGGGCCAGCCGGCAGGAAGCACCTCGATCGAGGCCGCCGGCGCGGTTGGCGTGACCGGGGCGACCGTGAGCCTCGACCAGGTCGCCTCCGGGACAGGAACGAGCATCACCGGGACCGGCGCGGTCACCCTGGCGGCCCTGACCACCGGCACGACCCTGGATGCTTCCTCGACGGCCGGGTCGCTGACGATCGGCTCGGCCCAGAGCGGCGGGAGCCAGACCCTCTCCGGCGAGGCGGGGGTCTTCTTCACCAGCCTGACGACGACGGGTATTCCCGGCGACGCCGGGAACATCGCCATCGCCTCCGCCGATGGCGCGGTCCAGGGTCAGCCCAGCGGACAGTCGCTGATCGAGGCCAACGGCGACATCTCCATCGATGCAGTCAGCGTGGCCCTGGATGAAGTGAAGTCCGGAGGTTCGACGGCGGTCCAGGCCGACGACGGGCTGTCGATCGCCAACCTGACGGCCGGTGGGTCCGCCAGCCTCGGCGCCGGTGGGGATGTGTCTCTGGGTGAGGCGATGGTCGGCGCGAGCCTGGCGGTCACCTCCAGCGGCGGCGAGATCACGATCGGCTCGGCTCAGAGCGGCGGGAGCCAGATCCTCTCCGGCGAGATGGGGGTCTTCTTCACCAGCCTGACGACGACGGGTATTCCCGGCGACGCCGGGAACATCGCCATCACCTCCGCCGATGGCGCCGTCCAGGGCCAGCCCAGCGGACAGTCGCTGATCGAGGCCAACGGCGACATCTCCATCGATGCAGTCAGCGTGGCCCTGGATGAAGTGAAGTCCGGAGGTTCCACGACGGTTCAGGCCGATGACGCGCTTTCCATCGCCAACCTGACGGCTGGTGGGTCCGCCAACCTCAGCGCCGGCGGAGACGTGGCTCTCGGTGAGGCGGCGGTCGGCGCGAGCCTGGCCGTCGCGTCCAGCGGCGGCGAGATCACGATCGGCTCGGCCGAAAGCGGCGGGAGCCAGACGCTCTCCGGCGAGACGGGGATTTTCTTCACCAGCCTGGAGACGACTGGGATCCCCGGCGACGCCGGCAATATCGACATCACCTCCGCCGCCGGGCCCATCCAGGGCCAGACCCTGACCGCCAATGGTGATCTGGACGCCAATGGCGCCAGCATCGTCCTGGGCGACGTGGTCGCCGAAACGGGCGCCTCGCTCACTTCCGCCGGCCTCCTGAAGGTCCAGAGCGTGTTCACGAACGGGAGCCTCGCGGTCGATGCGGCTGGCGCGGTGGAAATCGGGACGCTCACGGCCTCCAACATCATGCTCACCACGCCAGGAGCCCTTCAGCTGGCGACGGTCACCGCGCAAAGCACCCTCGACCTGGCCGCCGGCGAGGTGCTGATCGGAACGCTGCGCCAAGGCCCCGGTCCAGCCGGGCCCCTGACCTTGACCCTGACTGGGTACAAGGGCGGCGTCGGGAGCACCGCGGATATCACGGTCGACGCCCCGGTCGCGCTGATCATGCCCAGACTCTATGAGAACCAGGCGACGATCCACACCAACTCTTACCAAGTGAAGATCGCCGACGCCGATGTCACCGGCTCGCTCCGATTGGTGACACCGTATGTCAATACATGGGCAAACGACGTGTCATCGCGGCCGGCTATCGGCGAAAATCTGCAGCTATTCCAGCCGTCGAACCGGTTCTCCTTCTATGAGATCGGCGACAACGTGACGACGACTTCTTTCGTCGTGCAGTACGATGTCACACCTTTGGTATACGACGACCTGATCAATCAGAACCCCGACGATCCGTTCGGGCAGATCTACGTGGGGGCGAGTTTCGTGCGCGACTTTGACCGCATCCAGCGCGATGGCGATCCGACAATGTTCCAGCCGGGGGACGGCTGGATGGATCCGGGGGCGGAGGTCTTGCATAGCCGCACGCGAGAGACCCAGCCTAGCGTCGTCATCGATCGCACGTCCGGCGCGCCGGCTGTCAACCTGGATGATACGGCCGCGGGCGGCCAGGCTCGTTGAGCATGCTCCAGCAGCGGTCCCTCGCGTCTCTGGCTGCCGCGTGCGTGCTCGGCGGGGCAGGAGCCGTATTCGCCCAGGCGGCGCCTCCCGTGGCGCCGCAGGTCAATCCCGGGCTCATCAATCAGCAGAACCAGCGCAACCAGCGGCAAATCGAGCAGCAGGCGGCGCCGACATCGCCGACACAGCTTGTCATTCCGCCCGGCCGCACGATCCCGGCCGCGCCGGCTCCCGGCGGGCCGACGGTCGTCGTCAAGCGCGTGGTGTTCGACAAGTCGAAGTTCCTGTCCAAGGCGGAACTCGACGCCCTCGCCGCCCAGTACATTGGCACGCGTGTCGACATCTCGCAGATCCAGAAGCTGGTGAAGTCGGTCAATGACCTCTACGCCGCCAAGGGTGTCGCCACCGGCAATGCCTATCTCCCGCCCCAGAACCTCGACAACGGGGTGCTGCATATCGGGCTGGTCGAGGGAAAGCTCGGCGCGACGACCGTCAAGGGGGCCTCGCGCCTGTCGGCGGACTACCTTCGCTATCGGATCGGCGAGCAGCCCGGCGAGGTCGTGGATACCAACCAGCTGGCCGACAGGCTGGCAGGCTTCAATCGCACCGGCGTGGCGCAGGTCCAGGCTTCGCTGCAGGCCGGCTCCCAGTTCGGCCTGACGAACATACAGTTGGCGGTGACTGAACCCCCCGCCAACAGCCTCGATCTCTTCGTCGACGACCAGGGTGTGGCCTCTGTCGGCCGGTACGAGGGCGGCTTCCTCTACCAGAGCTATGCCCCTCTGGGCGTCGATGATCGGTTCACCCTCTACGGGGTGTTCGCGGATGGCGACGCAGCCATCGACGGAGCCTACAACCTGCCGTTCGATCGCTCGGGCGGCCGGCTCGGCTTCAGCGCAAGCTATGGCGCCATCCGGGTCATTAACGGCGCCTTTGAGTCGCTCGACATCCGCGGCGCCTCGACCACTGTCGCGACCAACGCCAGCCAGCCGATCTTCGTCAACCAGCACTGGCTGATCCTGGCCAATGCGGCGGTGTCCTATACCAACACCATCTCCAGGCAGGCCGCGGTGGAGGTTACGGCCAACACCACCGACAAGGGTACGGGCGGCCTGACCGTGGGCTACACCGATCAGCTCTTCTCGGGGAACGTCGCGGCCACCTTCTCGCGGGCCCAGACCGATATCGCCGTCGCCAACACGTCGCAGGATTTCAATCTCTACAACGGGACCTTCTCGGGCCTGCTGCATCTTCCTCGCCGGTTCGACGTGCTCGTGGACGGAGCGTTCCAGGCCTCGTCCGCGGCGCTCCTGCCGGGCGATCAGTTGTTCCAGATCGGCGGCCCGACGACCGTCAGGGGCTACTCGACAGATGCGGTCGCCGGCTCTTCGGGCTTCTACGCCAACTTCGAACTCCACCACGATCTTAGCTTGGTCAACAGATCTCTGACAGGATTCGTCTTCTACGACAGGGGTTCAGTGTACAATCCAAAGCCGGCGGTCACCACACTGAACTCGGTTGGGCTTGGCCTGTCGATGGCGATCCGCAAATATGTCACGGCAGATCTGACCGCTGGCTTCCCAATCACTGAGGCGTTCGACAAACAACCGGCATGCGAAATCTATTTTCGTCTTACCGCCAAGCTGCGATAACTCCGCCTTGACCTGATCGGAGAACAGGTCAGCGCAGATAGTCGTGCACGACTTTTCCAAGCCCGAGCGTGAGGTCGGCCACGAGGTGCGTAGCGGACACCACTTCGAGGACCGGGAGTTCCGCGAGGGGGGCCAGCGCATGTGAAGCCAGCGAGAGCGCGCCGGGCCCGGTCCACGCGCCTTTCATCTCGATGTCTTCCAGGTAGTACTCGACCAACTCGCAGATGCGCGCGGACCCGTCGACGTGCGGAATGATCTTCAGCAGATAATTCGGGGCGCTGAGCGCCGCCTTGGCCGCATCGGCGTCGATTTCGTGGTGCTTGTACCCCATCGTCGCGGTTGCGATGCGGACGGACCGGTAGTCCAGCGTGCCAACGAGAGTGTCGGTCTCGGTCCGCAAGCTGGGCTCGGCGAGCTTCTTGGGGAAGCCCCAGAGTTCGCGCCCGCCTGCAATCGGGGGGTGATCGTTGAGAAACATGCAGTGGCTGTAGCCGCCCGCTCGGCCCTGGAAAGAGACCGGAATGACCTGGCCAGCCTCCGTGTAGTCTCCGAAGCCGGTCGAGTCGGGCATCCGAATGAACTCGAACTTCACGAGCGGGGCTTCGACCTCGAGCGGCTCCGGCACCAACTCGCGCAATTTGACCGGGTCGGTCCGGTAGGTGACGATCAGGAATTCGCGGTTGACGAACCGGTACGGCCCCAGGGGGTAGGCGGGGCTGGTCAGGGGCATGGCGAACGCCCGCTGACGAACGTCGGAAATCTTCATTTTTTTGCAAGTCTCGCGATTGGGTGGGAGGGCTATTCGCGGCCGTGCATCGCGAGATCGAAGGTCAGGACGCCCTCGTCGCTCATTGGCGGTTCGAGCACCTCGGGATGGCGCAAGGTGCGGATCGTGTCGTTGTATCCCGCGCGCCAGTGATCTTCACGGCTCTGTTTTGAAAACTCGTAGTCCTTGAAGTCACCTTCGTAGTTCTTGGATCGATAAATCAATTGTATCAGATTATATACTTTGCGATCAGCTTCCGGCTGAAGCGCTTTGTATTCGGGTATGTCCCGCATCTCGTCGGGCAGCTTGGATAGAAGGTCCGAGAGTGCGTTGCGGATTTTCTGCGAACGCTTGAACTGGTCGGAGTTGGCCCGCGTACGGCTGGAATACTGGATCTCCTTCTGGCGGGTCGCGACCTGAGCGATGGTGCGCGGGAAGTCGCCGCGGGCGCTCCAGAGATCGACCTGGAAGGCGAGCGTGTCCTGGCGCAGATCGCTCTCCAGCACCCACTGGAGCGGCGTGTTGGAGACCAATCCGCCGTCCCAGTAATACTCACCCTCGATCTCCACAGCCGGAAAGCCCGGCGGCAGAGCGCCGCTGGCCATCACATGCTCGGGGGTGATCATGTGCGTGGTGTTGTCGAAATAGACGAAGTTCCCGGTCGTGACGTTGACTGCGCCGACGCTGAAACGCGTCACACCGGCGTTGATGCGGTCGAAATCCACAAAGTGCTCGAGCGTCGTCTTCAGGATCGACGTGTCATAGTAGCTGGTCGCCTCGACCGTTCCGGCGCGCTGCAGCCAGGGACTGACCACCCGGGGAGCGAACATGCTCGGCGCGCCCATCGCGGCGGCGACGCCCGCATTGAGCCGGTTGGCCCAACCGCGCGCGAGGTCGCCCTGCGGCGCGAACGGGCCGGCCCAGTTGGCGAAGGCGTCGGCGGCCGTCCGGTCGCCCGCAGCCAGGGCCCAGATCGGGTTGACCGTGATGGCGTCCCAAAAGCCGCGAAGCTTCTCGACTCTCCCTTCCGGCGGATTGCCAGCGATCAGGGCTGAATTGATGGCGCCGATAGAGATGCCCGCGACCCAGTCGGGATGCAGGCCAGCCTCGGCCAGGCCCTGGTAGACGCCGCCCTGATAAGCTCCGAGCGCGCCGCCGCCCTGGAGCAGCAGTGCGATGCAATCGAACGGCGGGCGCCCGTCGTACGCATGGGTCTTGCTGCGGGACCTGCGCGCCCTGCTCACATGCATGTTCATGTCGTCTTAAGCCTTGATTTGATCCCACGCGGGGAGGCGGCCGCGCCGAGCTTGGTCATACGCCGCCTGCGCCGGGCTGGTAGGTCCCGCTTGCGGAACAGAGCCTTCATATCAATGCAACACTGGCCGGCATGGGGGACGCGCGCCTTCGGCAATTCACCGCAGGCACGATCCGTCGCGCGGCTTCCCCGGGCGCCACGATTCAGGCGGTGATGGCTCCCGCCGGCCCTCGGGTCCGGAGATCCGCCCTGATCGCGTCGATGCCGGCCAGGACGAAGCGTTCGACGTGGTCGACAAGCCTCTCGACGCCCTCGCAGTGCGCGTCGAGATCCGGCAGGAAGGTGTGCAGGGTCGGCCGGTTGATGACCGACAGGGTCATCCAGGGCGCCATCACCGACAGCATGCAGCGCCCGACGTCGGGGGCGTCGGGAGGGCAGTCGAGGATCTCGGCGATGATGGCCCGCATGAAGACGCGGCGCGGCTCGACGTCGGCGGAGACGAACTGCTCGTGGGCGAAGGTCGGGATGGTCAGCTCGCGATAGACCAGGCGCATCTCCCAGGCGTCACCGGGCGCGGTCAACTGGAGCACCAGGTATCGCAGCACCGCCTTCAGCTTCTCTTTCGCGGGCAGTTCGGCAAACCCCTCGAGGTTCATCTTGTCGACCCAGGTCGTCCGGGTGTGGGCTTCGCGCAAGGCCGCGACATAGAGGGCTTCGACGCCGCCGAAGTGGTAGTTCACCGCGGCCAGGTTGACGCCGGCGCGAAGACAGATTTCGCGACTGGTGGCGCACTCGAACCCTTTCCTCGCGAAGACTTCGCCGGCGGCCTCGAGCAGGCGCGCGCGCACCTTCGCTCCCGTGCTCGTCGCCGCCGGATCCGAGGTCCGGTCGTGCAGCATCCCCTTGGCCCCTTTTTCGGTTGTGTCCCCGTATTTCAATTTCAAATACGAATTTGACATTGCTGTGGCGAAGGTCTAGAGCGCGCGCCCAACCCTGGCGGGGACTCCGCTCCCCAGGAAGCGCAGGCTTCCCGGGTGATCCAGCGCAGGACGAACCGCGAAACCTCCAGTCTGCGGCTCATCGTGACCATGCGCGATCTCAACGACCTGGCTCTCTTCGCCGCGGTGGTGTCGAACGGCGGCATTTCCGCGGCCTCGAGGGCATTGCACACTCCCAAATCCCGCGTCAGCCGGCGCGTCGCCGCGCTCGAGGCGCAGCTTGGCGTGCGCCTGGTGGAGCGCTCGACCCGGCATTTCAAGGTGACTGACGTGGGGCAGGACGTCTATCGCCACGCGCGGGCCGCACTCTCCGAAGCCGAAGCGATCGACGAGGCGGTCACGCGCCTCAAGGCCGAGCCCCAGGGACTGGTCAAGGTCGCCTGTCCGCCCGGCGTCGACCGCGTCCTGGCCTCCGCCCTGCCGGGGTTTCTCGAACGTTACCCCAAGATCCGGGTGCAGGTGATCGTCAGCAACCGGCGGATCGACCTGATCGAGGAGAGCGTCGACATCGCCATCCGCGGCCGGGAAAAGCTCGACATCGACCTCGAATTCCCCATGCGGACGATCGGCTCGGCCCGCACCATCCTGGTGGCGAGCCCCGACTTCGTGGCCCGTCACGGCGCGCCTGAGACGCCGCACGACATCCCCCGGTTCCCGACCATCAGTCATACGGCCTCCACCGGCCTGGACCGCTGGTCGCTGGTCAGCGCATCGGGCGAGGAAACGGAGGTC
The DNA here is from genome assembly GCA_036276055.1 of Caulobacteraceae bacterium. GTDB lineage: Bacteria > Pseudomonadota > Alphaproteobacteria > Caulobacterales > Caulobacteraceae > Acaudatibacter. The sequence continues at coordinate 34,560 of DATBEN010000021.1, forward strand.
GCGCATGAGCCGCGGCTTTCGGCAAGCGCCTATCCGATCGTGCAGCAGGCGGCGATCGAGGGCGTGGGCGTCGCGCTCCTTCCCGAGCTCGCCCTGCGCGAACCGAGGAAGGATGGCCGGCTCGTGCGCATCCTGCCCGACTGGGCTTCTCCGGAGCGGCGGCTGCACATGGTTTTCACCTCGAGACGCGGTGTCCTGCCGAGCGTGCGGGCCTTCATCGACTTCGCCGTGGAAGCGCTCAATCCGAGCCTGCCCGGCTGGGCGGCGATGATCTAGGTCCAGCCCGGAAGACGATCGATCTGGCGGGGGATCGCCTGGACCCGAAGTGCCCCCTCCCCGCTGGAAGCTTGGCGGGGAGGGGGGTTCGGCGCGCGCGGAAGGGGGGCGGACCGCGCGTCGCCAAGGGCGATCAATGACGATCGCCCGGGTCAGGCTGCGAAACGCAACCTGGCCAACTCCTGAAGAACGGCGTTTTCCTCAACCTTCTCGGCCAGGCGGGCCTTGAGCACGTCGCCGATGCTGACCACGCCAACGACGGCGTCGCCGTCGAGGACCGGGACGTGGCGCGCGCGCCGCTCGGTCATGGTCCGCATGACATGGGTGACGGAGTCGTTGGGCCGCGCGGTCGGGCCGCCAACGCTCATCACTTCGGAGACGCGTCGGCGAAGCAGGGCGACGCCGTCGGCGGCCATGCCCAGCACCAGCTCGCGCTCTGACACCAGGCCGAGCAGACGGTTGACGTCGTCGAGCACCAGGACCGCGCCCACATGCTCCGCCTTCATCACGGACGCGGCTTCAAGCGCCGTCGCCGTGGGCGGCAGGGCGATCAGACGGAAGGGCTTGTCCCGGAGGATCTCGAATAGTCGCATCGCGCACTCTTTCCTGGATTGAGGGGTTTCCCGGCCCACTTCATCGTATGGAGCCCAGCCACAGGACGGTGATCGCCAGCAGCATCCCAACCTGGCGAAACCACGCGACCGCGGTTGACGTCAGAGAGAAGGATAGCCTGGCTCTTCATTGTCGTGTCTTCGGCTTTGCTCTGAGACGTAGGTAGGCCTGCGACGAGGGCGCGATTAGCCGGCGCGCACGAAACAGTTCGTTGCGCTGAGAGAACGCGGAGGCCGGCGGGGTGATCCGCCGCCTTCGGACTTGCAACCGTCTGGCTTGGGCAGGCGTTCCCGCAAATTCGTCTCTCATCGAGGCCTTTGGCGCCTCCTTCGAAAGCCAGTCCAATGACCAAATTGGCGACCAGGACTTCCATTGCGGCCTTCATGATCGGCGGCCTGATGCTCAGCGGCTGCGCCTCAGTGCCTGCGGTGCATCGAGCCCAGGCCAGCGCGGACCAGGCGAATAGTGCGGCCCAGGCCGCCAGCGCAGCCGCACAGCACGCCCAGTCGTCGGCCGACGCCGCCGGCAGCGCCGCGCAGTCGGCGGGAAGCTCGGCCCAGGCGGCCGGCGCGGCCGCGCAGCACGCCCAGACCACGGCCGACAGCGCTGCGAGCTCCGCCCAGCAGGCCGCGGCCGCCGCTCAGAGCAGCAATCAGCGGCTGGATACCCTGGAGGCGAAGGTCGCGCGCATGCAGGCGCACCATCGCCGCCACCACAGGCGCCACCACCATCGCAGGGCCTCGGCCCCGACGACCGCGACCCCAGCGCCCGGCGCGCCGGGCAGCTGATCGGCCGTTAAGGACGCTAACACGGAGCGTCGGCGCCCTCGTCGGCGCTCCAGCCGGCTGCCTGCGAGGTTAGCGCAAATGGAGGGAGCGTGCGGGTGCGCGCGTTAACTCAGGAACAGCTCGGCGCAGGCCTCGACGATCGCTTCGGCATCGAGGCGGTATTGGCGATAGAGGTCGGGGAGGTCGCCGACTTGGCCGAAGGCGTCGACGCCGAGTGAACTGACGCGCATGCCGCGCACGCCGCCCAGCCACGACAGCGTCGCCGGGGAGCCGTCGATGACGGTGACCAGGCCCGCGCTGGGGGCGAGACGGGCGAGAAGGCGCTCAGCGTGGCTTTCCTGGGCGGCACGGTCCTGCCAGCGGGCGCGGCGCGCGCCCATCCAGTCCCGGTGCAGGAGCCCTGGGGAGACGACGTTGAGGACGCCCAGGCCCGGGACGTCCTCGGCGAGCTGGGCGGCGGCGTCCAGCACCTCGGGGGCGACCGCGCCGGAAAAGACGATGGCGGCGCGGGCGCCTTGGCCAGGAGGCGTCAGCCAGTAGGCGCCGCGCAGAGCGTCGGCGACCCAGGCGTCGTCGGCGCGGGAGGGCTGCGCGATGCCGCGGGTGGTCAGGCGCAGATAGACCGAGCCCCCATCGCTCGCCTGCATGTGGTCGAACGCCCAGCGCATCACCTCGGCCAGCTCGTCGACGAAAGCCGGCTCGAAATAGGTCAGGCCGGGCTGACCCATGCCGATCAGGGGCGTGTAGATCGACTGGTGCGCCCCGCCCTCGGGTCCGAGCGTCAGGCCCGACGGGGTGGCCACCAGCATGAAGCGCGCGTCCTGGTAGCAGGCGTAGTTGAGGGAATCGAGGCCGCGGGAAATGAACGGGTCGTAGACGGTGCCGATCGGCAGCAGGCGCTGGCCGAAGTGCGGCGCGGCGAGGCCCAGGGCCGCAAGGTTGAGAAACAGGTTGTGCTCGGCGATGCCGAGTTCGATGTGCTGGCCCGCCCGGCCGCCGGCCCAGCGCTGGGCCGAGGGGATGCGGGCGTCGCGGAAGACGTCGGCGGAGTCGCGCTTGCGGAACAGGCCGCGCTGATTGACGAAGCCGCCGAGGTTCGTGCTGACCGTGACGTCCGGCGAGGTGGTGACGATCCTGTCGCCGATCGGCTCGCCGCTGCGGGCAAGGTCCAGGAGGATGCGCCCGAAGGCTGCCTGGGTGGACTGCTCCGCTCCCTCCGGCCGGGGGAAGGACGCGCGGGGCGGCACGGGAACCGGCTCGGCCGTCAGCCGGCGGTTCGACGGCGGGGCCAGGGGCGTCGAGGCGATGAAGGCGGCGAGCTCTTCCGCCTCGGCCGGCCCCAGCCCGGCGAAGGGCGACCACTCCTCCCCCTCCGGCACGCCCATGGCCTGGCGCAGGGTTTCGACCTGGGCCGATGTCATCAGGCCGGCGTGGTTGTCCTTGTGGCCCTGGAGGGGCAGGCCGAACCCCTTGACCGTATAGGCGATGAAGAGGGTGGGGGTATCGTCGCGGGCGGCGGCCTCGAAGGCCTCGATCAGGGTCTCGATGCAGTGGCCGCCAAGGCCAACCATCAGTTCGTGCAGGGCGTTGTCGTCATAGCCGTCCAGCAGCGCGCGCACGTGGGGCCGGCGGCCGATGTCGCGCATCAGACGCTCGCGCCAGGCCGCTCCGCCCTGGTAGGTGAGCGCGGCGTATTCGGCGTTGGAGCAGGCCTCGATCCAGGCGCGAATCTCGGCGCCGCCGGGCAGGGCGAAGGCCCGCTGCTGTTTCTTGCCCCATTTGAGGGTGAGCACCCGCCAGCCGGCGGTTTCGAAGATGTCGTCGAAGCGGTCGAACATCCGGTCGGCCGTCGTCGCATCCAGGCTCTGGCGGTTGTAGTCGACGATCCACCAGACATTGCGGATGTCATGCTTATAGGCCTCGATCAGGCATTCGTAGATATTGCCTTCGTCGAGCTCGGCGTCGCCCAGGGTGGCGACCATCCGTCCGCGACGCGCGGGATCGAGCCAGCCGTGCGCGTCGAGATAGTCCTGGGCGAGCGCCGAGAAGGCGGTGATCGCCACGCCCAGGCCCACCGAGCCGGTCGAGATGTCGACGTCGTCCTTGTCTTTGGTGCGCGAGGGATAGGATTGGGCGCCGCCGAAGGCGCGGAACCGCTCGAGCTGCTCGCGGCTCTGGCGGCCCATCAGATATTGCGCCGCGTGGAAGACCGGGCTGGCGTGCGGCTTGACCGCGACGCGGTCCTGCGGGCGCAGGGCGTGGAAATAGAGCGCGGTCATGATGGTGGTCATGGACGCGCAGGACGCCTGGTGGCCGCCGACCTTCAGGCCGTCGCGGCTTTCGCGCAGGTGGTTGGCGTTGTGGATCGTCCAGGTGGAGAGCCAGCGGAGCCGCTCGTCGATCCGCTCCAGCTGGCGCAGGCGCAACTCCGGCGCTTCGTTGTGGGAGAGAGCGGGGGTCGTATTTTGGCTCATCGGGGTTCCTGGGAGCGGGTCGATCCAGACTAGCAGGGTCGCAAGGCGCCTTCGCGGAAATCCGCGCGTGCGACTGGCCGTCAGGAACCGGCGAGGATCGTCTCGCCCAGGGCGGAGGCGACGCAGAGGAGGACGATCGCGAGGGGTGGAAGGCGGAAGAGCAGGAGGAACGCGGCGGCGGCGACGGCGAGGTCGACGGGGGTGACGATGGCGGTGGCAAGGACGGGTCGCCACAGGGCGGCGGCCAGGACGCCGACGACAGCGGCGTTGACTCCGGCCAGGGCGGCGCGGGCCGCGGCGTGGCGGGAGAGCCAGGTCCACAGGGGAAGCGCCCCGAGCGCAAGGAGCAGGCCGGGAAGGAAGATCGCGACAAGGGCCAGGGCGGACCAGGCGGCGCGGAGGGCGACTGACGATCCTGCCGGCGCAGCGGTCGCGCCGATGTAGGCGGCGAAGGTGAACAGCGGCCCAGGCACGGCCTGCGCCGCGCCATAGCCGGCGAGGAACCGGCTCTGGTCCAGCCAGCCGGAGGGGACGAGGGATCCCTGCAGGAGGGGCAGCACCACGTGGCCGCCGCCGAAGACCAAGGCGCCGGCGCGATAGATCAGGGCGGCCAGGGCCAGGGGCGTGCGCGATCTGTCGACGCCCGGCCAGAAGGAGGCGAGCAGCAGGATGGCGACGAGGGCGACCGCGATCAGGCCCGCGCGCGGGCTTGCGGCCGAGCCATCGGGGCCGGGGCCCTGGGCCGAGCCGCGAAGCAGGAGTGAGCCGCCCAGAGCGCCGGCGGCGAGGGCGACGGGCTGGGCGAAGGGGCCGGCGACGACCAGGGCGAGCGCTCCGCCGAGGGCGCCGAGGACGGCGCGAGGAAGATCGGGGCAGAGGCGCCGCGCCATGTTCCACACCGCCTGGGCCACAACTGCGGCGGCGGTCAGCTGGAGCCCGTGCAGCACGGTCTCGCTCCAGCGTCCCGACAGTCTGGGCGCGGCGACGGCGAAGGCGAACATCAGCAGGGCCGACGGCAGGGTGAAGCCGAGCCAGGCGGCGAGGGCGCCGAGCGGGCCCGCGCGGCGCAGCCCTACCAGGAAGCCGACCTGGCTGCTCGCCGGTCCCGGAAGGGTCTGGCAGAGGGCGACGACGCCCGCATAGTCCTCCGCCGACAGCCATTGGCGGCGGCGCACATAGGTCCGCTCGAAATACCCCAGGTGCGCCACCGGGCCGCCGAAGGATGTGAGGCCAAGGCCCAGGGTGACGGCGAAAACCTCCGCCGCAGCGCGCATACCGCGACGGCCACGCTTCTCGGCGCGGGGCGTCAGAACGTCCACTGGAAGGCGAGGTAATAGGTGAAAGGGGCGGTCACCGACGAGGCGTCCACGGCGTAGGCCAGGCCGCCGCGGCCGGCCGAAAAGAGCAGATGGTAGTGCGAGGTGAAGTCGTATTGGCCGCCGACATTGAAGCCGGCGACGCCTGAGCGCCCATCCATGATGGGGGTCGTGTGGAAGACCTCGACGCCCAGAGCGAGCTTCTCGATCATCTGCCGCTGGAGCAGCCAGCCCGCATACCAGTAGTCCCGGTTTCCAGCGCCGCGGTTGATCCAGTAGCCGCCCCCGCCATAGGTCGTCCACTTGCCGAAGTCCTTCTGGATCCACACTGGGATGAAGGCGTCGAGGTAGCCGCCGCCGAGTCCTCGGTCCGCGTTCCCGGTGGGTACCTCCAGCAGCGGAAAAATACCGACCTGCGGGTACCAGTCGTCCTTGCCGGGCGAGATGAAGCGGTACTTGAACCCCAGTTCCGTGTCGCCGCCGCCATAGGCGTGAGGGGCGTCGAAGGGGGCGTCGTAGGCGAGGTTGGCGATCAGGTGGAGCTGGAGGTTGGGCGCCGCACCCCAGTTCACCTCCAGAGACGGGCCGACTCCCGTGGCGTCGTGCGCGCCTACGGCGCCGTAGGAGAAGCCGTAGACCTCGAAGTGCCCCAGCTCCACGGGCTCGGGATCATCGGTGATGAAGGGCGGCCCCGCCTCCGCCGCCAAGGGCGGCAGGAGAGCCGCGCAGGCGAGGCCCAGGGTGAGACTCCGCGCCGCCATCCTCATTAAGATCCCCCGTCCCGGCGTGTCCGGCGCTCTCGCCGGAGACCATAATGGGACGAGGGACGCTGCTCACCTCCCTTTTGTAAGCGGGTAGCGGGGCTCAGGCGGGTTGGAACGCGCTTTGGCGGCGGCGCAGGGCGGCGCCCATCAGGCCCGCGCCCAGCAGCGCCAGTGTCCAGGTCGCCGGCTCGGGGACCGAAAGGCCCGCCGCCCCGCCAACGGTCGAGAGGGTGGTGGGCCATCCCTGCGGATTGGTCGTGGTGTCCCAGCCGAGGGCGTCGAGCGCCGCCAGGTCCGCCGAGGTCAACCCCACGATCTTTCCGGTGGAGGCGATGGCGTCCTGCACGTCGCTGGCGACGCTGGACCCCCAGTCCCCCCGGTCGTAGCCGCTGTAGTAATTGAAGGCTCCGAGGTTTGTCCTTCCGCTGTTGAGCGAGAAGTAGCTGGACGCCCAATAGGAGAAGCTGTGCGTTCCCGGGCTCGAATAGCGGAACAGATCCATGATCGACGCCTGGGTGGGCTTCGAGCTGGCCAGACCGCTTCCGCGACCCAGGATCTCCGACAACTCATGCAGCGCGAGCGCCTCGAAGTCGTATTCGCCGGCGACGGCCGTGGTTCCGAAGTCGTACTTGGCGGAACTGCTGAAGCCGATATAGCCGTCGAGGTTCGTCATGGTCGGCGGCAGAAGTCCGAGCGCCTTGGCGTCGGCGGAGCTGATGTCGAAACTATTCAGTGGGATGGGGTCATTGATCGGGAGGTTCGCAGCCGCAGTGACAAGGTTGGTGTCCTTGGGATTGGTCGCTGCCGCCGTCTTCAGGTAGCTTTTGACGCTCGCATAACTGTATCCATCGTAAACGTGGTCGAGGCTCTCCGAGATGTTTCCACCCGACAACGCCACGCCATCGAGGTTTCCCCAGTCGACGTCGACGGTGACTTTGACCGGCGCCTTGAGGTCGGTCTCGAGGACCTTCACCGCGGCGTCGAAGCTCGCCTCGATGGTCTTGGCGTTCGACCGGGAGGTTACCGACGAGGTGAAGACCGGAACGATGGTCAGGGCGTGGGCAGGCGCCCCAAGGGCCAGGGCGGCCGCGGCGCCTGCGCCGGCCAGGCCGAAGAGGTTCGAAAACGGACGCACGGAAGGGTCGCGATAGACGCTGCGCATCGCTGAAGCTCCACTACACAATATCCGATGGATATCGACGCCCCGCCCGCCTGGGCCACCATCGAGAGACCTGTCATGGCGCGACATAGGTCAAAATGTCGCAGCGAAAGAGAATGTGTCGCAGATCGCAAACTATCGGTGTTCAGCTCGCGAATTGTCATTGATCGTGAACTGAATTGATCTCGGGTTAATCTATTCGTCTATGGTGTGGCGGGGGAGATTATATTGGTCCTCGCCTCCGTGCGTTCATAATGCGGCCGCCAATGGGCGCCGGTGGGGCAGTGGAGCGAGCGGCCAAGACGCGGCGGTTTAGACAATATCGCCTCCAGGCAAAGCTGAAGTCATCGTCAAGCTCTGTCCGTCTCTGGTGAGGCTCGGAACAGTCGAAAGCCCGCGTCGTTTGGGCTGAACTTCATTCTGGCTGTGGGAGCGAGAAGGTGAGCAGTACGGAATCGGGCGTAGTGACTGGCGGGCCGGCGTCCGGCTACGCTGGCGACAGCGTCAGCGGCTCGGTCAAGGACATGGCCTCCTCGGCGATGGACACGGTCACGCGCGACGCCATGGCGATGGCGTCCACCGCCCAGGACAAGGCGGCGCGGGCGCTGGAACATCGCAAGCAGGCGGTCGGCGGGACAATGGAGGACTTCGCCTCTGCGATCCGCAAGGCGGGGGAGGATTTGTCGGAATCAGACCAGACCATGGCCGCGCGCCTCGTGCGACAGGCGGCCGACGGGCTGGAGCACCTCTCGCACTCTCTGGCGGACAGGCGGCCGCACGAGATCCTCGACGCAGCGCGCGACTTCGGCCGGCGAAATCCCTTCGCCTTCGCCGCCGGCGCGGTCCTGCTGGGCGTGGCGCTGGGCCGAGTCGCGCGCAGCACGGGCGCCGATGCGAGCGCTCAAGGCTATTCGTCCGCGTCGCCGGGCGTCGGCGAGACTGACGGCGTCCCGGCCTACGGCGAGGAGGGCTTCACGGCCGCTGGCGAGTACGCCACCGCCGGCGGCTCTGCGCCCCAGGAAGAGATGGTCCTCATCGACGCCGCCAGCGATGTGGTCGATCCAGGCGTGAGCTTCACGCGGTGAGCGACGATCCGCGCACCATTCCCGAACTGATCTCGGCCCTCGCGTCCGACCTGAGCAATCTCGTCCGCAAGGAATCCGAACTCGCCCGGGCGGACATCGGCGAGAAGGTCTCCGAGGCCGCCCAAGCCGGGATGCGCGCCGGCATCGGCGCGGCCTTCCTGCTGGGCGCCTTCCTCGTGCTGCTGGCGGCTGCGGTCCTGGCTCTGAGCAGGGTGATGGATCCGCTGTGGGCGTCGATCCTCGTCGCCGTCGTGGTCGGCGCGGCCGGCGCCATCCTGCTGCGGATAGGGACGGCCAGCATGAAGCCGTCGCGCCTCCGGCCAGAGCGATCGGCGCGACAGCTCTCGAAGGACGCACACATGATCAAGGAGACGCCGAAATGACGCGCCCTGCCGCAGAGGTGGAAGTGGAGGTCGAGGCCCGGCGCTCGCGCCTGGAAGAGACCGCTGACGCCCTCAAGGACAAGATCACGCCCAGCGAAGTGTTCGAGGAGGCCAGCCGGGCCGTCGGCGATGCGGGCCAGGAGGTGCTGGCCCGACTCCTCGACCAGGCGCGCCGCAATCCGATGGCGGTCGCCCTGGTCGGCGCAGGCCTCCTCTGGCTGATGAAGAGCTCCGGCCAGTCCCTGAGCCGCTCGACGCACGAGCTGCAGGATCAGGCCTCGGAGAGAATTTCGCAGGCCAAGGAGAAAGTTTCGGACATGAAGGACCAGATCGGCGACACCGTCGCTCACGCTCGCGAGGCCGGGCGATCGGCGGCTGGGAAGGTGACCTCGAGCGCGCAGAACACCGCCCAGTTGGCGCAGGATTCCGGTCGCTGGCTCGGTCAGATCATCGAGGACGTCGTCCGCGAGGAGCCCCTGATACTGGCCGCCGTCGGCGTGGCCGTCGGCTTCGCGATCGGATCGGCCCTGCCTCGCACGAGCGTGGAGGACCAGACCCTCGGCGAGGCCCACGACAGCCTGGTGGAGAAGGGCCGCGAGGCGGCCCACGATACCCTCGAGCAGGCGGGGAGCCTGGCGCAGGCCGCCTACGCCGCGGCGCGCGAGGAACTACGCGCCTCAGGCGAGGACGAGCGCAGCGAGACCCAGCCCTCCCGGCCCGAGACCGTCTGACGCCGCCTGCGCGGCTTGCGCGCCCCGCCCT
>DATBEN010000022.1:0-4834 GCA_036276055.1 Caulobacteraceae bacterium
TCGCTGACATAGGGCTTCATGATCACCGCGCCGATCTCGGCGTGATTGGCCGGGCCCATCAGGTCGCCGATGTCGTGGATCAGGGCGCAGACGACATATTCCTCGTCGCGGCCGTCGCGGAACGCCCGCGTCGCGGTCTGCAGGGAGTGCTCCAGCCGGTCCACGGCGAAGCCGCCGGCGTCGCGGCCCAGGTCGCGCAGGGCCTGCAGCAGGCGGTCCGCATGCGCCTCGTGGAAGGCCCGGCCGCCGGCCCCGATCGCCTGCCAGTCCGCCACGGTGCCCTCGGTCATGGCGTGGAACTTCGCCCGCGCCATCGTCTCGCCGTCGGCCATGATCGTTACCTCCTGCTCTTTCCCGCATCGTGGGACGGGCGGCGGCGCCGGTCAACGCGCGACAGCGCCGACGCTTCCCATCAAGGGCCAAACCGCGTAATCGGAGGCCACCGCGGGCGTAGTTCAGAGGTAGAACGTCAGCTTCCCAAGCTGAATGTCGTGGGTTCGATTCCCATCGCCCGCTCCAGGCTTTTCAAGGATTTGGCCTCTGGCCTCGGGGCGGGCGCCTCACGCCCACATCCCGCCACGTCCCTCACGGCAAATTGCCGGATCGGCCCCGCCAACCTAGGTGGACAGACGCGGGGCGGCCAGCTTGACGGACGAGCGCTTGCCCCCTCAGCCCAGCGATCCCGCCGCCCTACCTGCCCCCCGGATGCGGGCGACCGCGAGTGTCCGAGGGCGGTCAGGCCGGCTCGCCGCCGCGGGCGCCAGCGTGTCGCTGCACGCGGCCCTGCTCCTGATGGTCCTGTTCACCTTGCCCAAGCCCCCGCTGCAGATGCGGGAGCCGCCGGTCATCCCCGTGCAACTGATGCCGGCCGTCCAGCCGCCGGCGCCCACTCCGCCCGCGCCAACGCCCAAGCCGCCCGCGCCAAAGGTCGCGACAAGCACTCGGGCTGCGAAAGCGTCTTCGACCGCCGCCGCGCCGAAACCGGCGGCGGTCGCGAGCCCCGCCCGGCGAGCGAAGGCGGCGACGTCTCCCCTCGCGGCCTCGGACGCGCCGGATACGGGCCAGGATTCCGAGGTCAGCGCGGCGGAACTGGCGGGGGCGGCAAGCGCCGGGGGCGGAGGCGGTGGCGGGCCGTGCGACATGGCCAGCCGCGTCCAGGCGGCGCTGCGGAAGGACACGATCGTCCGCTCCGCGGTCTCGAGCCTGGCCGGCAAGGCGATCCGCGTGTGGAATGGCGACTGGGTCCAGAGCCACGGCGAGGACGGCAAGGGCCTGGCGGCCGTGCGCGAGGCGGTGATGTGGGAGATCGCCTTTGCGCCTCCCGCGTGCCGCTCGGAGCCCGTGCGCGGGCTCGTGGTGATGTCGCTCGACTCGCCGGAAGGAAGGGTCCGCCTGGCCCTTGGAGCGGGCCAGTGGCGATGGTCGGACCTGTTGGCGTCCGCCGAGACCGGCGCGGTCGGTTCGCTGCGCTAGAGCGGGTTCCGCCGGAGTGGGATCGGTTCGCCGCGAGAAAGCGCGTCAGATCAAGACACTGGAGCAAACTCCGACCAGACGGGTCGGTCTGGCCGGAGTTTGTCCCAGGCGTTGGTCGCTGCGAGCGTGATCTAGTCGAGCACGACCAGCACGACACGGCGGTTCTGCGCGCGACCGGTCCGCGTCTCGTTGGGTGCGACCGGCACGGTGTCGCCGTAGGAGATGGTCGCCATGCGGTTGAGGGCGACGCCCTGCTTGTTCATGAACAGGCGCACCGCCTCGGCCCGCTGCTCGCCCAGCTGCATGTTGAGGGTCTTGGGGCCCCTGTTGTCGGTGTGGCCCTGGATCTCGAGATAGACGTTGCGGTTGTCGGCCTTCAGCTTGTTGGCCAGGTCCGTCAGCCGGGTCTCGGCTTCAGGCGAGAGCTGCGAGCCGTCGGTCGGGAACTTCACCGAGTCGTCCGAAAGGACCATCGAGTAGAGGAACTTGCCCTCGGCCAGCTTGCCGGCGGCGTTGGCCCGGTTGAGAGCGTCCTGGGTCGTCGCGTCAAGCTGGGTCAGATGTTGGCCCTGGGTGTCCACCTGGGACTGAGTGCCCTGGAGCTTTGTGTCCACCTCACCGACCTGGTGGCGGACAAAGGGTTTTGTCGCGCAACCGCCGAGGGCCACGAGGCCTGCAGCGAGGGTCAAGGCAAGAAGTCGCTTCTGCATTTTTCGTTCTCCGGCCACCACCCCGTCAAAACCACGCGATTCCACGAGTAAAGTTGGCCGAAGTTGGGTGAATCGATGGAAGAAGTGGAGCTGAGCCACTTTCGAGCGCTTTTAGCGTCTCGGTGTGGCGCTCAGGGAGCCTCTGGGGGCGTCCCGGATCGTACGCGCAAACGGAAGAGAACGTCGAAGGAACCCATCTGGTTGCTGGACAGCGCGGAGTTTCGGTCATGCAATGCGGGTGGGCGTGGGTCCTGGCGCCGTGGACGAGCGCCTGCTGGTCCTCGGCCGGGCTCCGGGGCCGCCGTGGAGCGAGGACCAGCGGCTGGCGATGCTCGCCGCCTGGGTCCATCGCGGCCCGTTCGTCTTGACGGCCGCGTTTCATCTGAAATCGATCCCCCCGGCCGGGGGACTTGGTGGCGCGGGCGAGCCGTGACACGAGCGCGGACCCCAATGATTGCAGCGAGCCTCCGATGAGCCACGTCCTGTTCCGCAACGCCCGCGTCTTCGATGGCGCGTCGGCCGAACTCCGCAACGGGTGCGACGTGCTCGTCGCCGACGGCGTGATCCAGAGGGTTTCGGAGACCGCGGCTTCAGCCGGCGGGGCCGAAGTCGTCGACTGTCGCGGGCGGGTCCTGATGCCGGGCCTGATCGACGCGCACGTGCACGTCTATGCGGCGAGCGTGAACCTTGGGCGGGTCGTCCGTTGGCCGACGACCTATCTCGCCCACTTCGCCGCGCGGTTCCTGGAGGCGAACCTGGACCGCGGCTTCACCACCGTGCGGGACATGGGGGGCGGGGACGTCGGCCTCGCCAACGCCCTGCGGGACGGGCTCGTGCGGGGTCCCCGGCTGTTCTACGGCGGCCGGGTGATCAGCCAGACCGGCGGTCACGGCGACATGCGCCCCGGCGACTCCGAGTTCGAGGACGTGGCGGCCTGTGCGTGCGCCTGTCGCGCCGACGCCATCGCGATCATAGCCGACGGCGTGGACGCAGTCCGCAAGGCGGTGCGCGAGGAGCTGAGGCGCGGCGCCGCGCACATCAAGATCATGGGCTCGGGCGGGGTCGCCTCGCCGACCGATCCGCTCGACAAATGCCAGTATTCAGATGAGGAAATCGCGGCGGCGGTGGACGAGGCCCGGAGGATGGGCAAGTACGTCGCCGCGCACTGCCATCCGAGCGAGGCGATCCGGCGCTGCGTCGACCTCGGGGTCCGCTCGATCGAGCATGCGACGCTCATCGACGACGCCACCGCCGCCTTCATGGCCGAGCGCGAGGCTTTCGCCGTCCCGACGATGGCGACCATCTTCGCCCTGATGGACGAAGGGGCGGCGCTCGGCCTCCCGCCAGTGAGCCTCGAGAAGCTGGAGCGGGTCGCCGCAGCCGCGCTGGAGAGCCTCGATATCCTGCATCGGGCGGGGGTGAATATGGGTTTCGGCACGGATCTGCTCGGGGCGCTGCACGCCCGGCAGACGAGCGAGTTCGAGCTGCGCGGGCGCATCCTGCCGCCGCTGGAAATCCTGCGCAGCGCCTGTCAGGTGAACGCCGAACTGCTGGGCGAGGCGGGGCGGCTGGGCTGCGTGCGCGAGGGCGCCCTCGCCGACCTGCTGGTGGTGGACGGCGATCCGCTGACCGACATTTCAGCGCTCGGCGGCAACGGCGAGCGGCTCGCTGTCGTGATGAACCGCGGCCGCTTCCACAAGCGGACGATCTGACCCCGGGATGACCGCCAGGTCACGCCAGGGTGGGGGGCCGCATTCGTGTCCGCATGGCTGCGCCGAGCCCCTCGACGCCCAGCAGCATCATCGTCCAGCTCGCTGGCTCGGGCGCGAAGCCGTAGCCGGTGCAGGAGGGGCACTGACTGGCGATCTGGGGCGGGATGATGAACGCCGAACAGGCCGGGTCGGTCGGGTCGCACGCATTGCCCGGTACGGCCGGGTCGGGGATCACGGGCGTCAGGATGTTCTCGAGCGCGTCTCCGTTGGTCCAGCCGATGTCGAAATAGGTCGTCGACATCGGATCCCCCGGCGGATCCATGAAGGCTCCCGGCACGGGGCCGAAGACGCTGTTGAGGTCGAACCTGGTGACGCGGTTCCTGCCGAAGATCTGGTTACTGACAAGGTTGTACCAGATCACAGCATATCCGCCGACGCTGTTGTACTTGGTAAAACCCCAATACTGGTAGTTGGGCGATCTGAGGCCGCGGGAGCCTGGATAAAGCGGGGTATAGGGCGTGGCGGGTGCAGACCCGAGGTAAGGATCGTTGGCGCCGCCCCAGCCTCCCGGCAGTCGCTTGCGCGCCTGGGCGGGCGGAACACCTGTCATCGGCGCGAGGCCGGCAAGATTGCGCACCGGCCCCGACGCCGGGAAACCGGGCATGCCGAAGAAGATGTCGGAGTTATAGGTGGGTCCGCCGACCGCGGGGGGTTTGCCCGGTCCGCCGCCAAAGTCGGCGATGGGCACGGTCCCGGTGTTCCACACCTCGTAGATGTAGTCGTAGGTGGGCGCTTTCGCCGTGCCTGGAATGGTGTCGTAGAGGATGCCGGCGGCCACGACCGCGCTCTCGCCCGCGGCGGGGCCGACGAGCGTCGAGTAGTACCAGCCGGAGAACAATATGGCGGCGCCGCCGGCCGACGGGATGGCGCCGAGGATGC
>DATBEN010000023.1:0-11939 GCA_036276055.1 Caulobacteraceae bacterium
CATCCGGTATTAGCTCAAGTTTCCCTGAGTTGTTCCGAACCAAAGGGCACGTTCCCACGTGTTACTCACCCGTCCGCCACTAATCCCGAAGGATCCGTTCGACTTGCATGTATTAGGCCTGCCGCCAGCGTTCGCTCTGAGCCAGGATCAAACTCTCAGGTTGAGTTGACATCTGACATCGATTGCCCACCCCGAAGGGCGGGCGGCGTCGTTGCGTAGTCTATTGACGAGTTCCCAAAACCACGATCCATCGGCAGTCTCCCGCCGAGGCCCGTGGCCATGGTTGTGTCTTCAAGAGACCGCATTCGTCAGCGTCGATTGATGGCCCTGGTTAGGGACCATCGCCAGGACGCCGCCGCCTGCGTTTCTCTTTCCAAATCAACGATGTCAAAGATCGTTCGACCGTCTGGTCGAACCCGCCGGGAACCGCCGGCGGCGCGGGAGGCGGGTCTCTATCCGCCTCGGATTTTCGTGTCAACCGCTTTGCGAACCGGCCCGGAAAGCCCCGAAAGGCCAGAAACGGAGCGCAAAAATCACCTCCGGGGCCGCAGGGTAAGGCCCCACCAGTCCGTCGGCGATTCGATTGAGGGAGCGGAACTTGGCGCCATCCCGAAGGAAAATCAAGCTCTATCGAACTCTTTTTTCCGTCGGCGGAGGTCACTGCGTCCCGCCCGAACAGGGGGCGGCTTCTATCGGGGCGCCCGGCGTCATGCAAGCGTCATGCGCGAGGTTTTTTCGATCCGCTTGTGGACAAAGAGCGGTCTTGGGGCCGCCCGCCGCAGGCCGTCAGCTGGCGATATAGGCGCGCAGGTGCTCCGCCTCGGCTTCGGTCTCGGCGATCTTGCTCTTCACGAGGTCGCCGATGGAGACCAGTCCGACGAGGCGACGCTCGTGGCACACGGGCAGGTGACGCACCCGCCGATCGGTCATGCGCGTGAGGATCGATTCCACCGTGTCGCTGGGCGCAGCGAACGCGACATCCCGGTTCATCACCTCCGCCACAGGCCGGGCGAGGGCGTCGCCCCCACCCTCCGCGACCACGCGGACGATGTCGCGCTCCGACACGAGCCCGGCGACATCGCCGTTGTCGTCGACGATCACCAGGGATCCCACGCGGCGGGTCCAGAGCCGCATGGCCACGGTCTCGATCGTCTCCGAGGCGGCGGCGGTGAACACCCGATCGCCCTTGTCGCTCAGCACCTGGCAAATGAGCATGGGCTCCTCCACCGTTACAGCACCGCAAAAGAGTTGGCCTCAGCGCCCGGCGAATCAAGCGGAATCTGGCGTTAAGGCGCCATCAACAAGATGAGAGCCGCAAATCGGATCACCGTCCCCATCATGGCGCCTCCGAAAGCTGGGCGATGGCGCACGACGACAGCCTCTGGACGCGAGGAAGTGGCGTTCGACCCCAAGCAGATGCGCGGCGCCTGCTTTCGCTCGCCTTTTCCGAATCTCGGGCACGGTTGTGCGCGTCGAACCGCAGAGATGAAGGAAAATGCGCCAAGGGCGCGCTCGAATCAGGCGGGCGACGAAGCGCGGCGCGAGCCCTCAAGGCAGAGGCTGGTGGCGGCGAGTGGCGCCGGCGAGGGCGCCGAAGAGGCCAATGAGGAGGAGGCCGGCGAAGTAGCCGAGGATGTGCGCCTGCCAGGCCACGGGCACTGCGCCTGCGCCGGGTGTCAGGCCGGAGAGTCCCAGCACGACGTTGATGAGGATCCAGGCCAGGGTCATGGCGGCGACCGTTCGCCCCCCGAGCTGCCCGACACGTCCGTGCCCCTGCATCAGTCGCGCGGCGGCCCCCATCAGGCCCGAGGCGGCGCCGGAAGCGCCCACAAGGGCCCAGGGCGCGGCCGGCCTGCCGGTCAATCGCGCGACCCCGGCGATGTAGACCCCATAGCTCGCGGCGGCGAGGACGCCGCACACGAGGAAGAAGACCAGGAAGACCAGCGAGCCGCGCCCTCCTTCGCCGAAGTAACGCGCCACTGGCGCGCCAAAGGCGAGAACGAAGGCGGCGTTCATCAGCACGTGCCCCCAGCTGCCATGGGCGAACTGGTAGGTGACGAACTGGGCGTAGCCTCCGTGCGTGAAGTCCTGGCTCGTGACCGCAAGCGGGTCCAGCGACATCCCCGTCCAGACCCGCGCGCCATGGGCGGCGATCAGGGCCAGGATGAGGCCCGTCACCACCCAGGGCGCGTTGATCGCCGGCTCCCGTCGCCGCAAGCGTAATCCCCCGGCCTCCTGCAACACGCGCGTCAGGCCCTCACTGCCAGGGGAGCGTTCACGCTGTGGCGGCCACCGCAGACGTGCTGGCCCGATCCAGGGACGCGAGCGTCTGCGGATCGAGCGTCAGGTTCGCCGCGCCCATGATATCGCGCAGCTGCTCCACGCTGGTGGCGCTGGCGATCGGGGCGGCGATCTTCGCCATCAGCCAGGCGAGCGCGGCCTGGGCCTGCGTCGCGTTCAGCTTCTTCGCCGCGTCGTCGAGCGAAGAGAGGACGCGAAGGCCCCGCTCGTCGAGATACTTCTTGACCCCCCTGCCCCGCTGGCTCTTCCCGAGATCCGCCTCCGAGCGGTACTTGCCGGTCAGGAAACCGCTGGCGAGCGCGTAGTAGGGGATCACCCCCACCTCCATCTCCTTGCAGGCGCGCTCGAGCGGCCCTTCGAAGTCGGCGCGGTCGTAGAGGTTGTAGAGGGGCTGCAGGGTCTCGTAGCGGGGCCAGCCATTCGCCTCCGCCAGCCTGTTGGCCGAGACCAGCCGCTCGGCGGTGAAGTTGGACGCGCCGATCGCGCGCACCTTGCCCTGCTTCACCAGCCGGGCGAAGGCCTCGCCCGTCTCCTCCTGTGGGACATCGGTGTCGTCGCGGTGGGACTGGTAGAGGTCGATGTAGTCGGTCTGCAGGCGCTTCAGGGAGTCTTCCACCGCCTGGACCATATACTTGGCGGAAAGGCCCTTCTTGTCCTCAGCCATCTCCATGCCGAACTTCGTGGCAATCACGACCTTGTCGCGCTTGCCGCTCGCCTTGAGCCAGGCGCCGATCACCTTCTCCGACGCCCCCGCCCCCGCTGTCGGGGCCCAGCGGGCGTAGACGTCCGCCGTATCGATGGCGTTGAAGCCGGCATCGACGAAGACGTCGAGGATGGCGAAGGAGGTCTTCTCGTCCGCGGTCCAGCCGAACACGTTGCCGCCCAGGACCAGTGGGGCGACGACTAGGGACGAGCGTCCAAGGCGACGCATTTCCATCACTCAACTCCTTCTCACGCAGGAACGGATGCTTCCTCGCCATCGAAGACCGCCGCGCCCCGAGGCGCCAGCGGGGTCCGGCCGCGGATGAGGTCCGCAGCCTTCTCGGCGACCATGATGGTCGGCGCATTGGTGTTGCCACCGACCAGTGTGGGCATGACCGAGGCGTCCACGATGCGCAGGCCCTCCAGGCCGAAAACCTTCAGGTCCGCATCGACCACCGCCCGGCGATCGCCGGGCAGGCCCATGCGGCACGTGCCCACCGGGTGATAGATGGTCTCGGCGGTGCGGCGGATCCAGTCGTCGATCGCCGCTTCGCCCTGCACGCCTTGGCCCGGCTCCTCCTCCGCGCCGCACAGGCCGGCCAGCGCCGGCTGGTCGGCGAGGGCGCGGGTGATCCCTACCCCGGCCCGCAGCGCGCGGCGGTCCTCCTCGGTAGAGAGGTAGTTGGCGAAGATCGCCGGATCGTCCATCGGATCGGCCGATCGCAGCCCGATGCGGCCCCGGCTCTCGGGCCGCAGCTGGCAGACGTGGATGGTGAAGCCGTCCTTGGTCACCGGCTGCTTGCCGTGATCCTTCATGATCGCCAGGACGCAATGCAACTGCAGGTCGGGCCGATCCAGATCGGGCCTCGACTTGAGGAAGGCGCCGGCCTCCAGGAAATTCTGCCGGCCCAGGCCCTGGCCGAACAGCATGTAGTTGAGGCCGATGCCGATACGCCCCAGCCCCTTGTTCGCGGAGTAGATGGTCCTGGTGTGCGGCGTCTCCCACGACAGGGTGACGTCCAGATGGTCCTGCAGGTTGGCGCCGACGCCCTCGAGCTCGTGGACGGGCGTGATCCCCGCCTTGCGGATCTCGTCTGGATTGCCAATCCCCGAAAGCTGCAGGATGTGCGGGGACTGGACCGTACCTGCGCAGAGCACCACCTCCGCATCGGCGAAGACCTGGCGAGTCTTGCCCTCCTGGACGAACTCGACACCGACAGCCCTGCCCTTCTCGACCAGGATGCGCGTGAGGCGCGCGCCCGTCTCGCAGGTCAGGTTCGGCCGGCTCAGGGCCGGATGCAGATAGGCCGCCGCGGCGCTCCAGCGCCGGCCGTTGCGGATCGTGAGCTGATAGGGCCCGAAACCCTCCTGCTGGAAGCCGTTGAAGTCGGACGTCAGCCGATGGCCCGCCTGCGCGCCCGCGGCGATGAAGGCGTCGTAGATCTCGTGCTTCGTCGAGGCCTTCGAGATGTGCAGCGGCCCTTCGCCGCCATGATAGTCGTCGGCCCCGCCCTCGAAGGATTCGGAGCGTCTGAAGTAGGGCAGCACATCCGCATAGCCCCAGCCGGCCAGGCCCATCTGGCGCCACTGATCGTAGTCGCGGGCGTGGCCGCGGATGTAGATCATGCCGTTGATCGATGAAGACCCGCCCCAGCCGCGGCCGCGCGGCCACCACAGGCGACGGTTCTCGAGGTTAGGCTCGGGCTCGGTCCAGAACCCCCAGTTGTAGTCGCCCTTCTGGGTCAGCAGGGCGCCCACGCCGGCGGGCATGCGCACGAGGAGGGAGTTGTCCTTCCCGCCCGCCTCCAGCAGCAGGATCTTGACGGCGGGATCTTCGCTCAGGCGGGATGCCAGGACGCAGCCGGCCGAACCGGCGCCTATGATGACGTAGTCCCAGCGATCGACAGCCATCGAACCTCCACACCAGGCGAATCGCCCGGCCCTCTTACGGCGACGGCGTCGGCGGTGGCAAGCGACGCACGCTGGAAGGGCGTCAGATCCATCTCAACGCGGAAACGCGCGCATCCAACGGTTCGGCTGCCGCGTTGGGCGGCCTACCACCGCCTGCGGGACCTGTGCATGACCCCACCGAGACCTTCCGCTCGAGACGAGCTGCTGGCGTTGCGCCAGAAGACGAAGATGGCGCGCTGCGCCCGGACGTTCGTCCGTGGAGCGACGGCGCGCTTCTACGAGTGGCTCGCGGAGGGGGAACACGCCCTGCCCGAAGGACCGTCGGTGTGGATCTGCGGCGATTGCCACTATGGCAACCTCGGGCCGGTCGGGAATCACAAGGGCAAGGTGGCGATCGAGATCCGCGACCTGGACCAGACCGTGATCGGCAATCCGGCCCACGACGTGATCAGGCTTGCCCTTTCCCTCGCCAGCGCCGCGCGCGGCTTCGACCTGTCCGGCCTGGTGACGGCACGGATGATCGAACAGATCGTCGAGGGGTACCAGGCGGCGCTCGGCCCCGCGCACGGCGCCGGCGGGAACACGCCCAGCGTGGTCCACAAGCTCCTCAAGGCGTCGCGTCGCCGCCGTTGGGACGAGTTGGCGTGCGAGCGGATCCACGATCCGCAACCCACGATTCCCCTGGGCAAGCGATTCTGGCCGCTCACCCGCGAGGAGCGGCAGGAAGTGACGGAGCTCGCTCTGTCGGAGCCGGTCCGCGAGCTCATTACCAGCCTCCACTCGCGGCCGACCGGGGCCAAGGTCGACGTGCTGGACGCCGCCTATTGGGTGAAGGGCTGCAGTTCGCTGGGTCGACTGCGCTATGCGGTCCTGGTCGCCGTCGACGCGGACGGCGAGCGCGACTTCGGCCTGATCGACGTCAAGGAGGCGGTGAAGGCCGCTGCGCCACGATCGACGAGTGCGGACATGCCGCGCGAAAACGGCGAACGGGTGGTCGAAGGCGCACGCCACCTGGCGCCCTATCTGGGCGAGCGGATGCGCGCAGGTCGCGTCCTCGACCGATCCGTCTTCCTGCGCGAACTGCTGCCCCAGGACCTGAAGCTGGAGATCCAGCGCGTGGACGCCGAGGAAGCCGGCGCGATCGCCCGCTTCCTCGCCGGCGTCGTGGGCCGCGCCCACGGCCGACAGATGAGCGAAGCCGACCGCAAGGCCTGGGCGATCGAACTGAACCGCAACCGGTCGAAGAGCCTCGACGCCCCGTCCTGGCTATGGCGCAGCGTGGTCGAGTTGATGTCCCTGCATGAAGGGGGATATCTCGACCACTGTCGGCAGGTGGCGCGGATCGCGGCGTGAGGAAGCGGCCTGGACCGGCGACTCACCCGCCGCCCAGGCGCTTTGCGCTGAACTGCCGGATGCGCAAATTGGCGGCGGCGTCCTACAGCGGCTCCAGGCCGTACTCGCTGAGAACGGCGCGTGCTTGGACGTGGTCCTGAGTTCCGCCGCCCTCGGTGAAGCTGGCCAGCAACGGCTTCAGCACTTCCTCGGCGGCGCTAGGTCGACAGCGCGCGAGGCTGGTGGCGGCGCGGAGGGCCCAGGCGCGGGCGCCCTGCTGCTGCGCCACGGCAAGCGCGGCGTCGAACAGGGCCTCGGCCCCTGCTGCGTCCCGCGTGAGCTCGCCGCGAACGCGTTGCACCTCGCTCCAGATCCAGCGCTCGCCGGTGTCTTCGACGCGCTGCGACAGGCGGTCCGCAAGGTCCCGGGCGACGTCCTCGGCCCCCGCGGCGCCCAGGCGCAGTGCAAGCTCTGTCAGAACACACGCAAACCGAGGATGACCACACTCCGGTGGCAACGTTCCCGCCAGGAACGATCGGCCGGGTCCAGCATCGCCTCGGTGCGCGGCGGTCGTCGCTCGAAGGACCTGCGCCCAGATGCCGAAGGCGAACCATGCGCCGTGGGCGACGCAATCATCGATCATATCGGCGCAGCGATCTGCCTCAGCCAGGTCGCCGACCAGCAATGCAAGAGGGGCGCATGAGTCCGCCAGGACAGCCGCCTGAAGGCCGAAGATGCCGGTCGCCTTGGCTCGGTCCAGGTTGTCTCGAGCCACCGCCGTGCCTGTGTCGGGCATGCCATTCAGCCAAAGTAAGCATTGGAGCGTGTTGCCCAGTCCGGGGGTCAAAGTCGGACCTAGCGCCTGCGCGCGCTCGATCGAGGCGCGAGCGGCGGCGAAGTTGCCTGCGACCAACTCGGAAACGCTAACCATCTGTTCGGCCACTATTTGCTCGGAAGCACCTCCACGCCGTTCAGAGAGCTCGCGATAAAGCAGAGCATGCTCCCGTGCGCTTGGAATGTTGGACCTGGCGCCAATGTATGTGTTCCATAGCTGAAATCTGGCGCGTAACTGGGAGAGCGAGTCGTCGAAGCCGTTCGCAAGTTCCAAGCCCCGGATAGCGGCGATCTCGGCGCGGCTCACCTCGTTCCGGATAACAGCTGCCCATGCTAACGCGATATCGAGCACCATCTCATCGCGGCTGCCCGGCTCGACGACCGTCAAGCCTGCCTCGATTCTGCGTAGCCCTTCTTCCTCACGATCGACTGCCTCCCAAAATGGGGCGGACGCGAGCGTCAACGGGACCATGAACGACAGGTCGCCCTTCGCCGACAGCGACCAGTCAAGCGCGGCTTGAGCGTCCTGGATCCGGTTGGCGATGTAGTCCACCCACTCGACCGTCGGAGGCGCCTCGAGTCGGGCCTCCTGGTTTCTGAGATCACCCAGCGTCCAACCCGCGTGTCGGGCCGCCGCCTGCAACTCCCCCGCGGCTTCCAGCTTGAGCCGGGCGTAGTCCCGGGTGGTGTCCAGCAACCGATATTGCACGGGGGTCCGCCCGAGGTCAGCTGACACAAGGCTCTTTGCGACGAGGCCGGCGAGGGCTTCGGCGGCATCGGCCCGCGAAGGATCATCGGCGACGGCCTGGGCGGCCTCCAGGGGGAACGAGCCGACAAACATCGACAACGCGCGGAGCAGCGTGGCTTCTTCGGGGGACAGGAGATCGTAACTCCAGTCCAGCGTCGCGCCCAGGGTGAGGTGACGCGGACGGGCCGTGCGCCGCCCCTGCCACGACAGTCGCAGCCGGCTGTCGAGTAGCGTACGCGTCATCGCCAGGCCGAAGGCGTGAACCCGACCGGCGGCGAGTTCGATCGCCAAGGGGATTCCGTCCAACTTGCGGCAGATGTCGGCGACAAGCCGCGCTTCATCGGGGTCGGACTCGATCTGGTCTCCGCCAGCAGCTACCCGCTCGACGAAGAGCTGTGCGGCGGGATAGCCGCACAGCTCTTCAAACGACAACCTCGTTGATGGCGGCGTCTGGAGCGCCGCGAGACGATGAACCTGCTCCCCGACCGCCTGTAATGGCTCGCGGCTCGTCGCGACGATGTGGCTCTGTGGCGCGCCTTGCCAGACCGCCTCGGCCAGGGCGGCCGCGCCTGCAACCACGCGCTCACAGCTGTCGAGGATGAGCAGGAATCGACGCGACCGCAGCTGGGAGGCGACGTCCGCGACCGGGTCGCCTCCCCGGTGGATCAGCCGCAGAGCCGTGGCGACCGCGCGGGCGACGTCGTCGTCGCGCAGATGGATCGCGAGATCGACGAACGCTACGTCGCCATCGAACTGGCGCGACATCCGATGGGCGAGCGCCAGCGCCACCGTCGTCTTTCCAATTCCGCCGGGGCCCACGAGGGTGACAAACCGCTCGGCCGCGATCGTTCGCTCGAGAGCTTTGACCACCTTCTCGCGTCCGATCATCCGCCGAAGAGCGGGTGGCATAGGATGTCGCTCGGGCGGACTGGGCGTCAGAGCGGCGGAGGCGCCGTTCGTTTCATGCAGCACAGGGGCCACAAAGCAATACCCGCGGCCGGCGACGCTGGATACGTAACGGACGCCTGGATCGGCTTTGGCGAGAGCCTTGCGCAGTCCGCTGATCTGGACACGAAGCGCGGTCGGCTCAACGTTGACCCCGCGCCACGCCCTGGCGAGCAATTCTTTGGGGCTCACCACATTGCCTTGATGCTCGAGAAGGCACAGCAGGATGTCCGTCGCCCGGCCGCCGAGGGCCACGGGGACATCTTGACAAAGCAGCAGCCGTTCGACGGGCCGAAACTCGAACGGACCGAAGAGGAAGCGATCGCCTGGTCTATGTTCGCCAGCCGCGCTCACGCCACCGATACTCCACAGGTGGGTGGCTTAGGAGCCGCCCCGCCGCGGCGATTCAACAAAGCCTGAGCCGGTGACGCAAGAGCCTGTCACGCCGGCCAGGCGTGAGAACCGGCCTGAACTGTTTGCTCTGCCGGCGAGAGAGTCCATGAATGCATGCATGGCGACTCCAACAGGACCGCCGGATAAATTCGCGGCTACGGTATCCAGGTGACTGCGACCTGGGTCCCGGCGCCAAGTGTGGACGCGATCGACAGCCGGGCGCCGATCATCGCGGCCCGATCGCGCAGGCCCGCCAGTCCGAACCCGTATGGCGCCGCCGCGGGGTCGAAGCCCCTGCCGTCGTCGTCGACTGCGAGCCGCAGGCCCCCGTCCGCGAGGCGCGTCAAGGACAGCTGGATGGCGTTGCCCCCAGCATGGCGCATGGCGTTCAGCATCGCCTCCTGGGCGATCCTCGACAGCTCGTGCGCAACATTGCTCGGAGGTGGGGAAACCGGATCGAGGGTGGCGACGATCTCGGTCGCGCCCAACCGGCGCACGCCGTCGACGGCCGCGGACAACAGGGCCGCGAGGCACGGCCGGCTCGAGTTCAATTCCGCCATCGCCCGCCGCGCGTCGACCAGATTCTCACCTGCGATCCGATAGGCGAGCTGAAGCGCCTTGGCCGTCTGAGGCGGCAGGTCGTTTACGTCGCGGGCAAGCTCCAGTTGCAGGCGAATAGCCGCAAACCCCTGGGCGAGGGTGTCGTGGATCTCGCGCGCTATCCGCCTGCGCTCCTCGAGCACTGCCGGCGCGCGCGCTGGGTTGCGGACGGCTCGGGACCGGTAGGACTTCGCCGGGCGGGTGGTTTCCAGGAGGGCCGTCGGTGACATGGCTGGCCTCGGACTTTCTGCTTGGAGCATGGTCCGATCGACCGACGTGCGCACGTTAGCTCTCGTTAGACTTTGTAAGCCGCGCGTGAGCAGGTTGCCGGTCTGGTGGTGTCACGACCCGGGGAGGTTGGCCATTGCCCAGGATTCCAGGCCGCCGCGGTACCAGTAGACATTGGTGAAGCCCGCGTCGCGCGCCCGCAGGGCGGCGTTGTAGGATTCCCAGCACTGGGGGCCCTGGCAGTAGAAGACCACCGGGTAGGCCTTGTCGCCGCTTGTGTCCTTGTCCAGCAATCCCGCGAGGTCCGTCGAAGGGACCGGCATGCCGACGCCGGGATAACGGCGCGCGCCGGGCAGGCCCGCGTGCGGCGCGTCGAGCACGTCGACGAGCAGGAACCGGCGGTTGTTGCGCACGGCGCCATAGAGCTCGCCGGTGGTGATCGTCCGGGCGCCTGGAATGGTCATCGGCGTCAGGGTCCCGACGTTCTCCTCGATGGTGTTCCGCGGCGGCACGCCGAAATCCATCCCCTCGCGGCCGAACACGCGCACGGCGGCCGGATCGTTCAGATTGTCCTCCGCCTGGGACGCCTTGGGCGCGGGGTGGTCGTCCGCCGCCGGATGTGCGGCGCCGGTGTTGGTGGCGGCGTTCGCGGACGGAAGGACGGCGTTCGCCGAAGGGGCGACGGTCGCTGGCCGGTCACCGGCGCCCTTCGCGGCCGGCTCCTCGCGGAAATGGATCAGCGAGAAGCCCACCAGCACCAGGCCCAGGACGAAGGCGATGATCCGGGCGGAACGGTTGGCGACGCCCGGCATCTCCGAACCGAAGATCCTGAAGCCGCCGCTGACCAGCGCCAGGAGAAGCATCACCGCGCCCAGCACGAAGATCCCGATCGTGAGCGTCTGGGGCATGGCTCCTCCAGCGGACGCCTTCCCGGACTCACCAGCGGGCGCCTTTTCACGTCAAGGCAACCACGCCTCCTCGCGGCCGTCTATGGCGAGCGGGACGCTCCTGCGCCACACATGAGCTCGTGCAGGGCGACGGCGGCGGCGCTGGAGACGTTGAGGGAGTCCCACCCGGACGCCATCGGTATGCGGAAGGTCCGGACCCGGGCGAGCAGGTCCGGCGGCAGGCCGGGACCCTCCGCGCCCAGCAGGAGCGCGGCGCGAGGCGGCCGGACGAGGCCTGCCAAAGGCTCGGCGCCGCCCGGGCTGAGGGCCAGGGCCTCGACACCGGCCGCCTCGAGCAGGGCCAGGATGTCCTCGCCGGGGGCGAGGCGCGCGAAGGGAACCTTCAGGGCCGCGCCCACCGAGACGCGGATGGCTTTGCGATAGAGCGGGTCGCAGGACGTCGCATCCAGCAGCACGGCGTCCACGCCGAAGGCCGCGCCGTTGCGGAACAGCCCGCCCATGTTGTCGTGGTTGGCGATGCCGTGGAGGACCAGGACGAGCGCCCTCTCGCCCAGCCCCGCAAGCAGGGCTGTCGCGCCCGGGTCGGGCGCGCGCAGGCCATGGGCGAGGATTCCCCGATGGATATTGAAGCCCGCGATCTCGTCCAGCATCCCCTGACCGGCGACGTAAACGGGGATCGCGTCCGGCAGGCTCTCGATCAGGGATGAGAGCTTCGCCAGCCGCTTGCCGTCCACCAGCAGCGAGCCCGCCCGATGCGGTCCGCCTCCGGTGAGGAGCACGCGCAGCACCACCTCGCCCTCGGCGATGAAGCCGCCCCGCCGGCCGACCAGATCGCGCTCGCGCACCTGGCGATAGGCGGCCACGCGCGGGTCGTCGGGGTCGTCGATGGGAATGAGCCGGGCCAAGCCGCGAGCTTAGGCGGACCGCCTGGCGCCACCAAGGCGTCGCGCGACTTAGCCGATCCAGCTGGAGCCGCGGATGATGCTGCAGAAGTTCCCGCGATGGAAATGCGGGTCCTTGTCGGCGAGCACGTCCGC
>DATBEN010000024.1:0-5081 GCA_036276055.1 Caulobacteraceae bacterium
GTTTCGGCAGTCTATCACGCCCCGTTCCTGGCGCATCTGAGCCTCGAGCCGCAGAACTGCACCGCGCGACCGACCGCGGACGGTGGAGTGGAGCTCTTCGCCCCGACACAGGTCGCCACCGACGCGCGGGAGCTGACCGCCAACACGCTGGGCCTGCCGCTGGAGAAGGTCGTGGTGCATATGCGCCGCAGCGGCGGAGGCTTCGGGCGGCGGCTCATGGCCGACGCGGCGGTAGAATCGGCCGTCATCGCCATGAGGGCGAAGACGCCGGTCAAGCTGGTGTGGGCGCGCGAGGACGACGTCGCTCATGACTACTACCGCCCGGCGCTGTGGATGGCGCTCGAAGCGGGCCTGGACGCCCAGGGGCGGGTAAACGCCTATCGCGCGCATGGGGTCAGCTTCACGCGGGATGGGACGACGCCTGCGACCGGCGGCGGCGTGACCCAGGACGCCGCGCCGGGGCTGCTCGCCGACTCCGCACGCACCGAGCAGTCGCTGATTCCCACCATCATCCCCACCGGCTGGCTGCGAGCGCCGGCTTCCAACGCGCTCTCGTTCGTCCACGAAGGCTTCTGGGACGAGCTCGCCCACGCCGCAGGTCAGGATCCGGTCGCATTCCGACTCGCCCACATGCGCGCCTACCTCGCCGCTGAGGCGGGAGCCACCGAGAAGCCGAAGCTAGACATCGGCCGCCTCGCCGCGGTCCTCGAGCTCGTGGCGCAGCGTTCGGGCTGGGGAAGCCAGAACCTGCCTGCCGGGACCGGAATGGGCGTCGGCTGCTACTTCAGCCACCGAGGCTACTTCGCCGAGGTCGCCCGGGTGCGGGTGAGCAACGACGGCGACTGGCGGGTGGAGAAGGTCTGGGTGGTCGGCGACGTGGGTTCGATCGTCCTAAACCCGCTGGGCGGGCGAGCCCAGGTGGCCGGATCTGTCGTCGAGGGGATCAGCCAGCTGCGCTGCGCAGTGGAGTTCAAGGACGGCCGAACCGTGCCGACCAACATCCCCGATTTCGACCTCGTGCGCATGCCCGACGCGCCGGAGATCGACATCCATTTCCTCGTCACCGATCACCCGCCCACGGGACTGGGTGAGCCGGCCCTGCCGCCTTTGATCCCCGCGGTGGTCAACGCCGTCTACGCCGCCTGCGGCGCTCGCGTCCGCGAGCTGCCGCTGACGGCCGAGCGGATCAAGGCGGCGCTGAAGACGACCTGACGCCGGACGAGGCTCGGAGCCCCGTCCCGGCTTGAGGCTCAGAACGCCCGGCGCAGCTCCTCGGCCAGGTCCGTGCGCTCCCACGAGAAACCGCCGTCGGACTCCGGCTCGCGGCCGAAATGGCCGTAGGCGGTGGTGCGGGCGTAGATCGGGCGGTTGAGGCTCAGGTGCTCACGGATCGCGCGCGGCGTGGCGCCGCCGATCATCTCGGGCAGCAGGGTCTCCAGCTTCGCCGGGTCCACGTTTCCACCCTGCAGGTTAACGTAGAAGCTGAGCGGCTGGGACACGCCGATGGCATAGCCGATCTGGATCGTGCACTTGTCCGCAAGGCCCGCGGCGACGACGTTCTTGGCGAGGTAGCGGCAGGCGTAGGCGGCCGAGCGGTCCACCTTCGTCGGATCCTTGCCTGAGAAGGCCCCGCCGCCGTGGGGCGCGGCGCCGCCGTAAGTGTCCACGATGATCTTGCGCCCGGTGAGGCCGCAGTCACCGTCGGGACCGCCGATCACGAAGTTGCCGGTGGGGTTGATGTGCCACTGGGTCTCGTCGTCGATGAAGCCCGCGGGGAAGACCGCGGTCACGTAGGGCCGCACGATGTCGAAGACGTCGGCCGGCGTGAGGCCCTCCCGGTGCTGGGTCGACAGCACGATGGAGTCCGCCCGGACGGGGCGGCCATTCTCGTAAACCAAGGTGACCTGACTCTTGGCGTCGGGCTCCAGGCCGAGGCTGCGGTCCTTGTGACGAGCGCGCGCCAGGGAGCTCAGTATGTTGTGCGAGTACTGCAGCGTGGCCGGCATGAGCTCGGGCGTCTCACTGGTGGCGTAGCCGAACATGATCCCCTGGTCGCCAGCGCCCTCGTCTTTGTTGCCGGCGGCGTCGACGCCCATGGCGATGTCGGCGGACTGCCCGTGGAGGTGGCACTGGTAGTCGGCCTTGCCCCAGTGGAAGCCATCCTGTTCGTAACCAATGTCCCGCACCGCGGCGCGGACCTTGTCCTCAAGGCTTTCGATGGTCCCCGCGGGGCCCCTCACCTCTCCGGCAAGCACGATGAGATTGGTCGTCACCAGCGTCTCGCACGCGACGCGGGCGTAGGGATCGGCGGCGAGGAAGGCGTCGACGACAGTGTCGGAGATGCGGTCGGCGACCTTGTCGGGGTGACCCTCGGAGACGCTCTCGCTGGTGAAGAGGTAACGGGAGCGGTCGGTCTTCATGGACATCCTCGAGAGCGGCGCAGGCGGCGACGGCGCACCTGCCGAGCCATAGGGAAGCGTGGGCCTTACACAAATCGAGCGAGGATATAAAGCTTTCGTTATATGAAGTGTCGCCGCCGGCCGCAGCGACGCCGGAGTAGGCGGCAGGGATGATTGCCGCTATCCATCTGGCCCAACACAGCCAGGGAACGGGAGTGGCAGGGATGGACGGGCAGACGGCGCGCGACTTCGATCCAGAGATCCTGGGCAGGGCGCCCGACGCACTGACGACGGCGATCGACGCCGGAGACCTCTCGGGCGCCGTGACCCTTGTCTGGCGTCGGGGAGAGATCATCCAGATCAACGTCAAGGGCATGGCGGATCGGGCCGCGGGACGGCCAATGGCACGCGACACGCTCTTCCGCATTGCCTCGATGACCAAACCGGTCACCTCCGCGGCCGCCCTGATGCTGATGGAGGAAGGGGCGTTCAAGCTGGATGACCCGATCACGCGCTGGGCGCCCGAGTTCAAGGACATGCGGGTCCTGAAATCCGCCACCGGCCCGGTGGAAGACACCTATCCAGCGCCGCGCGAGATCACCTTCGACGACCTCTTCACCCATCGCGCGGGCCTGGCCTACGGCTTCACCTCCATCGGCCCGATCGCCTACGCCCACCAGAGAGCGCTGGGGGACGTGCTCTCGATCAACACCTCCCCTGACGCCTGGATGGCGGCGCTCGCGAGTCTCCCGCTGTCCTATCCGCCCGGCGAGCGGTTCCACTACAGCCATGCCACGGATGTCCTGGGCTTCCTGGTCGGCCGCATCGCAGGCAAGGGTTTCCGCGAGATGCTGATGGAGCGGATCTTCCAGCCCCTCGGCATGACCGACACGGACTTCTACATCCCGCCCCAAAAGCGAGACCGGGCCGCGGTCGTCTATCGGATGAACGAAGAGGGGAACGACCTTGAGCCGGTCGCCTTCCCCCGTCACGATGCGCCGCCGAGCTTCTGTGGAGGCGGGGGCAGCCTGATCTCCACCGCCGACGACTATCTGACCTTCGCCCGCATGCTGCTGGGCGGCGGCGAGGTCGATGGCGTACGCCTGCTGAAGGAAGAGACGGTGCGCCTGATGCGCCAGAACCGCCTCACGCCGCAGCAGCGGGAGATCCCGTTCATGGGCATCCCCTTCTGGATGGGCCAGGGTTTCGGCCTCGGCCTCTCGGTCATTACCGACCCGGAGAAGCAGGCCTGGATGGGTGCTGGATCGGAAGGATCCTTCGGTTGGCCGGGCGCCTTCGGCACCTGGTGGCAGGCCGACCCCGTCGAGGACATGGTGATGGTCTATCTGATCCAGAACTCGATGCCGCTCGGCCCCGAAGCCGCCGCCCAGCTCGCTACGGGCCAGCGCATGGGCGCGCGCCTCGCCCTGCCGACGTGGCAGAAGGCCGTCTACGCGGCGCTGGGCAAGTAGGCCCCTTCCCGATCAGACCTCCTCCGCGACTGTCCCCAGCGCCAGAGCGCCGTCCGCCCAAGTGGGAACTGGTTGGGCGATCAGGCGGCGCTCAAGCTTTTGAATCTAGAGCAAATTATCTCCGACCAGACGGTTCCGTCTGGTCGGAGATTGCTCTAAGGGATCCTCACGATCGCCCAGGCCGTCCGACACCTACAGCTTGGCGACAAGCCAGATGTCGGCGGCTGTGAGGACGCCAAAGCCCGCCCAGGCAACGGCGGAGAGCCAGGCGGGGGATGCGAACTGGCCCATCCAGCGTCGGTCGCCGGTTATCCGCAGCAGCGGATAGAGGGTGAACGGCAGCTGGGCCGCCAGCACCACCTGGGAGCCTACGAGCAACATGCCCACGGCGCCTTCCCCCAGCATCAAGACCCCGACGAGGGCGGGGCCTACAGCCAGGCCTCGGGTGATCAGGCGGCGCTGCCAGCAGGGGATCTTCACCTCCAGGAAGCCTTCGAGGATGACCTGGCCGGCGATGGTGCCGGTGAAGGTGGCGCTCTGGCCCGAGGCGAGTAGGCCCACCGCGAACAGCACGCCGGCGAAGCCGACGCCGGTCATCGGCGAGAGCAGCCGGTGGGCGTCCCCGATGGTGGCCACGTCGGTCATTCCGTTGGCGTGGAAGGCGCCCGCCGCCAGAATCAGCAGGCCCGCGTTGACGATGGTCGCGCCGACCAGCGCGGTCGCGGTGTCCAGCAGGTTGAGGCGCATTGCCATGGCCTTCCCGGGAGCCTCGACCTGGCGGGTCTTCACCACCGACGAATGCAGGAAGAGGTTGTGCGGCATCAGGGTCGCCCCGACGATGCCCAGCGCAAGATAAAACCCCAGCGGGCTGCGCACGATGGCAAGGTTCGGCTGGAGTCCCCGCAGGATTTCGCCCGTGTTCGGATGGGACAGCACCGCCTCGACCAGCACGCAGACGGAGATCGTGCTCACCAGGGCCAGGATGATCGCCTCGACCCGACGGAAGCCCGCGCCCTTGAGGCCCAGCACCAGGACGAGATCGAAGGTCGTGACCACGATTCCCGCCGCGAGCGGCAGGTGGAAGAGCAGGTTCAGCGCAAGCGCAGCGCCCAGCACCTCGGCGATGTCAGTCGCCACGATGGCAAGCTCGGCAAGCAGCCAGAGGGCGATGCGCGCTCGACGGGGATAGCGGAGCGCGCACGCCTGCGCG
>DATBEN010000025.1:0-12623 GCA_036276055.1 Caulobacteraceae bacterium
GCCGGGCGTCGAGGCGACCTCACCCGACGGGGGAATGTACGTCATGCTGCGCATCGAAGGGGAGCCCGACAGCCTCGCCCTTGCCAAGCGCCTGATCGATGACGTGGCCCTGGGCCTAGCTCCCGGTTCCGCCTTCGGGCCTGAGGGCGAAGGCTGGCTCCGCTGGTGCTTCGCCGTCAGCGAGCCGGCGCTGGACGAGGGCGTGGAGCGCCTGGAGAGCTGGCTGCGCCGCCGCTGAAGCAGCGCAGAATCAGGGGGTCTCGGCGGGCGCCAGTTCGATGGTGATCGGCGTCCCCTTGGCGTCGAAGGCGGTCAGGACATCAGGCGTCAGGTCGTTGCCGAAGTTGCCGCCCAGGGCCGCCTCGCGGGCGAACAGAAGGCCGCACTTGTGCGCGGCGAAGGCGGTGGCGACGAACGGCTGGGCCGCCCCCAGCACCTGCGCATAGGCGCGGTTCCGCGTCAGCTCGATCTGGCGCTCGCGCAGGCTCACGTTCACCTGCAGGTTCTGGGCGCGTCGCTGGAGGGTGGCGGCTTCCGCCTCGAACTGCTGCTGGGTAAGAGTCGCGCGCTTGGCCGAAAGAGCTTTTCCGGAAGCTTCGAGGTGGGTCTTCTCGGCGTCGATCGAGGCCTGGGCGTGACTCGCGAGGGTCTTCAGGCGGGCCACGGCGGCTTCGCCGACCTTGGACTTCATGATCAGGTCGTCTCGGCTGAGCAGGCAGACGCCTGGGACCAGCGGGCCGGTCAATCCGCCCACGGTCGCCGCGGGCGCGGGGGTGGGGGCGGCCGAAGGGAGGGTCTGCGCAGCGGCTGGCAGGGCGAGGCTCGCAGCGAGGACCGTCGCGAGCATCCTGGTTGGCCCCATGGCCTTACTCCTATCCATTCTTATCCGCGGCCGATGAAGGGCATTTTGGTCGCCATCACCGTGATGAACTGAACGTTCGCCGAGAGCGGCAGGCTGGCCATCATCAGCACGGCGTCGGCCACAGCCTGGACGTCCATCAACGGCTCCGGGGCGAGGCGGCCGTCGGCCTGAGGGACGCCGCCGCCCATCCGGGCGGTCATCGGCGTTTCTGCGTTGCCAATGTCGATCTGGCCGCAGGCAATATCGAACGCCCGCCCGTCCAGGGAGATGGATTTCGTCAGGCCGGTGATGGCGTGCTTGGTCGCCGTGTAGGCGGCGGAATTTGGCCGGGGCGAATGGGCGGAGATCGAGCCGTTGTTGATGATCCGCCCGCCTTGCGGGCTCTGGCGTTTCATCTGTCGCACCGCGTGCTGGGCGCACAGGAAGGCGCCGGTGAGGTTGACGTCCACCACGGCCCGCCAGGCGTCCAGGGACAGGTCCTCGAACGGAACAGGCGGCGCGCCGCGGCCTGCATTGTTGAACAGAACGTCTAACCGGCCACAACTCGCGACAGGCCCTTCGAACAGGCCGGCGATCTGGTCAGGATCGGCGACGTCCGCCGGCGCGATTACCGCCCGCTCGAAGGCTCCGCTCAGCGCCGCGGTCTCCTCCAGCGCGGGCCGTCGCCGGCCCGCCAGCACCACGGTGTCACCGCGCTTCAGGAACGCGAGCGCGACCGCCCGCCCAATCCCGCTTCCCGCGCCCGTGACAAGGATGACCTGGTTCATCCCGGCCGTTGATCATGCGCCGCCCCAAGCCGCAAGCTTGGACGTACGACGCGGGCGATCACCGGCCAGCGGCCTACGATAGCGCCAAATCGACGGCCGCCTCGGCGTGAAGGGCCGTGGTGTCGAACAGCGGAACGGCGCTGTCCTCGGGCTTCACCAGAAGCATGATCTCCGTGCATCCCATGATGATGGCCTGCGCGCCCCGCCGCACGAGCCGATCGATGATCTGGCGGTAGGCCTGCCGCGAGGCCTCCTCGACGCGGCCCTTGACCAGTTCGTCGTAGATAACCCGATGGACCTCGGCGCGGTCCGCCGTGTCGGGAACCAGGACCTCCAGCCCGTGACGCGAGGCCAGCCGGCCTTTGTAGAAGTCCTGCTCCATCGTGAAGGCCGTGCCCAGAAGGCCGACGCGTCTGAAGCCCGACGCCCGGATGCGTTCGGCGGTGGGATCGGCGATGTGCAGCAACGGCAGATCGACTGACGCCTGCACCTCGTCCGCCATCAGGTGCATGGTGTTGGTGCAGATCACGAGGAAATCTGCACCACCTCGCTCGAGACGCCGAGCCCCTTCGATCACCAGGGACGTCGCATCCGCCCACCGTCCGGCGTGCTGCAGGTCGGCGACCTCGGCGAAGTCGACCGACCACATGAGGCAACGGGCGGAGTGAAACCCTCCCAGCCGATCCCGCACGCCCTCGTTGACGAGTCGATAGTACTGAGCGGAACTCTCCCAGCTCATGCCGCCGACGAGACCGATCACCCTCTGCGTTTCCATGACGCTGCCTGCCTTCGATCTGCCTTGGAAGGCGCCGTCGTTATCGGCCTTCGCCGAGGGTCCTGGCGGCCTTCTCGGCTTCTTCCCGGCGCGAGGCGATGCGCGGAAGGTAGCTCGCTTCAAGCGCCCGCAGGACTTCGGCAGGCGCCGTCTCTGGCCGGCCGGAGTTGAAGGGCGGCGCGGGCGCGTACTCGAGCGAGAGCTGGATCGTCTGAGCGACCTCCGGCCCGGCCAGCTCCGCCGCGAGGGTCAGGGCGAAATCGATGCCGGCGGTGACGCCGCCGCCGGTGAGGATGTTCCCATCCCTGACCACGCGTCCTTCGTCAGGGATTGCGCCGAACAAGGGCAGCAGGTGGCGCCATGCCCAGTGGCACGCCGCCCGGCGATCCATCAGAAAACCAGCCGCGCCAAGGATGAGCGAGCCGGTGCACACCGACGCGAGATAGGACGCATCGGCGCCCAGGCGTCGAATCTCGCCCATGAACGCCGCATCGTTCATCGCCGCCGTGCAGCCGAAGCCGCCGGGGAGCAGCAGGACGTCACAGCGGGAGACGTCCTCCAGCCGTGCAAGGCCGGCGAAGCGCAGGCCGTCGGCCTCGATGTCGGCCCCGCCGAGGCTCGCGACGGTCATCCTGACCTCGGGGACGCGACAGAGGACCTGGTGCGGTCCGGTGAAATCCAGATGCGTCACGCCGGGGTAGAGCGCGATCAGGATCTGGGTCTCGGCCATCGCAGCCTCAGGTCCGCGCGGGGATCACCACGGGCAGGTGTTCGTAGCCCTTCACGAAGCTCGAGAACACGCGGCGCGGCTCGCCGGTGACGCGAATGTCGGGGAAGCGCTTGAAGATCTCTTCCCAGATGATCTTCAGCTGCAGTTCCGCGAGGCGATTGCCGACGCAGCGGTGGATGCCGAAACCGAACGACAGGTGGTGGCGCGGACGCTCCCGCTCGATGTCGTAGGCGTTCGGGTTCTCGATCACCTCCTCGTCGCGGTTGCCCGAGACGTACCACATCAGGACCTTGTCGCCCGCGCGGATGGTCTTGTCGCGCAGCTTGTAGTCCTGAGCGGCGGTTCGGCGCATGTAGGCGAGCGGCGTCTGCCAGCGGATCGTCTCGCTGACCATGTTGGGGATGAGGCCGGGATCGGCCTTCAGCTTCGCGTACTGGTCCGGGTTCTGGTTGAGCGCCAGGATGCTGCCGCTGATGGTGTTGCGGGTGGTGTCGTTGCCGCCCACGATCAGCAGGATCAGGTTCCCGAGGTACTCCATGCGGTCCATGTTCTTCGTGGACTCGCCGTGCGCCAGCATCGAGATCAGGTCGTTCTTCGGCGGCGCGTTCACGCGCTCGTTCCACAGGCGCAGGAAGTAGTCGACGCACTCGAAAAGCTCGGCCTTGCGCTGCTCGTCCGTCTCGATGATGCCGCCGGGCACGGGCGCGGCGGTCGCCACGTCCGACCAGCGGGTCAGCTTGCGGCGGTCCTCCCAGGGGAAGTCGAACAGCGTCGCCAGGGTCATGGTGGTCAGTTCGATCGAGACCTTGTCGACCCAGTCGAACTCCTCGCCGACCGGCACGGAATCCAGGATGGTCGCAGCCCGCTCGCGGATGATCGGCTCGAGGTAGGCGAGGTTGTGCGGCGAGACGATCGGGCTGACGGTTTTGCGCTGCACGTCATGCTTGGGCGGATCCATGGCGATGAACATCGGAAGCGTGAAGTCTTCTTCCGGATCGAAGGCCGTGATCGCCGGCTCGGACGAGAACGCCTGGTGGTTGGTGTCCACTTCCATGATGTCGTTGAACTTGGTCACCGACCAGTAGGGGCCCAGTTCCTCGTGCACCTGGTGGTGGACCGGCTCCTCGGCGCGCAGGCGCTCGAAATAGGGGGCCCACGTGTCGGTGCGGAAAAGCTCGGCGTCGAGCGGCTGGATCTCCTCGCGCGGCATGGAATAGGCCTGCTCGCGCGCCGCCCGCCGGATGTTCTCGCCCGCGTCGTCCATCGCTGCGTCTCCCTGCCGTCCGAAGGCCCCCGCCGATTGGGTGACGGCAGCGTCATCTTTGCGCCTTTTGCGGCCCTCGGGCAAGGCCGCGGGCGCTTCACCGGGCGGGCGTGAGATCGATGATTTCCGCCGCGGCCGCCTCGATGGCCGGCCTGGAGAACAGCATCGGAACGTATTCGCCCCTGGCCCACAGCGGGAAGAGATCGCCGTAGTGCGGGCTGGCTGGGTCGGCCGATTCTCCCGGCGTGTTGATGATGCGGGAATTGTCCCAGGCGCCCACGTCCATGACCATGCGCACCGAGGCGCCATGGGTGACCTCGAAGGTCTGGAGGTTGTAGCCCGCGGCCTTGGGCGTGGACGGACCGCCCGGAATTGGCGTCGGACCGGCGATCATCCGCGCCTGCAGGTCAGGATCGGCGAGGGTGGCGATGGCTGGGACCAGTTTGGCCTGGTGCAGCCGGCCCCAGGTCCAGCCGCTCATGTCCGGTCCCATGCGGGCGGAGATCTCCCGCAGGGCGTCCTCCAGGCTGCTGAGCAGGAGAGGATTGCGCTCGGCCTCGCCGGACGCCTCCAGGCGCCCGATCACCGAGTCGAGTAACCCGGCGCCGATGATGCTGGCGGCGGCCGGCGCATAGTGGGCGACCGCCGCGCGCCCGAGGTGCTTGGCGGACCACACCTCGTAGATCGTGGCCGCCACGCTGTCGGTGGTCTCGTTCCCGTCCCACGCCTTCAGCAGCGCCAGGGCCTTGGCCGTGCGGGGATCGGGGGAGGACAGGGGACGGACCAGGGCGATCAGGCGAAGCGCCATGGGGGCGTGGCTGTCCGTCTGCAGGGCCATGGAATCGGCGACCGAGACGCGCGGGTCGGCGGCGAGGACCTGTTCGATACGGTCGATGCGGGAGCGGTCCGCCCATTCATAGGAAGTCACGTCGTCAGGCGGCGTTCCGGGGGGCAGGTCATAGGCGTTGGCGGTTGCGAACCAGCCGCGCGCCGGGTTCTTCGACTCCGGCATCCGGTCGTGGGAGAGGAAGCCCGCCCACTCGTAGCGACCGTCTCCGGGCACGGGCAGCAGACCATCCCAGGTCTTGCGAACCGGCGACAGGCCGAACGCGGCCCAGCCGGTGTCGCCGGCGCGGTCGGCGAAGACGAAGTTCTCGGGCGGCGCGACGAACCGGTGGCGGGCGGCCTCGAAGTCGGTCCAGTCGCGGGCATGGTCCAGCCAGCTCGCCTCCAGGTATCCGGCTGCGCCAGGCTGCATCCAGATCGAGCGCAGGGCGAAGGCGCGCCGGTGCGCCGGATCGTAGTCCAGCACGGGCCCATGGCGCGTGAAACGAAGCTCGACCTCGCGCGGCGCCTCGCCCTTCACCGGGATCGTCTCGTGGACGACGCGCATGGTCTCCCAGCCGTCGCCGTAACGGTACTGATCCGGGTTCGCGGGGTTCAGCGCGTAGACGTAGAGGTCTTCCTGATCGATGCCGAAGATGGTCAGTCCGAAAGCGACGTCCTCGTTGTGGCCGAACGATATGCCGGGCACGGCCGGCTCGCCGGAACCGATCATGTCCAGACCCGGCGCGCTCATGTGCACGATGTAGCGCAGGGAGGGGGAGGCGACCTCGCGGTGCGGATCGTTGGCCAGCAGCGGTCGTCCCATGGCGGTGCGCGACCCCGACACGACCCAGTTGTTGGAGCCTGTGAAGGCCTCGTTCGTCTCGAGGTCCGCGAGGCTCGCCACCTGCACCTTGCCGCGCTCGAAGGCGACCGGCTCGGTTCCGAGGACGTAGTCCTTGAGGACGTCAGGCGTCACGGCGCAGGGGTCGAGGCCGTCGGGGACCTTGGTCTCGTGCGCAGGCTCGAGCTCGCGGCGCAGGGCGTCCCCGGCCTGCCAGCCGGGACCGACAGCGCAGGCGACCCGGGCGCGGGCGACCTCGGAGGTGACGTTCGACACCAGGGCGTGGCTGCGGATCCGCACCACGTCCTCGACCTGCCACAGGTCGGGCGTCGAACCGGTCAGGCGGAACTCGACCGGCAGGGGGCGGCTGCCTGCCTTGACCGCGCGCACATAGGCGTTGATCCCGTCGACGAAGGCCTGGGTGCGGTCCTTCATCCCCGGTCGGTAGGCTGCCCACTCGGCGTCCATGTCGCCGCGATAGAGCAGCAGGCGCGCTGCGCGGTCCTGGGCGAGGTAGGCCGGGCCGAAGCTGGCCGAGAGCAGGCCCAGCCCCCGCTTGCGCCACAGGTCGATCTGCCAGAGCCGGTCGCGCGCGGCGTTCCAGCCCTGGAGGAAGAAGGCGTCGCGTTCGCTGGCGGCGAAGATGTGCGGGATACCCCACCGGTCGACCACGATCTGGGCGGGGTCCTGCAAACCGGATACGGCGAGAGCTTCGTGAGTCGGGGGCGCCGCCTGAGCACCCATCGCCCAGGCTCCGAGCGCCGCCGCCAGCCAGATTCGAAGCCCCATCCTGTCCCCCTATGACGCTTGTGCGCCAATGTTGCGTCGCTGCAATCGGCTCGCCAGCGCGCTGGTGCTTGTTCGCGGCCGCTCAACCGCCTAGCGCGTCGCCATCGCGTCGCCGGCAGGCCGCCACATATTGCTTCGTAAGGGAATAATCGCCGATGCGTCCACTGATTGCTGGCCTTCTCGCCGGCGCCGCTGTCCTCGCCCTCGTCGGTCCCAGCATTGCCCAAGCGGCCCAGCCGGGACCGGATTCCTCGATGGAACAAGTCAACGCCCAGGCAAAGAGCCGCCCGGCGCAACGCCATGGCCGGATGCCCGATGAGCCCGGCGTCTCCGATCAACCGCCGCCGGGCCTCGCCCCGCCGATGCCCGGCGAAGGCGGCCGAGCCGACGCCGATTGCGAGCACATGGGAGCTTCGGCCGAAGGCGCCCACGCCGACGCCCGGGCAGACCGCGCGGCCTGCCGCAAGCTGACCGACGCCGATATCGCCACCGCCCCGATCAATGAGGTGCGCAAGGTCACGCACCACACCGCCACGATCGGCGGTCGCCAGATCGCCTATACCGCCACCGCCGGCACGCTCACGATCCGCGACGATCAGGGCAAGCCGACGCTCTCGATGTTCTACGTCGCCTACACCACCGGCGACACCCACCGGCCGGTGACCTTCCTCTACAACGGGGGTCCGGGTTCCTCGACCATGTGGCTGCACATGGGATCCCTGGGCCCGATGAGAGTGGCGACGGACAGCCCCCAGGCCACCGCTGGCCCGCCCTTCCACATGGTCGACAACGAAGACAGCCTTCTCGACAAGTCCGACCTGGTCTTCATCGATGCGCCGGGCGCCGGCTTCTCGCGTCCTCTGGGCGACACCAAGCTCCAGGCCTTCTGGGGCACCGATCCCGACATCGACGCTTTCGCCCGCGGCATCGAGCGGTACCTCACCATCTATGATCGGTGGAATTCGCCCAAGGTGATCTTCGGCGAATCCTACGGCACGACCCGTTCGGCCGGCCTCTCCTACCGCCTGCAGCAGGACGGCGTGCAGTTGAACGGTGTCGTCCTGCTCTCGTCGATCCTCAACTACGGACGCCGCTCGCCGGGTTTCGACCAGGAGGTGATCAACTACCTGCCGAGCTTTGCGGCGATCGCGGCCTACCACCACAAGATCGCCGCCCCGGCGGACCTGCCCGCCTTCCTGCGCGAGGTGCGTGACTGGGCCCGCGGTCCCTACGCCCAGGCCCTGGCCCAGGGCCAGAACCTCCCCGACGCCGATCGCCAGGCGATCGCGCAGAAGATGAGCGCCTACATCGGCCTGCCGGCGGACTATATCCTGCGCTCGGACCTGCGCATCGAACCGGGGGATTTCCGCAAGGAACTGCTCGGCGACCAGCGCCTGACGCTGGGCCGCTACGACGCGCGGTTCACCGGCTATGACGTGAACGGCGTGAACGAGAGTCCCGAGTACGATCCCTCCGACACCGGCATCACCGGCGCCTTCGTCTCGGCCTTCCACCACTATCTGACGGCCGACCTCGGCTTCACGACGGACATGACCTATCGGCCGACCTACTATTCGGCCGGCCTGCATTGGAGCTTCGACCACCGGCCGCCGCGCTCGCAGTATCCCGGCGCAACCGACCAGGCGGACGTCGCCCTCGACCTGTCGGCCGCGATGCGGGAGAATCCGCATCTGCTGCTCTACTCGCTGAACGGCATCTACGATCTGGCCACGCCGTTCTTCGGCACGGAGTATGATCTCGCGCACATGGGGTTGCCGCCCAACCTGCGCGGCAATGTGCGATTCTCCTACTACCCGTCGGGGCACATGGTGTACCTCAACCCCGAGGCGCTCCATCAGATGAAGGCGGACCTCGCCCGCTTCTACGACGAGGCGATCCCGGCCCGCTGACCCTGTCCGCCCCGGTCGTCAGCGGCCGGGGCGGCTGCCCACTAGCTAGTCGGCGGCGCCGTTGTCTTCGCGCTCTTGAGTTCCGCGAACACTTCGGCGGTGTGCTCTCCAAGGAGGGGAGCCGGCCGACCAAGCGGGGGGCGCTGTCCGTCGAACCTGAATGGCGCGCAGCTCTCCTTGTGGGGGCCGATGACCGCGCGATCCATCTCCGCGAAGAACCCTGAGGCGGCCAGCTGCGGCTCTTCGGTCAGGCTGTGCGCGGGCCTCACCGGCGCGGCGGCGACACCGGCGGCCTGGAGGGCCTCGGCCGCTTCTTCCGGCGTCCTTTCGGCCGACCATGCGGCGAGCGCGCTCGCGTCGGCTCCGCCAGTGAGCTGGCTCAAGGCGGCGCAGTCTTCGTCACGCGCCGCCACCGCGAGCCATCCGCTGTCCGGCCGGCCATCGACAACGGTCGACAACGCCAGCCGCGCACGGGCGCTTCCGGTTCTCGGCAGCGCGCCTCCGATGGCTTGTTCGCCGATGATCGCGTCGGCCCCGAGGTGAAACAGGCCGGCGACCTGCGCGAGATCGATGTACGCGCCGCCGAGCCGCTCGCGCGCATAGAGCGCCGCTAGAACTGCTGCGGCCCCATACAACCCGGCGACCGGATCCCCGAGGGCGACATGCTGCAGCGCCGGCGCCCAGTGCGCCTCGCCGTTCACGAACGGCATTCCGGACGCGTGTTCCACGGTTGATCCGTACGCCCTGATCTCCGAGAGCGGGCCGCCGTTCCCGAAGGCCGGCATCGACAGGCTGATCACGCCCGGGCGCAGCGCGCGCTGCACAGCTGCGCCAAGGCCGAGCTTCTCGAACACGCCGGCGGCGAAGTTCTCGACGACGACGTCGGCGCTGGCGATGAGGGCGCGGGCCTTGTCCCGCCCTTCGGGGCTCCCGAGGTCGATGTCGACGCCGCGCTTTCCGCGGTTCTTGTCGATGAAGTGGATCCGCGACTCGAGGATTTCCCTGTCGAGGTTTTCCTCCCAGCCCCGCCACCAGTCGGGGTGGGCCTTGCACTCCACCTTGACCACGTCCGCGCCGAGGTCGGCGAGGGTGCGGGTGCAGAGCGGCCCCGCCCATCCCATGCTGAAGTCGGCGACGCGGAGGCCGCCAAGGGGTCTCCCCTCGCCCTTCGGGATCCAGGGTTCGGCGACGACGCCGTCAAAGGTCATTCGCCACGGCAGACTGGGGCCTACCGCCTCGCCATGGCCGAAGCGCTCGAACGCGCCGCGATCCCGCCAATGCTCGACCCGCGGCAGCTCCCCCGGTCGCGTCATGGGCGCAATGGGTATCCGGTGCTCCACGCCGAGGCGGACCCACTCGGCCTGTGTGCGCGCCGAAAACAGGGACGCGATCGCGGCGTCCACCTCGTCGCCCAGCATCAGCCGCTCGTAGGTGGTGGCGAAGCGCGGATCCTCGGCGAGATCTGGCCGCCCGAGCAGCCGGCAGAGGGCGCGCCATTGCGCCGGCGTCAGGCAGGTCACGCCGACCCAGCCGTCCGAGGCCGGATATGACGAGCAGGGATAGCTGGGAACGAAGCGGTTCACCCCCAGGCGGAGCGTCCGGTCCCCGGTCTGTGTCGCGCCCAGCGCTGACGGCTCGGAAAAGCACATGGCCGCTTCGAGGACATTGACGTCGACCTGAGCGGGCCGCCGCCCCGGCGGCGTCAGCAGCGCCGCCATGGCCGCGTTGAACGTCACGAGGCCGGCGACGATCTGGGGAATATGGCCCTGCGGGAGGACTGGCGGGCCTTCGCGCTCGCCGAACGGATAGACCAGTCCCACCAGGGCCGAGATCATCTCGTCGGCGCCGCGCCAGCCGGCATAGGGACCCTCAGGATCGAACCAGGCTATGCGCGCCAGCACCCCGCCCTGCCAAGCCTGGGCCGAGGTCCCCGTGTCATGACTGTCCGGGTCCAGCCCCGCCGAGACGAGGTCGAAATGACCGCCAGGCTCCGGATCGACCCGCTTTCGCTCGTCCAGCCAGCGGCAGTAGGCGAGTCCCGCCACGCCATCGTAACCGATGCGCGTCTGCGCCGGCCGGGTGCGGACAACCTCGGCTCCCATTTCCGAGAAGAGGCGGCCGAGGTAACGGACCGCGACGTCGTCGCCGATTTCGAGCACCCGCAGGCCGTTCAGCGCTGGCCGCACGTCGTTCTCCCGGACGCGTTTTCGTAAAGGCCGCAATCGCAGCGTTTCCCGCCGCGACTGTCCGGCCGCCAGAAATGACTGTCAATGTTCCGGTTTCGCGATCGAACGCGCCCACCCCAAGAGGTCGTCTGGTAGCGGCGCTTGTTGGCCGGCGCAATAAGCTAGACTCTGGTCGTAGTGATTCCAATGGGTTGGAGGAGGTCACGTCAGCAGCTTTGGACCAAACCGGCCACAGAAGATTGGACTCCGCCAAGTTCGCGCCAGAAAAGCTCGGACTACGAGAGTGGGGCTATCGGCGCTCCAGCTTCGCTTTCCGTACCTGCTCAGCACGCGCACGAGGGGTGCATCCCGGAGGAGGTCGGCTGCCGCAAGGAAACTGCCGGCGCCATCCCTCGCCGGTTTGGTTAGGCGCCCCCCTCCGAAGCCATTCGATCTTTTCCGCAAGCACGGTGACCCTCCGGATCGCCATTGCTTAGGGCAAACGCGACGCGTTAAGGCCATTGTTTCTGTAGAATGTGAGCAATCTCGTGCGGCTTTGTGCGCCTCCCAGAGGCGCTGGACGATCCTGAGCGACACCCCCGAGGCCTCGGCGATGGCCGGGCCGGTCCAATGGGTGACCTCGCGCTGTGGCTCCGAGCAGGTCAACGCCGCAATCATGGCGATCACGGGCGGCGGCGTGGGTGCCTTGCCGGGCTTGCGGCTCCCCTCGCGCAGCAGGCGCTCGACCGCCCTCGGCGTAATACCGCTGCTATCGCCACACCGCGGGCCGGCTGACCTCGGCCCGGCGCCACCTCCTAAGCCGGCAGCCGGTCGGCCGAGAGGAGAACGATTGCCCATCTCGCCGCGGTAGCTGGTCTGCGCAGAGATTCCGACGCTCGCCTGAAGACGAACGTGACACCCTTGACCGGCGCCTTGGCCATGGTAAGGCAACTGCAGGGCGTTCAGTACAGCTTCATTCCCACGCAAAACCGTATCGTAAGGCAGGGCCTGAATCTGCCCAACATACCTCAGGTCGGGTTCCTGGCTCAGGATGTCGCGAAGATCGCGCGTAAGCCTGTTCTCGCATCCCGCAATCCGACGACCGGCGCTTATAAACTGATTGAATCGAAGTTAGTCCCGTATCCGGTGGAAGCCGTCAAAGCCGTCAAAGCCGAGGTCACGACCCACGGGTCGCAAGTCGCGACCCTTCGGTCCCAAGTTTCCGCAATCTAACCCACTAGCATAAGGCATCAGATGCTTGTCGGGGCCTCTCGTGACGTGTTTTGGCCACGGGCCGCCGGGGGAAATGTCCGAAGCTGGGAGCAACGTATCGATTGCTGGATCCCGATTGCACATCTTTGCATCTGACGCGGCTGGGATTCGTACGACGGCACTATGGGACGAATTCGCCTGGGACGGGGCGTCCTGGGATGATGGGATACGAGGAGGCGGAGACCGATGAATTTGACTGGCAAGGCGCTCGGCGCGGGGCTTGGGACCTGCGCCCTGCTCTGGGGTGGGATCGCCACAGCGCAATCGTGCACGAGCTACCCCTACAGCTTTTCAACGGGCGCCACGGCTTATGCCGCGCAAGTGAACGCCAACTTTGCCTGCGCCGCCCTGACCGGTAATCCCACGTTCACCGGGCAACTCACCGTGACGAATACGAACATGGATGCGCCCGCGGCAAAA
>DATBEN010000026.1:0-18261 GCA_036276055.1 Caulobacteraceae bacterium
CTGCGGCACGTCCGGCTGCGATCCGGCCCTCGACTGGACAGTGGACATCGCCCTGGAGATCGCCGGCGCCCAGGGCGCTCGGCCGCGTATCGCGGTCCTGCGCTCCGAACAGGACAGGGAGGCCATCAAGGCGAGGCTCGCTGACGGGTTGATCTCGCCGCTCGCCCTGAGCGGGCCTCTCACCGAGGCTGAGGTCGACGCCTGCGACCACATCGTGGGACTGCTCGGGCCTGAGCCCTACATGGCCGCGGTCGCCGCCGGCGCGGACATCGTCCTTGGCGGCCGCACCACCGACACCGCCGTGCTCGCCGCCGTCCCACTGATGCTGGGCGCTGGCGCCGGGCCGGCCTGGCACGCGGCCAAGATCGCCGAGTGCGGCGGCCTCTGCACCACTCGTCCCACCAGCCCCGGGGTCCTTATCGCGGTGGACCGCGAGAGCTTCACCGTCGAGCCGCTTGATCCACGGTCGGCCTGCACGCCCTACACCGTCTCGGCGCATATGCTGTACGAGAACAG
This sequence comes from Caulobacteraceae bacterium, assembly GCA_036276055.1. Taxonomy (GTDB): domain Bacteria; phylum Pseudomonadota; class Alphaproteobacteria; order Caulobacterales; family Caulobacteraceae; genus Acaudatibacter. The sequence continues at coordinate 517 of DATBEN010000026.1, forward strand.
CGATCCCTTCCGCCTGGTCGAACCCGGCGGCGTCCTCGACGTCACCGACGCGGACTATCGGGCGTTGGACGCGCGGCGGGTCGAGGTGACCGGATCCCGGTTCGAGCCGCGTCCCTACACCCTGAAGCTGGAGGGCGCGGGCGGGGGGCCCTTCCAGACCGTCATGCTAGTGGGGATCGAGGATCCTGAGGTGATGGCTGACGTCGAGGCCTTCGTGGCGCGGATGCAGGCGGCGCTGATCAAGCGGACCTGCCGCGCGCTGGAGCTCGAGCGCGAGGCGTTCGACATTTCCCTGCGTCCCTACGGCTGGAACGCCGTGTCCGGCCGGCCGGTCCCGCCCGAGGCGCCGGCTCCACGCGAGATCGGCCTCCTCTTCGTGGCCACCGCGGCGACCCGGGCCCTGGCCACGCAGATCGCCAAAGTCTGCAATCCCATCTTCTTCCATTTCCCCGTGCGCGAGGGAAAGGAGCTGCCCAGCTACGCCTTCCCCTTCTCGCCAGCCGAGATCGAGCGCGGCCAGGTGTTCGAATTCCGGTTGCACCACGTGGTCCACGTCGCCTCGCCCTTCGAACTCGTGCGCGGCGAGATGCTCACGGCAGACGCTGTGGCGGAGGCGGCGCATGCCTAGGCTCGCCGAGGTCTGCCGCTACGTGCGCTCGAAGAACGCCGGACCGTTCTGGATCACCATCGACCTCTTCTTCGACGATCGGCAGACCTACCTGCGCCATCGGGACGATCCCGCAATCGGTGCGGCCAACGTCGCCCGCCTCTACGAAGTCGACGTGGCGCAGGTCCGCCGTTTTGCCATCGACCGCCTTCATACGGTCAAGATCTCCATTCCCCGGCGCGCTCCGCAGGGAGGGGTCCTGGAACGCGACATGCACGGCGGTCAGCAGTTCATCCCCTTGCTCTCGCTGGAGCTGGGGGACGGCGGCTAATGGGCGGCGCGGCCGCTCAACCGACGCTAGCAAATTGGACGTCCGCCGTCTTCACGACACCAGCGGTGCGCCCGGGAGCTGTCTCAAATTTCCAGTACAGGTTGGTGTGGGCGATCACCTGGCCGGGCGGCGGCGCGCCCCATTTCGACAGGTCCTCGGTCGTGTGCGCGTCGCTGACCAGGGTCACGTCGTAACCCCGGACCAGCGCCCCGTGCAGTGTCGAGCGGATGCAGGCGTCGGTCTGGGCGCCGGCGACCACCAGGCCCCCGACCTCCAGATCCGCCAGCAAATCTTCGAGCGGTGTCTCCTCGAAGGCGTCGCCATAGGCCTTCTCGATCAGGGCCTCGTCATCGGCCGGGCTCAACTCCGGGGCGATCCGCCAGGCCTCGCTACCTCGCGGGAGTTCGTCGCTGACGTGCTGGACCCAGATCACCGGCGCGCCGTCGCGCCGCGCCGCCTCCACCAGGCTGGCGATGTTCGCCACCACCTCTTCGCGCGCGTGGGCGTTGGCGACGACGCCGGTCTGTACGTCGACGACCAGGAGAGCGGTGTTCGGTCGGTTCTCCAGCGTGGACATCGCTTGGGCTCCGCTCTGTTCCCGATTGGTTCTCAGGCTGCCGTGTTGCGGGCCGCGACGCAAGAGGTTAGCGAACGTCACGCCGCCCGGTCGGCGGCGAGGGGCGCTCGCAAGTCAGCTGTGCAGGCGGGACGGATGAAGAGCCCAGGTCAACCCACCCGACATTCCGACGGGCTCGCCCGCGCTCTCGATCAGGCCGCCCGCGCCTTGCGGGCGGGTCGACCCACCGAGGCGGAGCGCTTCGCCGCGCCGGTGCTGTCGGGGGATCCCGACAATCTCCTGGCGGCGCAGGTGCTCGGCGCCGCTCTGCTGATGCAGGGTCGTCCCGCCGACGCCCTCGCGCCCCTGCAGATGGCGGCGCGGCGCAGCACCGACCCGTCGACCGGAATCTATTTCGCCCGGGCCCTCGCCCGCGTGGGGCGGCAGGACGAAGCCCTGGTCCAGCTTCGCGACTGCGTGGCCCGACGTCCGCCCTTCGTGCAGGCCTTCCTGGAGCTTGGCGACCAGCTTGCCGAGGCCGGCCGATACGACGAAGCCGCCGAGGTGTTCGAGACCGGCCTTTCGCTCCTGCCCGACGCCGCCATGCTGCGGATCGGTCTCGGTTACCTCCACCTTCGCCGCAACGACCGGGTCAGGGCGCGGGAGCTGTTCTCGGAGGTCCGCACGGCGGCGCCGCAGCGTCGCGACGCGGCGGTCGCCCTGGCCAGGGTGATGGCCCTTGACGGCGAGCCAGCGGCCGCCGCCGAGCTCTTCCGGCTCGCCCTGGCTTCCCAGCCGGAGGACCCGGTGGTCCGCATCGAGCTTGGCAGATGCCTGCTGGATCTGGGTGAACGCGACGCGGGGGAGGCCATGCTTCGGGCCGGCGCGCGCGGGCCGGAGCAATGGGGACCGGCGCTCAAGGCGCTCGCCGCCGGGGCGCATGGCCGCGCCTTCCTGCGGCCCAGCGCGGCGACGCGTTTCCTGCAGGTCGAGCGGAAGGCTCAGGTCCGGAAGCGCCTGCGGTAGAGCCCCTTCTCCCGCACCATCGTGGCCTGGAGTTCGCGGGCGCGCTTCATCTCAGCCTCGCTGAGCGTCGTGACCTCGGCGGTCCAGGGCTCCCGCCGGATCGGGAAGCACTGGGCCACGGGCGTCCCCTTTGGCAGCACGCCTCGGAAATTCGCGTCGCGCCAGTGCGCCGGGAAGTGGATCCAGGCGTCGCGATAGCGGTCGCAGTCGACCAGCCCGGTCAGCGTCGTGAAGGGCAGGTCGAAACGATTGACCGGATGGGTGATGAGCAGCGACCAGCCCTCGGGCGCCTGGATCGTCCAGACGTTGTGGAATTTGATCAGGAAGCTGTCCTGGTCGAACAGTGGCGTGCCCGCGACCTGGCTCGGATCGTGCAGTCCGATCGGCGAGCGAGGCACGCCGGCGATTGCGGGCAGGTCGCTCTCCCAGCTGAATTCGCCGTCTTCCACCATGACGTCGCATACCAGCGGGATCAGGAATCCTCCGGTCATGGCGTCGATGAACGGCGGACACCGCTTGACCGTATCGTCTTCGCCCGCGGCCATCGCGCTGTAGGCCTGCTGCGGCATGGTCCTCAGCCAGTCGGGGAGGCCCGAGATGGCCGGGACCGGGGGCGGCGCCAGTCCCTCCAGCTCGCTGGGACAGCGGAAGGTCAGGACCGTCGGCGCCTCTCGACCGGCGCTGGCGCCGGTCGAGGTGACGTCTGTGCGAGGGCAGACAGAAAACGACGTCAAGCCAACACCCTATCGGCCCCGCCCAGTCCGCCGGAGTCGACGGGCTGTAGGTGTCCGGGATGCAGGCCGTCAATATGCGAAGGCGTTCCTTCGGGTTCGGCGGCGCGGCGAGATGGACCCCGATGACCGGCGATTCATTGAGTGCTAAAAGAGAACTAAATGGCCCGCCGGCGGGCGACCGACAGGAGGTCCCGATGGCGGAGCTCAGCTTCCATCCCGATGACCGCGCCCCGCTGGAGCGCGCCCCATGAAGCCGCTCGCGATCGTCACCGGCGTCGGTCCCGGGACGGGCTCGGCCCTGGTGCGCCGGTTCCACGACGGCGGATATCAGGTCGCGATGCTGGCGCGCACAGCCGACCGCCTCGCCGGGCTCGAGCGCGAGTTGCCGGACGCCATCGCGTTTCCGTGTGACGTCGTCGATCCCGCGGAACTGGGCGCCGCGCTGCAGGCGATCGAGGACCGGTTCGGCCTGCCGCCGAAGGTCGTCATTCACAATGCCGTGGGCGGCGCCTTCGGCAACTTCCTCGAGATCGAGCCTGAGATCCTCGAGCGGAACTTCCAGGTCAACGTCATGGCCCTCCTGCGCCTCGCGCGCTGGGCCGCGCCCCGGATGGAGGCGGCCGGCGAAGGCGCCCTGATCGTCACGGGCAACACCTCGGCCGTCCGCGGCCGGGCCCGCTTCGCCGGCTTCGCCCCGACCAAGGCGGCCCAGCGCATCCTCGCCGAATCCATCGCCCGGGAGATGGGTCCCAAGGGCCTGCACGTGGCCTTCCTGATGATCGACGCGGTGATCGACCTCGAATGGACGCGCGCCCGCTACCCCGACCGCCCGGACGACGTCTTCATCAAGCCCGCCGATATCGCCCAGGAGGCCTTCCACCTGGCCCACCAGCCCCGCTCCGCGTGGTCCTTCCTCACCGAGCTCCGCCCATTCGGCGAGACCTGGTAGCGCTATCCCTCCCCATGAACGTCCATGAACGGGAGGGACTACCGCGCGTACTGGACGACCGACAGCAGGTTCCCGTCGGGGTCACGGAACCACAGGACCTTCGCACCGTCGGGCGCGCGCCAGACGCCGCGCGGATCGTGCTGGAAGCCGGGGAAGCGCTCCGTCGCTACTCCCCGGCGTTCGAGGTCCTCGGCGACCGCGTCCAGATCCTCGACCGCGAATCCGATCACGGTGTGCTCCGACGGCTTCGTCGTGGGGACCGGCGAGACGCGAAGCTCTCCTCCGCCCACGTCGTAGATGTCGGCGCCGTGGGACTGGCCCTTCAGCGCCAGGCCGAGGATCTCCGAATAGAAGAGCCGGCTGCGAGCTATGTCGGCCGTCCAGACGAGGGTTTGCAGGCGCGCAGAGCCGAGCATGCGCGGTCCTCCGGTAGGGGATGGGGAGGACAGCAGACTAGTCGGTTGGCCGCAGGTCTTCCACTCCCGCCGCCGCCGCCTCGCCCCCCGGCTGTCGAATCCGGGCGCCCTCGCGCGTCTCTGGGTCAGATCGGGCATCATGCCTGGTCGCCACGGGAGAGATCCGATGAAGTACCTGCTGCTGATCTATGAGGACGAGAGCGTCTATGGTCCTGACAAGGCGGGAGAGGCCATGAACCAGGTCGTCGCCGGCCACATGGCGCTGAGCCAGTCCCTGGGCGCCAAGCGGCTGGCCGGCGCCGGCCTGCAGAACACCCCGACGGCCACCACTGTCCGCACCGGCCGAGGCGGGGTCCAGACCATCCACGACGGCCCGTTCGCGGAGACCAAGGAGCAACTCGGCGGCTTCTACATGGTCGACGCCGAGGACCTGGATGAAGCGATCGCCATCGCCAGGAAGATCCCGGTCTGTCACGAGGGCGCCGTGGAGATCCGGCCTTTGCTCGGCGAGGGGCAGAGAAAGGCGGGCTGAGTGGACTGCGCACTCGATCGCGCGGTTCGACAGGCGGCGGCGCGCGTCATCTCGGCGCTCGCCGCCCGCTTTCGGGACCTCGATCTGGCGGAGGACGCCTTCGCCGAAGCGTGCCTGGCGGCCGCCCGCGCCTGGCCCGACGAGGGGGAGCCGTCCGATCCGACGGCCTGGCTCTACCGCGCCGCCTATCGCCGCGCGTTGGACGACCTGCGGCGCAGAAACGCTCGCGGTCGGCTTACGCCGGACCCGCCGTCGCCGGAGCCGACGGTCGAGGACGCACTGGCGGATGAGGCGCGGTTGATCCCGGACGAGCGGTTGCGGTTGATCTTCATCTGCTGCCACCCGGCCATTGCGCCGGAATCGCGCGCCGCCCTCACGCTTCGGCTCGTCTGCGGCCTTGCCGCCCGGGAGATCGCCGCAGCCTTCCTGATCCCCGAGGCCACCCTCCTGCAGCGCCTCACGCGGGCCAAGCGCAAGATCGCCGCGGCAGGCGTGCCGTTCGCCGTTCCAGGTCCGGCAGAGTGGTCCGGACGGCTGGACGCGGTCCTCTCCACCCTGGAGATCGCCTATTCGAAGGCTCACGAAGACGCGGCCGCCGTCGGTCCCCATGCCGGCTTCGCCGACGAGGTGCTCCAGCTGACGGACGCCCTGGCGGCGATGCTGCCCAACGAAGGCGAGGTGCTGGCCCTGGCGGCGCTGGTTCGATACGCCGAAGCGCGCCGGCCCTCGCGCCTGGATGGCGCGGGCGCGATGGTTCCGCTTTCGGAGCAGGACCCCGCCCTGTGGCGCCGTCACCTGATCGAGGCTGGCGACCGCTTTCTCTACCGGGCGCGGAATCTCGGCCAGCCCGGTCCGCGCGCCCTGCTTGCGGCGATCCATGGCGTGTGGTGCGCCCGACGAAGTCTGCACGACCCGCCGCCCTGGCCCATCGTTCTCGAGCTTTATGACGCCATGCTGGCGCAGCGCGACGACGTGATCGTGCGGCTGAACCGGGCCGTGGCCCTTGCGGAGGTGAGGAGCGCGCAAGCGGCCCTCGCCGAAGTCGAAGCCCTGGCGGCTCCCCAACTGGAGGCTTTCCAGTCCTGGCACGCGGTCCGCGCCGATCTCCTCAGGCGCGTGGGCCGGATCGAGGAGAGCCGCGACGCCTACCGACGCGCGATCGAACTCGCCGCTGGACCCGGCGAGCGCGCCTGGCTGACGGCCAGGCGACCATGAGCGCCGACGCCCTATTTCGCGAACAGGTATTCGCAGCCGCTGTCGGCAGGGTCGTGGGCCATGATGCGGTCGTAGAGGCCGACGTTCTCCGCGACGGCGCGATCCACGTCCTCCTCCAGCAGGAAGCCGGCGGCGACCTGGGCGCGGGCGGCGGCGCGGACCTTGGCGACATAGTCGTCGCGGTCGTGATAGCGGGCGGCGAGGCTAGGCCGCGGGTCGCGGGCGGCGCGGCGCTCGGCCTCCGTGCGGGCGAACGGCAGGAAGCTGCCGTCGAAGCGCGCGGTCGCCCAGCCGAAACCGGTCTGCGGCGCGCGCTGGTTCCAACCGGTGTGCGTGCCCAGCGGGGCCATCAGCTCGACCATGCGCACGCCGCCCTTGTCGTTGCCGTCCGCGTCCGGCGCCGGGACCAGCGTCCCGTAGGGCCGTCGGTGCCGCGGCGGGATCGTGGTCGCGACGCCGTCGCTTTCGTAGAGGGGACCGAAGTCCAGCCGCGCTTCGGCGAGGTTCTGGGCCGGCGGAGTGATCGAAAGGGGCCTGGGGAAGTCCCTGCGGTAGACCCTCACCGCCACCAGGGTCCTGTCGGCGATCCGAGGATAGGCGCTCGGTGGCGGCGCTGTCCCGTCCGCGACCCAGCGGTCCAGCGCCAGGATCAGCGCGCGCATGGGCAGGTAGTGGTCGGTCGTCGAGACGCAGTTCACATAGGGCAGCCGCGTGCGCGAGCGGCCCACGTAGTGCTGCGCGCCCATGAAGGCGTAGATCCGCGCATTGGCCGCGGGCGCCACGTCGCGCCGCCCGTCGGGCGTGGTGCCGATCAGCGAGGCGTCGCGGTTCCAGAACTCCGTGGAGGTGTTGGCGAAGATCAGCTTGGGCAGGCGCCCCTGCGCGTCCGCGGCGTGCTCGATGTACGACCCGCTCGCGTGGGCCACCGGGTCACGACTCGTCGCAGTGGTGAAGGGGAAGGCGTCGGAGGGATAGTCGTGCTCCTCCATCATGGAGGGGTGGCGGGTCGGCTGCACGAAGCGGGCGTTGAAGCCCGCGCCCCCGCCCGCGCCCGGCACTTCGAGATAGGCGCCCTCGAACGCCAGGCGCCCGCTCTCGTCGACGTCCAGCCCGTCATGCAGCATCCGCCCGATCAGGCGGCCTGACTGACTGATGCCGAAGATCAGGGTGTGGCTGGGCGGCGGTGCGCCCTCAAAGGGATGGTCGCGGAGCCAGGCGAGCAGGTCGCGGATCCCCGCCATGCCGGCGCCCGCCACATAAGGGTCGGCGGCCACATAGGTCAGCTCGTAGATCACGCCCGGCTTGAAGCCTTCGTTGAGGACGACGCGTCCGGGACCGCCGCGCTCTTCGGGAACCAGGAAATGCCAATGGTCGCGGGGAAGGGGCCGGCGCGGGTCGTCCGGCCTGGCGCGCTCGGTCAGCACGGCGGCCGGATCGTTCGGCGTGGCCGGCTCATAGGTGAGCCCGCGCATGCCGGCGTAGGTCGCCACCAGCGTGGGCGCGCTGACCGTGAACTCGTTCTCCACCATCCCCACGATGGCGGAGCCGTCGGGATTGCGCGCCACCGGTGGGTGGAACACCAGGGGCTTGTTCCCCGGCGGCTGGGGCGCGACGTCCCAGGTCCAGGCGGAGAACAGCAGGGTGAAGCCGTGGCGCATCAGGAAGCCGTCGCCGGCGTCCGCCGCCGTGGTCGGGTCGTTGTGGGCGGGACTGGCCCCGTCCACCTGGCCCATGATGGCGATGCCGCCCCGGTTGTTGACGTCGTAGATCAGCGTCGAGGCCTTGGCCTTGACGGGCCGGAGCATGACGAATTCGCTGTCGAACTCGACCATCCCGCCCGAGTCGCGCGGCGCGTGCTTGAGATCGACGATCCGCGCATTGGCCGGATCGTTGGGGTTGAGACGGAAGTGGGCGACGCCGCGGATCTTCTCGTAGGGCCCGGCATCCCCGAAGCTCATCCCGTCGGCGAAGTGGGTCCGCTCGACCACCTCGATCCGCTCCACCGCCGCCGTCGCCGCCCGCGCGGCGAGGAGGGCGAGGGCGCCCAGCAGGACAGAAAAGCAGCTCTTCATCGTTGACCCCTCCGCTTTGCCCCGATGTGACCAGGGTTCCGGCCGGGGGCAAACGATTTTGCGCCAGAGAGATCTTCGTCCGTGTGGTTCGTGAGGTCCGTGGTAAATTTCCTTTCTGAGATCACGCCGTCTGAACGGGATTACCTCTAAACGTAGTCGAACAGGCACATGAAGCCAAAGTCCATGTGCAGTTGCTGATGGCAGTGGAAGAGGGTCCGGCCGGGATTGTCGGCGACGAAGTCTATCTCCATGCGCTGGTAGCCGCCGAGCATGACCACATCCTTGGTCACGCCGCTCCCAGGCTGGCCCATGATGCTCGTGATCTCGAAGCTGTGCCGGTGCAGGTGGATGGGGTGGATGTCGTCGCTGGCGTTGCTCATCCGCAGCCGGTAGCGCCGCCCCCGCTTCAGCTTCAGCATCGCGGTCATGTGTGCGTCGTCGAAGGCTGCGCCGTTGATGGTCCAACGGCTGAAGCCCTTGAGGGCGGCATTGTCCTTGGCGAAGATCATGTCGAACACCTCGTCCGGAGGCTGGGCCGGCGGCTCCGGGCGGCCGAATGCGAGGTAGTTCCATTCCGCGACCTCGGGCTTGCTCCACTGCGCGAAGCCGGTCGCGCCAGCATATTCGACGATCGCGCCCATGCCGGCGTTGCGGTCGTCGTCGGCGAGGTCGCCCAGGATCCAGATCCCGGGCTGGTTCATCTCGACGATGGCCGAGACGCGCTCGGCCGTGCCGATCCACAGGACGGGCGTGGAAACGGGCTGGGGCAGGGGGTTGCCGTCCATCGCCACGACTTCGAAGGTGTGGCCGGGCAGAACGAGGCTGCGGATCTCGCCGACGCTGCCGTTGAGGACGTGAAACAGGACGCGCTCGCCCTGCTTGACCCGGATCGGTTCGCCTTGGCCGAGCTTGCGGCCATTGATCGTGAAGTGCTTGTAGCCGACCTCGTAGCCCTTCGGCGTGCCCTTCGCGAGCGAGGCGCTCATCGCCGCCTCGCCCGTGGCCTTGAGCTGGGGATCGACGGCGGCTGGCCGCAGGAAATCCATGTCCGTGTCGCCGCCACGGCTGAGGCTCGGCCCGAACTCCTTCAGTGTAAGGAAGACCTCGCGGTCGTAGCGGCCCGGCTCGCGCCGCGGCTCGATGTACACTGGCCCGACCTGGCCGCTGTACTGGCCGAGGGTGAGGTTCGAACCTGCGATCAGGTGGGTGTGGTAGAAACGAAGGCCTGACGGCCCCGGCGTGAAGCGGATCCGCCGCGAGCCGTGCGCGGGGATATACGGCGTGCCTTCCTCGGCCGCGCCGTCGACGTCCGTCGGGAGCCTCTGCCCATGCCAGTGGAGCTGTTCGGGCCGATCGGTGTCGTTCCTGATCTCGACGACCACCGGCCGTCCTTCCTGCAGCCGCAGCAGCGGACCGGGGAACTGCCCGTTGTAGGCGGTTGTCCGCACCTCGACCCCGGGCGCCAGCTCCAGGTTCATCTCCGAGATGAGGATGGTGTGATCGGCGCGGGGTTGCGCCGCCTTCGGGTGGCGCGCGCGGGCGCACAGAGGCTCCGCGACCGAACCAATGGCAGAGACCGCGCCAATTTGTAGCAGGCGCCTGCGATCCAACGACATGGCCGATGATCCCTTCAGCCCTGCTTCCTGCCCGGACCGTGCATCAGCCGCAAATGGAATTCAAACGCTTGAAAGCGAGAGCTTTTTTCGCGGCGCCAGGCGCAAGCGAGGCGGCTCGAAGCGCCATCGGGTGACGATCCCGCGTCGAGCGGATTTGCCTTGAACCCGCGCAACTTTGTTCGATTGCCGAATATATATCGATTGTGACAATTGTTCATGGGCAGTAAAGTACGGTTTCAGATGTTGGGATCCTCGCAAGGTTACCTGCTCAAAATAAGCATAAGCTTAGGATTTGAACGACTCGGGCGGGAATTGGTGGGGTTTTAAGCTCTTGAAACTGAAAATTTCTTCGGGATGGCTGGACGAGGACGTCGATCTCGCGGCGAGAGCCGGCTCCAAGTCGACGCTTCCGCGGATCGTCCTGGGCGCCGCGTCGGCGCTCATCCTGGTGATGAACTTCGGGCTCCTCACGGGCGCGGCCTGGCTCGTAGTCAGCCTTTGCGGCGAGCTTTATGCCGCCTTCGCCAGGCGCAGGCAGCTGCGGGGCCACGTGGGCACGGCGGCCCAGCGCCTCAACTATCTGTTCGCCGCGGCGCTGCTCAGCGCCATCTGGACCTGCACGACGGCGTTCTACTGGTTCTCCGGCCTTGCGGGCCTGCGGATCGTGGCGATCGTCATCGCCGCCGCCCAGTTGATCCACGCCCAGGCCTACGCCTTCCGCTCCAAGGCCGTGATGGCGGTGATCGGGGCCTTTCCCGCCGCCGCGCTGATCGTCCTGCCACTGATCTTCGGCGGCCTGACCGGAGCCCAGCTCGCCTCGACGATTCTCGGGATCGGCCTGACCCTGGCCTATGTGGCCTCGGGCGCGAGGACCAGCATGGCCGCCGCGAGGGCCCTGCAGGACGCGCAGAACGATTTGGAGACCATCGCCTACCTGGATTCGCTCACCCAGCTCTCCAACCGGCGGATGTTCACCGAGGACTTCCGGCGGCTGGCGGCCTTCTCGCGGCGCCACGGCACGCGCTTCGCGTCGATCCTGATCGACCTGGACCGGTTCAAGCTCGTCAACGACACCTTCGGCCACGACGCCGGCGACGCCCTGCTGGTCAAGGTCGCAGAGCGTCTGCGGGGCATCATCCGCGAGTCGGACCGCTTGGCGCGGCTGGGGGGCGACGAGTTCGCCATCCTGCTGCCCGACGTGCAGGATCCCGAGACCGTCAGCAAGTTCTGCCGGCGGATCATTGAGGCCTTCGAGGCGCCGCTGGAAGTGAACGGCGAGAGCGTCCGCGCGACCCCCAGCGTCGGGGTGGCGATCTTCCCCGACCACGGCGAGAACCACGATGCGATCTACAAGGCCGCGGATCTCGCCCTCTACGAGGCCAAGCGCGGCGGCCGCAACACCTGGCGGGCGTTCGAAACGGCCGCGGCCGCCTGACGTCGTCGAACTTCCTCTCAGGAACGACCTGACGCTTGCTCCGACCCGGTCGGGACTCGCCGCGCCCTGACGACCGCAGCGTCGAGCGCCTGCAGGAACTTCGAGCGATCAGCCGCGGTGAACGGAGGGGGGCCGCGGGTGGCCTCGCCCATCGACCGCAGGTGCTCCCCCACGGCGCGCGAGGCCAGGGCGCCGCCGATGTTGTCCTGCGTGAACGGCCGCCCGGCCGGATGCAGCGCCTGGGCGCCGGCCGCCAGGGCCCGCTGCGCCAGGGGGATGTCCGCCGTGATCACGACGTCCCCCGCCCCGGCCCGCGCTGCGATCCAGTCGTCCGCGACGTCCGGCCCCTCGTCAACAACGACCAGGCGGACGTGGGGATCGGCCGGGGTCCGGATCCAGCTGTTGCAGACGACGAACACGGGCGCGTCGTAACGCTGCGCCACCCGATAGACCTCGTCCTTCACGGGGCAGGCGTCGGCGTCGATGTAGAGGATGGTCATCCGCGCAGCATGCCACAGGGGCGCCGATGCGCCGACCGCGCATGCTATCCGGGCGTCCAGGCCACCGTCACCTTGGTCCCGCCGCCGGGCGCCGAGACGATCGCCAGCTTCGCCTGGACCGCCGCCGCGCGCTCGCGCATGCCCGCGAGGCCGAAGCCACCGCGCCGCGGGGTCAGGTCGAAACCCATGCCGTCGTCGCTCACCTCGATCTGGAGCCCGCGTCTGGGCAGGGGCTTCAGGGTGACGGCGATCGTCAGCGCCTGGGCGTGATGGGCGGCGTTGTGGATCGCCTCCTGGGCGATCCGCAGCAGCTCATGGGCGATCTCGCTCGGGGGAGCCGACACCGCTTCGAGCGTGGCGACCATCTTTGCGTGGCCGAGCCGTCGCTCGCGTTCGACCGTTTCTGACAGCGCGGTCGCCAGGCAGGGCGGCGGGCGCCTCAACGAGGAGATCAGGCGGCGCGCCTCGACGAAGTTCTCGTTGGCGATCTGAAGGGCGAGGGCGATGGCTTCCAGCGCCTGCGGCGGCAGCGGATCCTTGCCCTGCGCCAGCTCCAGCTGGAGCCGGATGGCCGCCAGGCCCTGGGCGAGGGTGTCGTGGATCTCGCGCGCGATGCGCGTGCGCTCCTCCACCACCGCGGCCTCGCGCGCGCTCGCCGTCCACCCCTGCGATTGGCCTGCCAGCTCGGCGAGCTGCGACAACATCTGAGATCGGTCGAACCATTGGCCTGGCGGCGCAGGCGGGGCGCTCTGCGGTGAGACCTTCTCCTCGGGGACGACCGTCGGGTCGCAAATCATCCAAGGCCCCTTCGATTCCGGTGGGCGGCGCAGCCTGCGCATCCGGCCGCCAGGACCGGGGCGCGCCGCCTACTGGAACGGCAGTCTACAAAGGTCCGGGCGTGCGGCCTATTGTCGGAAAATACGGGGAAGCGCTCATGCAGGCGCGCTAGAGCTGGTCGGAGTTCGCCCTGGGCCGCCAGGCGATAATGCCTTCCGTCCTGGCCCTCACCGCCGGCTCGGCCAGGCAGGTGGCGACCGCTTCGTAGCCCGGCGCACCGGGAAAAGGCGCCACGACGCTGGGCGGGCTGTGACTGGCCGGGCAGAGGATGATCGCCTCGTCCGCGCCAACCGCAGCGAGGTCCAGGATCGCGGACGAGCGGGTGAGGATGAACAGCGGGCGCGCGTGCGGGCCGCGCCGCCTCAGGTGTGCGGCGAGCGCCTGCTGCGTGGCTTCATCCAGGCCGTATTCGATCACGTCGATCACAACGATGGACGCTCCCTCGGTCTCCAGGCCGACGACCATGGCGATGAGCGCGTCGCAGACGTTCGCGCCCTCTTCGGTCAGCCACGTCAGGATCGCCTGGCGCCGCGCCTCGAGTTTGGCGTCGGCCGCAAGCCGCGCCTTCGCCGCCGCCGCGCCATCGGCGACCCGGTCCAGTCCCAGGAACGCGGCGTCCGGCAAGGCCTCGGCCAACCGTTTGCCAAACCTCGTCTTGCCGCTGCCGAGCGGCCCGACGATGTAGTTGAGCGCCCTAAGCTCCCTCAGTTCGAAAAGCTCGCCACCCCAGGGCCACGGCAGGTCGAACGCTGCGATCGGCTCCCCCTGCGGCGCGGCAAGGCGGGCGAGTTCGCGGAGTTCCGGCGCCTTGCCCTGGGCAAGTCCCTCGCGCAGGGCGCCCACCTTGCGGACCAGGGCCGCGAGCTGGCCGATCTGGCCCTCCAGCCTCGCCTGATGCCCTGCAAGGGCCGGTTCCAGGCCGCGCGTATCGCCCCGCAGCGCCTGCTTCACCTGTTCCAGGCTGAAACCCAGGGCGCGCAAGCCGGCGACCTCGGCGGCCCGGCTCATCTGGTCCGGGCCATAGACACGCCATCCCGCCGTCGTTCGCGGCGGAGAGACCAGGCCGTGGTCCTCGTAGAGCCGCAACGCCTTGGGCGAGACGCCCAGTCGCCGCGCGGCCTCGGAAGGGTTCAGGAACTGAGCGGACGCCGCCACGAATCACCTCGCTGTAGCTGACGGTCGGATTTAGCGAGGCGCCCCCAAGGGGCAGGTCAAGGGAGCATTTATGGTCACGGCATGACTATCGCCGCCGACTCCTTAGACGCCCTCGCCGCGGGCCCTCGTAGCCTTGGACGCATACGGACGATTGCCACCCGACCGCCTGCGGCGAGACCTTCGGCGTCTTCGACGGCCACGACACGCCGCCGGATCGACCTGCTGGCGGGGGTCCACGGACTGTTGGAGCTGGCCGAGCTTCCGGACGATCCGATCAAAGTCCGCGCCGGCGTCGAGAGGGTGCTGCGATGGACGCGGCGTTCCAGAGAGAGCGGCGGCTGAGGCGGCGGCGCCCCGTTTTACCCGCCGCGGTCAAATCACGCCATCGCGCACGAAGCGGACATCGCCTCATGTTCGGACGTCATTAGGATCTTGTTAAGCTTTGACTCCGGGATCTTCAGGCGAATGTCTTCGTACGCGCTGTTAATATTAAAATTTAAGTATTTTTTCCTCGAATGACTTAGCGGCGGAATGACGCGGTTAGGTTATGTTCGTCATCGGGCACTGGAATTTGCCGAGGGATATCGGTAGGTCGGGGCGCGAAACGGCGTTGGCGTCCGATGACCTCACCGTCGCGCTCCGTCGCCAATTTCATGGCGATAGGGTCTTGAGCCGAGACAGGTTGGCGCTCCAGCGTCGAGTATAATTCAGTAATCGCCTCGGTCTGCTGATTTTGGATTCAAATAACGCCCGAGCAGTGGCTCATGGCGATGGGGGACTTGGGTGATTATTCATCAAAATATGGCGCGTCGCGCGCCAAAATTTGCAGCCAATCTGGCATTCGCCTCCGTGACGGTTCTGGCCGCGCTGATCTCGCAGACGTCTACGGCCACGGCGGACACGTTCGACTTTACCGGCGCCATCCAGAACTACACCGTCACGACGACCGGCATGTACGACATCACGCTCTATGGCGCCCAGGGTGGGTCAGGCGGTAGCGGCCCCGGTGGCGAGGGCGCCGAGGTCTCGGGCGTGATCCAGCTGACCGCCGGCGACATCCTCTCCATCGTTGTCGGCCAGGAAGGCGGGACCGGAAACTTCGGCGGCATCCACGGCGGCGGCGGCGGGGGGGGCTCCTTCGTCTTCGACTCGGGCCTCCTGGCGGTAGCCGGCGGCGGCGGCGGCGCGGGATTCGACGGGCCGGACGGGCTCCCGGGGCTCACGACCACGGCCGGCGGCGACGGAGGCTCGAGCGGCGCCCCCGGTGGGACAGGCGGAACTGGAGGCCTCGGCGGCGGCGGCGGGCAAGGCTTCACATCGGGCGGCGGCGGAGCGGGTTGGCTGAGCGGCGGCGCCGACGGGACCGGTCCCGACAATGGCATCGGCGGATCTTCCAGCCCGAGCTTCGCCGGCGGGTCGGGAGACACGATGAACCCCCCGCAGACGCCCTATGGCGGCTACGGCGGCGGCGGCGGTGGCGGCTTCCAGGGCGGCGGCGGCGGCGGCGGCTATTCTGGCGGCGGCGGGGGCGACGGCACGGACACCGCAGCCGGCGGCGGCGGCGGGTCCTTTCTGGCGGCGGCTTTCACCAACACCACGCTCCTGTCGGGCGTCCAGTCGGGCGACGGCGAAGTGATGATCGCCCTTGCTCTGGTCGCCATCGACACGGCCCAGCCCTTCTATCTCTCCAGCCAGCTGGATTCGACGATCGCGCCCGACTTCCAGGGCGGCACGCTGCGCGTGGACACCACCAATCTCATTAGCGACAACTTCACGCTCGGAAACTTCGCCGGCAACACCATCGACCCCTTCGGCTCTACGGCGAACTTCACCGGGACGTTCACCGGCGCAGGTCCGTTGACGATCAACGACAGCCTGGGCGGCGGGGTGGTCATTCTGTCCAACTCTGGCGGAAACACCTACAGCGGCGCGACCACCGTTAGCAGCGGCACGCTGCAGGCCGGCGCCGCCAACGCCTTCTCGCCGAACTCGGCGGTGGTGATGGCCAACGGGGCCGGGGCGCTGCTGGACCTCAACGGTTACGACAACACCATCGGCGGCCTGTCCGGCGGCGGCGCGGCTGGCGGCAACGTCCGGTTGGGCGGCGCGACCCTGACCGTCAATGGCGGGGGGACCTATGGCGGCGTCATCTATGACGGCGGCGCGTCCGGTTCGCTGGTGGTGGGGACTTCGACCCTGACCCTGACGGGGGTCAACATCTATACCGGAGCCACCGCCATCAGCTCCGGCGCGACTCTGGCGCTCTCCGGATCGGGCTCGATCGCGGCGTCCTCTGGCGTGGCGGCGAACGGAACGTTCGACATCTCCCAGACGACCTCGGGCGCCTCGATCACCAGCCTGTCCGGCTCGGGCGCGGTTGCCCTGGGCGCCCAGACCCTCACGCTGACGAACGCTGGCGGAAACTTCTCCGGCGTGATCGCCGACGGTGGGATCGGCGGCGGGACGGGTGGAAGCCTGATCCTCGCCGGCGGGACGGAGACCCTGACGGGTGTGAACACCTATACGGGCGCGACGGCGATCAATTTCGGCGCGACCCTAGCGCTCGGCGGATCCGGCTCGATCGCGTCATCCTCCGGGGTGGCGACGGACGGGACATTCGATATCTCCCAGGCGACCTCGGGCTCCTCGGTCGCCAGCCTGTCCGGCTCCGGCACAGTCGACCTAGGTAGCCAGACGCTGACGCTGACCGGCGCGTTCGCACCCTTTTTCGGCGTACTTGCGGATGGCGGCATCGGCGGCGGGACCGGCGGGAGCCTGACGATTGCCGGCGGGATCGAGGCCCTGGCAGGCGTCAACACCTATACCGGCGCGACGACAATCGACTCCGGCGCGACGCTCCTCCTCGGCTTTGCTGGTTCGATCGCGCAATCGTCGGGCGTGGCGGCGAACGGCACCTTCGACGTCTCCGAGACGACCTCGGGCGCCTCGATCACCAGCCTGTCCGGCTCGGGCTCGGTGGCCCTCGGCGCCCAGGCTCTGACGCTCACCGATGCGAACGGGACCTTTTCCGGAGTCATCTCCGATGAGGGGATCGGCGGGGGGACGGGCGGCAGCCTGATCCTCGCCGGCGGAACCGAGACCCTCACAGGAGCCAACACGTACACGGGTTCGACGAGCATCAACACCGGCGCGACGCTGGCGCTCGCGGGCTCCGGGTCCATCGCGACATCCTCCGGCGTGGCGACGGACGGGACATTCGATATCTCCAACGCGATCTCCGGCGCCTCGATCGCGACCTTGTCCGGCTTGGGCGCGGTGGCCCTGGGCGGCCAGACCCTGACGCTGACGAATGCGAACGGGACCTTCTCGGGCGTCATCTCCGACGGTGGGATCGGGGGCGGCGCGGGCGGCAGTCTGATCCTCGCCAGCGGGACGGAGACCCTGACAGGCTCCAACACCTATACCGGTTCCACGACGATCAATTCCGGTGCGACCCTGGCGCTCGGCGGCTTGGGGTCCATCGCAACATCCTCGGGCGTGGCGGCCAGCGGGATCTTCGACATCTCCCAGACGACTTCGGGCGCCGCGATCACGAGCCTCGCCGGCTCGGGCACGGTGGACTTGGGCGCCCAGACCCTGACGCTGACCGGTCCGGACGTAGCATTTTTCGGCGTGCTCGCTGATGGCGGGATTGGCGGCGGGACCGGCGGGGGCCTGACGATTGCCGGTGGGATCGAGGGCCTGGCGGGCGTCAACACCTATACCGGCGCGACGACGATCGACTCCGGCGCGACGCTGGGCCT
>DATBEN010000027.1:0-1847 GCA_036276055.1 Caulobacteraceae bacterium
CCCGGCCTCGACACCTACCGGGCGCTCTTCCGCCTGGTCGGCTCGGACTGGCTGTGGACGTCCCGCATCTTCATGAGCGACGAAGAGCTGGGCGCGGTCCTCGGTGACGAGGCGGTCGAGGTCTATGTCGTCCGCCGCGAAGGCCGGGACATCGGCATCATGGAGCTGGATTTCCGCGAGCCGGGCCAGTGTGAGCTCGCCTTCCTCGGCCTCGATGCGGCCAACACGGGAAAAAGCCTTGGCCGCGCGGTGATCGACCGGGCGATCGATCAGGCCTGGTCAAGGCCGATCCGCCGCCTCTGGGTCCACACCTGCACCTTCGATCATCCGTCCGCGCTCGGGTTCTATGTCCGCTCCGGGTTTACGCCCTACGCCTTCATGGTCGAAGTGCTCCCCGATCCGCGTCTGATCGGCCAGCTTCCGCCGCAGGCCGCGCCCCACGTGCCGCTGATTCGAGGCGCTCGCTCACAGGTTCCGACCGAGATTGGACCAGTTGCTTGAAAAGTAGCACAGAACGTGCTACTTTTCCGAAGATGGCCGACGACAGCGACAGACAGATCACGTTGCGCGAAGCCAACCAGGGCTTTGCACGCTTGGTCCGCGAGGCGGAAGGCGGCACGGCGTTCATCATCACCCGCAGGGGCGTGCCGGCGGCGCGCCTGACGCCGATCGATGGCCGGGCGCGTCGAACAGCTGAGCAGGAGGCGGCCGCGGCCCGGATTCGCGCGCGACTGCGTCATGGCTGGCCGATCGGGGCGGGACCGCTGGATCGCGACACGATCCATGACCGCTGAGAAGTTCAGCCTCGACACCAACATCCTGATCTACGCCGTCGACGCCAAGGCCGGCGCCCGGCATGACATCGCCGCCGAGGTCGTCGAGCGGGCGCTCGAGCGCGGCTGCGTCATGACCCTGCAGGCGCTGTCGGAATTCTTCGCGGTCGTCACTCGTAAGGGGCTCGTGCCGAAGCATGAGGCGGCGGAGATGGTGAACGACTGGCTGCTGGTGGTTCCGGCCCTGGCCCCCACCGCCCCGGCGGTCCGCGCCGCCCTGGCGCACTCGATCGCCGGCTGCGCCGGCTACTGGGACGCCCTGCTCGTCGAAACCGCGGCCGAAGGCGGATGCGGCGCGCTCATTTCGGAGGACCTGGGCGGGCGTCTCGGCGGCGTCGCCATCGTCAATCCCTTCGACGGCGAGAAGATCAGCGCCGCCGCGCAAGCGCTCTTGACCCAGGAGGCGTGAGCTTGGCGAGTTCGTGGCGCTCGGCGCCGACGCGCGCTCAGGCGGCGGCCCTGACCTCGTCCCGGCCAATGTCGGCGTGCAGACGGGGTTCGAACCTGGCCGGTCGTCCGGTCGCCGCCGCGATCGAGTCGGCGATCTCCGCCACCTCCTGGGTGAACAGGTTGCTGAGCGCCATGCTCACGTAGTCCGCCTGGAATTGCAGCTTCGTCTTGGCGAAACGGCAGGCCGCGAGCACCTGATCGATGATGAACTTGGGCTGGTACCGCGCCAGGGGAATCCGGTTCTGTTCGGTGCTGGCGATGATGCCGTCGATGACCTTGTCGTTGGCGGCGAGCCCCGCGGCTATGGCGACGTTCTTGAAGATCCGCCGGTATTCGGAGGCGCAGGGCGCGCCGACCTCGATCTTGTACGGGATCCGGCGCAGGAACGCGGTGTCCATCAGGTCCTTTGGCGAGAGGTTGGTGGAAAAGATCACCAGTTCGTCGAACGGCAGACAGAAACTCTTGCCGGAATGGAGCTTGAGGTAGTCGACCCGGCTTTCGAGCGGCACGATCCAGCGGTTGAGCAGGTCCGTGGGCTTGACCAGTTGCCGGCCGAAGTCGTCG
>DATBEN010000028.1:0-7775 GCA_036276055.1 Caulobacteraceae bacterium
GAACGTCGAAGGCCTGATACCAGGCGTCCATGTTCCGCTCCGCCGTGATGGCGCGGTACTGGCCCGGCGAGTGGGGATCGGTGACGAGCTGCTGGCGCTCGGCGTCGGGCCGCTCGAGTTCGCGCCAGACCTGCGCCCAGCCCAGGAACACCCTCTGGTTGCCGGTATAGCTGCCGACCGACGGCGCGGGCCTGCCGGCCAGCGAGGCCTAGTAGGTATCGAGGGCGAGGTTGAGACCGCCCAGGTCGGCGATGTTCTCGCCCATGGTCAGCTTGGGATTGATCGAGACGCCCAAACCCGTGTCGTAGGCCGCGAACTCGGCGCCGTAGCGGGCCGCCTTGGCTTCGAACTTGGCTCCGTCCTCGGCCGTCCACCAGTCGCGCAGATGGCCCGTCGCGTCGATCTTGCGCCCCTGGTCGTCGAAGCCATGGGTCATCTCGTGGCCAATCACCGAGCCGATGGCGCCGTAATTGACCGCCGTGTCGGCGCTCGGATCGAAGAACGGCGGCTGCAGGATCGCCGCGGGAAACACCACCTCCACCAGCGGACCGGCGTTGTAGGCGTTCACCGTCTGGGGCGTCATGTTCCAGATGTTGCGGTCGACGGGCCGCCCCAGCAAGCTGCGCTCGAAGGCCCAGCTCGCCGCGCGCGCCCGCTCGGCGTCGCCATAGAGATCGTCGGTTCGGATCTGCAGACCCGAGTAGTCGCGCCACTCGGTCGTGTAGCCGACCATGATCTTGTAGTTGGCCAGCTTCTCGACGACGGCGGTCTTGGTCTGCGGCGACATCCAGTCGTTGCGCTCGATGCGCGCGCGGAAGGCGGCCCGCAGGTTCTCCACCAGCGCTTCCATCTTCGCCTTGGACGACGGCGGGAAGTAGCGCGCGACGTAGACCTTGCCCACGGCGTCGCCCATGCCCTCCTGGAGCGAACCCACGAGGTCGCCGGCGCGCTTCCACCGCGACTTCAGCTCCGGCGTGCCGGAGAGGGTCTTGCCGCGGAAGTCGAACTGGGCCTGGACGAAGGCGTCGGGGAGCACATCGGCCGCGTCGTCGGCGACCTGGAACGCCGCCCAGGCCTTGAGGGTGTCCAGCGGCGTCTGCGCATAGACCGCGGCGATCTTCGGCGCGGCGGTGTTTTCCCGCACGTTCACCCGCGAGACTGCGCCCAGCTCGGCGCCCTTGAGCAAGGCGCGCCAATCGAACCCTGGCGCGGCGGCGACCAGGGCATCCACGCTGGTCGGGTTGTACGTCTTGTCCGGGTCGCGACGATCCGCCCTTGCCCAGCTCGCCTGCGCCACTGCCGTTTCGAAGGCCACCACGTCGGCGGCGCGCGTCGCCGCATCGGGCCAGCCGATCAACTCCAACATCCGCTGGACGTAGGCCTGGTACGCCGCCTTCTTCGCCACGAACTTCGGGTCGAGGTAATAGTCGCGGTCCGGCAGACCCAGGCCGCCCTGGGAAACGGTGGCGACGTAGGCCGTGGGCGTCTTCACATCGACGCTCACCGAGAGGTTGAACAGCGGGCGGCCGAAACCGCCGTTCGTCCGTCCCAGGAAGGCTGCGAGGGCCTCGCGGTCCTGGGCGTGGCGGATCGCATCCAGGTCCGGCTGCAGGGGCGCGACGCCCTTCGCCCCGACCGCGGCCTCGTCCATGAAGGCCTTGTAGAAGGCGCCGATCTCTCCCTCGTCCGTGGTCGGCGCTTCGGACGCGGTGGCCGCCGCGGCTTGCAGGATCGCGTGCACGCGCGCGTCCGAAAGGTCGCGCAGAAGGTTGAATGCGCCCCAGCGGGACTGGTCCGTAGGGATCTTCAGGGCCTTCAGATAGCTTCCGCTGGCGTAGGCGTTGAAGTCGTCGCCCGGCTTCACCGCCAGGTCACGCCCGGAAACGTCAAAGCCCCACGTCCCGTAAGAGGGCGCCGCATCCGCGCTCTGTGCGTCGGCAGCCCCGCCCAGGGGTGCGGCGCAGGCGAAGGCGAGCAGGCAGGCTGCGAAACGAGAAGCGATGGTCATGGCGCGCGAAAGGTCCATCTGAACGTCGGCGGATGACGCTCCGCTTGTCAAAGGCCTGGCGCCGATCGTTCGGAACCATTCACCATGACGATGCTGACGCTGCGCATGACTGCGAAGCCGGGGTATTGGCTAGCCATGCTCCCAAGCTTCATCGTCCTGCCGGTGCGCCGCCTCGTCGCCTCCACCCCCGGGCGCCGGCCACGATGAACGCCGGGCAGGCCGCGCACCTCATCACCTGGATCATCTGCGCGACGGCCACGGCGGGGGTCATCGTACGACCGTTCCGCTGGCCCGAGGCGATCTGGGCTGTCGCCGGCGCCGTCGTCCTCGTAGCGACCGGCCTGCTCCCACTCGCCCAGGCGTGGACTGCGATCGGCAAGGGAGCGGACGTCTATCTCTTCCTCGCTGGGATGATGCTGCTTTCCGAGGTGGCGCGGGAGGAAGGGCTGTTCGACCGCGTGGCGGCGTTCGCAGTGAACCACGCCGGAGGATCGCCGCGCCGCCTGTTTGTCCTGGTCTATGGGGCAGGCACAGTCGTCACCGCTCTGCTCTCCAACGACGCCACGGCCGTGGTGCTGACGCCGGCCGTCTATGCCGCTGCGAGGGCGGCCCGGGCCGAGCCCCTGCCCCACCTCCTCGTCTGCGCCCTCATCGCCAACGCCGCCAGCTTCCTCCTGCCGATCTCCAATCCGGCCAACATCGTGCTCTACGGCGATCACACGCCGCCGCTCGGGCCGTGGCTGACGGCCTTCCTTCTGCCCTCCGCAGCGTCGATCCTCGTCACCTTCATCGCCCTTCGGCTGGCCGAGCGCCGTGGCCTGGCCGGCGAGTGCGCCCGGCGCGTGGAGACGCCGCCGATGACAGCCGGCGCCTGGACCGCGGTGACGGGCATCGCCCTGACCGCAGTGGTCCTGCTGACGGTCTCGGCCCTGGACCTGCGCCTGGGTCCGCCGACCTTCGTCATGGGATCGGTGACGGCGATGATCGTCTGGGTGCGCGGCCGCTCCCAGCCGTTGAAGACCCTGCGCGCCGTCTCCTGGCAGGTGCTCTTCCTGGTGGCCGGCCTGTTCGTGCTCGTTCAGGCGCTCGGAGCGACCGGGCTGACCGGCCAGCTGGCGCGCTTCCTGGCTCAGGCCTCCCGCGCCTCGGCGCGCGAGACCGCCGCCGTCGCCGGCGCGGCCATAGGCGTCGTCTGCAACCTGATGAACAACCTTCCCGCCGGTCTCGTGGCCGCCTCCGCCGTCCAGCAAGCCAGGCCGCCCCAGATGGTGACGGACGCCCTGCTGATCGGCGTGGACCTAGGCCCCAACTTCTCAGTCACGGGTTCGCTCGCCACCATCCTCTGGCTCACCGCCATCCGGCGGGAAGGCGAGAGCGTGGGTTTCCTGCGGTTCCTCAAGGTGGGGGTGATCGTCGCCCCGCCGGCCCTGGCCCTGGCCCTGGCGGCTCGCCTGTTCGTCGGGTGAGGATGTCTGCAGGGCCGGTCGTCGGCGACCGGCCCCGCAGTTGCCGCGTCAGAACCTGATGCGGACGCCGCCTTCGTAGGTCTGCTCGTAATATTCCCTCTGGATCGGGTACGACGAGTTGTATTGATAGAACCGCAACGGCGTGTTCGTGATATTTTTCACATTGAAGTAGATCGAGACGTTCTGTGTGACCTGGTAGGCCGATGTCCAGTCCAGTGTCAGTCGATCATCCTCGATCGTGTCGGTCGCCTTGGAACCGCCGAGCGAGAACAGCGACGCGCTCACGTACTCGGCGGCAATGCGGAATTGAAGGCCGTACTTCTCGTAGAAACCGGACATGTTCAACGTCGTGTGGGATGTTCCGGGCAGCAGGCCGTACTCGGCGTGGCCAGTGCCTGACGTGGCCGCGTCGTATTCCTCGATGCGGGAGTCGACGAAGGTGGCGTTGGCCTCGACCCCGAAGCCGTTGAACACGCCTGGCAGGAACAGGAACTTCTGGCGGTACGACAGCTGGACGCCGCGAGCATAGGCGCCGCTGCGATTGGCGAAGGTCGTATAGAGCGTCGTCAGTCCCTGGAACGGCGCATAGCTGCCCGAATAGATACGGAACTGGTTCTCAGTGACGATATAGTTGCTGAACTGCTTGTCGAACAAGCCGGCCTGCACGATGCCGCCCTGAGGCAGGTACCATTCGTAGTCGAGATCGAAGTCCTGGCCGGTGGTGGGCTTCAGGTTGGGATTGCCCTGGGTGATCGCCGGCTGGGTGACGTCGAAGTTGGACGTCGTGGCCGCGGTGTTCTGCAGGAAGCCGGGTCGGCCGATACCGGTCGAGTAAACAGCGCGCACCAGCATGTTTGGCTCGATCTGGTAGCGCAATTGCACGGAGGGAAACGCGTTGATGTAGTTCTCCGACTGGCTGATGAACTGGTACGTCATCGCCGGATTGTTATTGCTGTAGGCGCCGTATTGGGCGTGCGTGGCCTCGACCCGGACGCCTGCGACATAGGTGAACCTGCCAAACTCACCGATGTACTCGGCATAGCCGGCGTAGATGTTCTCCTTGTCGTGGAATGTCGCCGCCTGGTCCTGCCCGTCGGGCAGGGTGCCGTTGCTGGTGATCGCGCCCATCGCATAGGCGTCGTGGACGCAGGCGAGGCAGATCTCGGGACCGTTGGTGTACTGGCCGTAGAAGTTGGTGATCGCGGGCGTCGACGCCGTACCGAACGGCAGGGGCGTGATCGCGGAGTCGTAAGAGTATGGCGTCGAATCCTTCGTCCGCAGGCGCACCTCGGCGCCAAACTTGATCCGGTCGCTCGACTTGAACGGGGACGGGACGGTCAGGTTCGCCGCATAGGCCCACTCATAGTCGACGTCGTTCTCCGTGGAATTGGACACGCTGGTGAGCGGCGAATAGCTCGCCGGATTGTTCACTAGCGCGTTATCGCCTTCCAGGACCGGGTAGTTCCCATTGTTCGCCGTGTTGTTGTAGTAGAAATTCGGAATTGTCGCGCCTTTATAGGTGGCGCCATAGTTGTAATCTTGATGATAGGTCGCCCGGCTGTACGAGGCCCGGTAGTCGAGCACCACGTCGCCCCATCGGTCGACGCCACCGACGGCATACACTTGGTTGCGGTGGGTCTCCTGCTCTTCCGTGCTGCTGATCTGGGGCGTCGCGTCAGTGAGATAGCCGCCGTTCGCCGTCGCCACGGCGTTGGGGGCGTCAAACTTGTACAGCAGGTTGTTCTTCCCGACCGCCTCTGTGTAACCAGCGATATTGGCGCGGATGAAGTACTGGTGATCATCGTTCGGCTTGAAATCGAGTTCGCCGCCATAACCGAACCGGCGGCGGTGATAGTTGTATCGACGCAGGTCGATGTTGTCGTACTGCCGGTCGGTTCCCGGATTGTCGTAGGTTTCCTCGATGTCGTCGAAACCGCGGCGATCGTCCATCCGCGAGGCGGTCAGGACGAGCGAGAAGGGGGTGGGATTGGAGATGAAGCCGTCCGGATCCGCCTGCTCGTGGCCGTCGCCCTGCACGACCAGGTGGCCATTGTTGTAGCCCCACCGCACGCCTCCGGCGAGCTGGATGTCCAGCGGGCCGGTGTGGCCATGCTCGGGCTCGTCGCCCCAGCCGACCTGGGCGTCGAAGAATGGCTTGCTGATGTTGGCCGCGGTCCGCGGCGTCATTTCGATGGTCCCTCCCAGGCTCTCCGCCTCGTGGTCCGGCAGCGGCGTGTAGGTGACGACGAGACCGTCGATCGAGCCCACCGGAATGGTGTCATACTCGACGGCCCGGCCGCCGCCGCCGTTATAGGTTCCCCCCGGAAAGGTGTTGAGGAGGGGCACCCCCCCGAAGGTCGATCCCGCCAGGTTCCCGTCGATCCCGCGGATGTTCACGAACCGCCCCTCGCCGGTGTCGCTGGACAGCGAGACCCCCGGCATGCGGCCGAGCGCTTCGGCGGCGTTGAAGTCGGGATATTGCTGGATCACCTCGGCGGGCTGGATGGAGACGAGGTTGGGCGCCTCGTACTGCCGCTGGCGGGCCACCACTTCCTGGCGCGGCGCGACGGTAACGATGACGTCCGACAGGGAGGTCGTGGCGCCCGATCGCGTCAGTTCGGCTGCGCTGTTCCTCGTCGCGGCGTTGGGCGCGCCCTTCTCCGCGGCTGGAGTCCCCGGCGCGGGCTGGTCCTGCGCGATGGCGTGGGCGGCCGCGAGAATTGCGGTCGAGCCGAGCAGAAGCCCGGCGAGCGTACGTTTGGTCATAATGAGTCCCTCGTTCAGGGACCCGCCGAGATTCACCCTCGCGGCAATGCTGCCCCCGCGGGGTCGCTAAGACCTCAGTTCCATGACGAGCGTGTGAAACTTAGGTCTATGTTTTACGACATCTAATCTCGGGCGCGACGCGACCGAGTCTATCGATACGATTCTGCACGAACCGCACACAATTCGCACGAATGTGGGCGACGCGTTTCTCCCATGGAAACGCGACGAGGCGTCTCTTCGACGCCGCAGGTCTTGCGACTCGGACAGGTCCTCGAGAGGACATCGCCCGGACGCGACGAGAGCGCGTCCGGGCCGCCACCCGATTACTTTACGGGATCGAACATCAGCAGATGGAATGTTCCTGGCTTGCGCTGCGGCGCCCCGCCCGGCGTCGCGGGCTCGCCCACCTCCACGGCCGCGACGAAAAGTCGGCCGGTTGTCGGGTCGACGGACATGGTGCGGCCGGTGATCGACGACTTCACCGTCTCCAGCGGCTCATACTTGTCCGGCGAAACCTGTTGATAGACGCTGATCGTGCCGTCGATGCCATTGGTGCTGAACACCCGATGGCGCTTGGCGTCGAAGGCGACGGCGTCGCTACCGCGGCCGATCGGCAGCTTGGCGACGATGTGTCCGTTGTCCGTGTCCAGCACCATCAGCTGGCTGTTGATGCAACCCATGAAGGCCCGATGGTTGGCCACGTCGAGCGCCAGGCCATGCGGGCTGGTGCAGTCCGGGGTCGGATAGTGCGCCACGACGGTGTTGGTCCGCGCGTCGATCTTGATGAAGTCGCGGCTTCCCGCGCCGGAGATGAAGAAGAAGCCCT
Organism: Caulobacteraceae bacterium; assembly: GCA_036276055.1. GTDB lineage: Bacteria > Pseudomonadota > Alphaproteobacteria > Caulobacterales > Caulobacteraceae > Acaudatibacter. The sequence continues at coordinate 7,067 of DATBEN010000028.1, forward strand.
TGCCGTCGGCCGCGCCGTACTCGAGCTTCTCGCCGCCATCGATGGTGGCCGCGACATTGTCCGTATGGGGATCGACGACGGTGACCTTCATCGAATCGCCGTCCATCACGAAGACGTGGCCCGTCACCGGTTCCATCGCGATCGCGTCCGCGTCTTCCGCCGCAGGGATCTGCTTGGTCACCTTCAGGGTCTTCAGGTCGAAGGCGACGGCCTGACCCGCCTTGCCGTCGTCCGTGAACCCCTTGCCCGTGCTGTGGGAAATGCCGATGCCGTGCGTCCCGCCGGGGATGCCGGTGACCTCGCCGATCACCTTTCCGGAGCGGGCGTCGACCACCGAGAGGCGGTCGCCGTGGGCGACGTACACCCGATCGGAGCCCTGGTCGAAGACGACGTAATCCCAGCGGTCAGGCGCGCCGAGCGGCACGGTCTTGACGAGGGTGTATGCCGGGGCCGCCAGGGCGGCGGAGGGGAGCATCATGAGCGCGGCGACGCGCGCGGCGATCTTGCGTTTCACGTCGGGATCTCTCCTGGATGGCCGAGCCGGGCCCGGCCCTGGTCGCAAACTCGAACAGCTGCCACACCCACCCCGGTCCCCGCCCTGCGGCCGGCTGCCTGAGCGTCCGGATACAGGTGGCCAAGGCGGCGAGGTCTCGCTTCATCTAGCCCTGAGAAGTGACGGTGTCTCGGCGGACACATTGATTATTGCCCA
>DATBEN010000029.1:0-8076 GCA_036276055.1 Caulobacteraceae bacterium
GACGTCCACGCCGGACATCAAAATCTTGTGGAGCTCTAAAATCAGACGCGAGGAAACGGGCAACTCCTCAAGTCGACGGATGCCTTGTTCGATCGCTGTAATATAATTCCTTACTTCGACGGTGTCGGAAGTGACTCCGACATCCGATCCGGCCTCGTAGATCAAAAGCTCAGATAGAGACGTCACTGTGCCCTCTATCTTAGAGGATGCTACGGCTTCTTTTCGCATGAACGGTCTGAGCAGTAGATAAGGATTTGGCAACGTTCGCCCGATGCCGCTTAGCTCACCAAGCGCCTGGGTCGCCCGCGCGATTTGGGCCACCAAACCGCCCAAGCTTAACTCGGATGGCGGCAATGGGTTCGGGACGAACGCCACCACTCCATCGAGCGTGAGCGCTGTCCGGCCGCTAGGCGAGTCGTGAAATTCCTCGGCATTCATTAGGCGCAAATCCGTCGGACGCGACTGAATTGCATTTTCGGGCCACAAAATGAAGTCCGAATCGGCCAATTGCACCCAGAACAGGGTCCGGTGCGATTGCCGTGGAGAGGGCTCGCAACGGCTGAAGCCAACTGAAGGCAGCTCGGCGGCCGTTGCGAAGCTTGCCAAACCGAGGAACAGTTGCGGCGTGGTCCCGCTCCCGATATCGACACCGCTCCAGATATTGGCGTGGGTCGGCGTCACCGGCCTACCGATTGCCGCCGCGATCGGATGTTGGACGCTCGGCCGCCGGCCTCCATGGGGCTGGGTGGTGCACCTGCTCTTCGCCCCTGGCCTACTGGCTGGAGAGTGGGCCCTCGCGTGGCTCCTGTTCTTCGCCGCCAACGACCACGGAGACGGACCGCCAGGGTTAGGCTTGGCGCTGATCCCGGCCATCCTGTGTCTCGTCGTGACGCTGCCGGTGTACTACCTCGGCCTCGCCGTGGCGATCATCAGGCGGACCATCAGCGCGCACGCGGACCGATAAAGCCTCAGCCGACATGAGAGCCATCGTCCGGCTTCCCGCGCCTGGAGCCTTCGGTGTTCCGGTTCGGCCAGAGGACGTCGACGCGCCAGTTCGACTTTCCGCACTGTTTGCACGGCCCCTTGATCTGAGCCGCGACTTCGCTCACGAGCAAGCCATCCATCGGCTCCTTGCCGGCGGTCGCGCGCCTCCAGAGCACCTCTGGCGTCGCCGTGCGGAAGAACCCACAGCCGGAGCACTTCACCCGGACGCGGACGTGGGAGCGGCCGAACAGCGCCCGCAGGGGCAGGCCGCCGCGGCGATCGTCGTGAAAGTCCAGGCCGCACCCCGTGAGGTTGTGGCACTTGAGCATCTGCTGGGCGGTTGAGACGGGCAGGGCACCGAAGCCTCGGCGAACCAGGCGCTCCAGATCCACCTCGCATCGCCTCTTGCAATCGCGCTGGCCGCAGACGCCCCGGACCTCCTGCATCCGCGCCCGGTAGCCGGCCACGGTCGGGTCAGGCTCGAGGAGACCATCGAGGGCGATCCAGCCCGCAGGAGGATCGTCGGGCGCAAAGTTCGATTGCAAGGTCGCCGGTCAACTGTCCTGAGCCGCTGAGACCCCGTCCGGCAGCCAGATCCGTATGACCCACCAGCTCTCGGGGCAGGCCTCGTGCCAGTCGAGCTCGACGTACACCTCGATGTGCTCCGCGTCGGGCAGCCGGGCGGCGAAGTCGGAGTGCAACTCGCCCCGGGCAAATAGTTCCAGATCGTGCTCCCGCTTGGGGCGCGGCGTGCGCTGTCGAGGCGGGTCGGCGGCCGGATCATCCGGCGCTGACCTCAACCAGAGCTGGACGTCATAGCCCTGGTCCCCGTCGGCCGGCATACGGGGGACGCTGACGGCGTCGATCACGTCCGGATGGCGTCGCCAGTAGGCCGTCTCGGGGCTGTCGCTCCAGGCGACCACATCGGTGCCCGTTGGTTCGCTGAGGCCGTACGCCACGTCGCTGCCTCCTCCTCCGAGTCGTCGTGTTGCCCGCACGAGCGACGCTGGCGCAAGCACGAACAAAAGAGGAACAATAAGACTCCATGCGGCCCGCGAGTCCAGCCCGCGCGCGAGCGGCCTCTGGATGCTGGTGTCGAGTCCTCGCACATTGGGGGTGCGAGCCTGGCTGCGAACTATCGGCGCGAACGTCAGGATTGACACATCGCAGGGGCGCGACGTTGGAGTCCATTTATCCGCGCCGGAGTCCAACCTTATGGGACGCCCGACAGCGCTGGCTGGGGAACTAGGACTCGAACCTAGAATAACGGTACCAAAAACCGCTGTGTTACCATTACACCATTCCCCAACGGCGCTCGCGCGCTGCAGGCCGGCTGACCGGAGCGCGGGGAGATAGCGCGCGCGTTCCGTGCTTGCAACCGCGCGCGCAGCTTTCGGCTCAGGCGCGCATCTCGGCGATGGCGGCGCTCGCCGCGGCCCGCATCAGGGCGCCGTCACCGGCGACCGTGACCATGGTGAAGCCCATGTCGGCCATGCGCCGGGCGTAGGCGGGGGTGACGCAGAAGATGCCGCTCTCCTTGCCGGCCCCGCGCGCCGCCGCGACGATGCGCGAGAAGGCCTGCATCATCTGCGGCTCCTCGCGGCTCGATCCGGCGGGAAAGCCAAGGGAGAGGGCCAGGTCGTTAGGGCCGACATAGAGGCCGGTGATCCCGTCGACGCGGGCGATCGCCTCCACGACGTCCAGCGCGTCGCGCGTCTCCACCATCGCCCACACCTCGATCCCCTGGGCGACGGTCTCGTAGTGCTGGCCGCCAGCGCGCAGCGCCGCCAGGCCGGGCCCGAACGACCGTTTTCCGCGGGGCGGATACCAGGCGGACTCCGCAAGCGCCTTGGCGTCCGCCACGCTGTTGATCATCGGCGCGATGACGCCGTCGGCGCCCAGGTCGAGCGCGCGGCAGACCTGGGCCGCATCGTTCCAAGGCACCCGGACGAGCCTCCTGGGCGTCGGATGGCCCAGGGCGTGGAGGCTGTCCCGGATCGAGCGGTCGTCGAACAGACCGTGCTGACCGTCCAGCGTCACGCTGTCCCAGCCCGCGGCGGCGAAGGTCGCGTTGGCGAAGGCGTCGGGGATGCTCATCCAGCCGTTGAGTTGCGCCATGGGGGTATCGCCTCCGGATCGATCGATAGGTTGCCCGCGGCTCCTATCAGGCCGGCGCCTCGCTTGCGAACCCCAAGCCGGGTCCTTATAAGGCGCCCTCCCGTGAAGATCGGAGTGTGGCTCAGTCTGGTAGAGCACCGCGTTCGGGACGCGGGGGTCGCAGGTTCAAATCCTGCCACTCCGACCATCCTGCTTCGCCCTACGGGCTTCGCAGGATTTAGCGCTTCTGCTGGGGGCGAAGCAGGATGCCCTGCGAAGCCTTGGCGAAGCAGGGCTGTCGCCGCATCCTGCGGCAATGCACTACGTCTACCTTCTTCAAAGCGTTTCGACGCCGTCGGCGCGGTACGTCGGCGTGACCTCGAACCTCAAGGCTCGGTTGGCTGAGCATAACGCGGCCCGGTCTGGGCACACGGCCGCCCACGCACCTTGGCGGGTTGTGACGTATGTCGCCTTTTCAGCCCGCAAGCAGGCAGACGCCTTCGAGTTGTACCTTAAATCTGGCTCAGGCCATGCCTTCGCTCGGAAGAGGCTTTGGTGACGGGCTTCGCAGGATTTAGCGCTTCTGCTGGGGGCGAAGCGGGATGCCCTGCGAAGCCTTGCGACTTGACCGCCTGCTGCGGCCCTGATCCGTTGCGTCCATGAAGCAGTTTCTCATCACGGTGGCGGGCGTCTTCGCCGGGCTGCTTCTGTTCGCGATCGCCGCGCCAGTCGTGCTGATCGGTTGGGCCCTGATTGCCGCTAGGCCTCCGGCCGTGCCGCCGGCCTCGGTGCTGGTCCTCGACCTGCGGGGCGGCCTCACGGACCAGGAGACCTCGAGCCCGTTCGCCCTGATCGAGGGCAGGACGAGATCGGTCCTGGGGATCGAGCAGGTGCTGCGCGTCGCCGAGCGCGACGACCGAATCAAGGGCCTGATCGTCCGCTTGCCGGAGGGCGCCATGACGCCCGCGGCGGCGGACGAGCTGCGCCTGGCGATCCGGCGCTTCCGCGCGGCGGGCAAGCCGGCGCTCGCACACAGCCAGGGGCTGTACGCCGACGGCACGGTGGTCTCGACCTATGAGCTCGCGGCCGCAACCGGCGAGATCTGGATGCAGCCAGGCTCCAGCTTCCAGGTCACCGGTCTGTCGCGGGACGACATCTTCCTGCGCAGCTTCTTCGACAAGCACGGCCTCCAGCCGGACTACCAGCAGCGCTACCAGTACAAGACCGCGGTCAATCCTTATCTTTACAGCGACTACACGCCGGCGCACCGGGAGTCGGAACTCTCCTGGATGGGCTCGGTGTTCGCCACGGCGATCGGGACCGCCGCCGCAGATCGGGGCGGATCCGCCGCCGGTCTGGAGAAGCTGCTCGTGGCGGGGCCGTACCTTGCCGACGACGCCCGGGCCAAAGGCCTGATCGACAAGGTCGGGGAGGTGCACGACGCGGAGGCGTCCATGCTCGCGCGGGCGGGCGGCGGCGCCAAGCTGGTGCGCTTCGCCGACTACGCCGCCCAGACGCCGACCCTCGGCCAGGGCGCCTCGGCCGGCGTTGGGGATACGCCCGTGATCGCCGTGATCGGGGCCGAGGGGGACATCATGACCGGGACGGGGCCCTCGACGCCCAGTCCGTTGAGCGGCGACCAGACCATCCGCTCCGATGATGTCGCGAAAGCCTTCTACAGCGCCATCGATGACCACGCGGTGCGCGCGATCGTCTTCCGCGTGTCCTCCCCAGGCGGATCCGACACCGCGTCCGAGCAGATCCTCGCCGCCGTCAGGGCGGCCAAGGCGGCGGGAAAACCCGTGGTCGTCAGCATGGGAACCTACGGCGCCTCGGGCGGCTACTGGATCTCCAGCCAGGCCAGCGAGATCGTAGCGGAACCCTCGACGCTGACCGGTTCGATCGGGGTGTTCGGGGGAAAGATCGCCTTCGGCGACGCCCTGGCGCGGTTCGGCGTCGACATGCGCCGCCTGAGTGTCGGCGGCGAGTTCGCCGATTCGGGCTCGCCGGAGAAGCCGATGAGTGCGACGCAGGCTGCCGCCTTCTCGGCGTGGATGGACCGGATCTACGACGGCTTCGTCGCCCGTGTGGCCGAGGGCCGCCGCATGCCGGCCCAGCAGGTGCAGGCAATCGCCCGCGGCCGTGTCTGGACCGGCGCCCAGGCCAAGGGGCTGGGGCTGGTCGACCGGCTTGGCGGGTTTTACGACGCGGTCGACCGGGCCAAGGCCCTCGCCGGCCTGAGCGGACCGGCGCGCCTCGTCTTGTTCAATCCGCCGTCGTCCCCGTTCGAGGCCATTCGCCGGCTCCTTGGGGGCTCGACCCAGGGCGCTCAGCTGTCCGCGGTGGCGCAGGCGGCGCTCGACGATCCGACCGCCCATGCCCTGGCCGCTGAGTTGAGCGACGCCCGCCTGAGGGCCCGGGGGGCGACGGTCCTGGCGCCGCGACTTCTCGGGCCGCCGGCGTTCTGATGGACCGGACACGGATAAACCAGGCGCGCGCCGCCCTCGAGCGGCGGGACTGGCCGTCCGCCGAGGCGCTGTTCAGGACGGCGCCGGCCGAACCGGCCGATCCACAGGTCGCCCTCGACCACGCCCTATGCCTTCGGATGATGGGCCGCCTGCCGGAAGCGCTGCAGCAGGTCGAGGCGGCCCTGGTGATGGAGCCACGGCATTTCCTCGCCCTGATCACCAAGGGGACGCTCCTGGAGCGGCTGGGCCGGTCGAAGGCTGCGGTCGTCGCCTACGGAAACGCCGTGGCCACGGCTCCGCCGGCTGAGCGTCTCCCGCCGCCGCTCCTGACGCAGCTGGACCACGCGCGGACCGCCGTCCGCGCCCATGCCGAAGCCTTGGCCGAACACCTCGAGCACGCGGTCGCGCCGCTGCGCGAGCGCTTCGCCGGCGAGTCCCTTGGCCGCTTCGACGAGAGCCTGCGCATCTTCGCCGGCCTGCAGAAGCCCTACCTGCAGGAACCGCTGCTCCTCCACTTTCCGCGCCTGCCGGCAATCCCCTTCTACGATCGGGCCATGTTCCCCTGGCTGGAGACCCTCGAGGCGGCCACGCCGATGATCCAGGGCGAGCTGCTGGCGGTGCTCGCCCGCCAACCGGAAGGCTTCGCCCCCTACATCGATTTTCCGCCGGGGACGCCCGTCAACCAGTGGGGCGAGCTCAACCATTCAACCCGCTGGAGTTCGTTCTTCCTCTGGCGCGATGGCGTGCGCCAGGATCGCGCCTGCGAGCTCTGTCCACAGACCGCGGCCCTGGTGGAGGAGCTGCCGCTCATGCGGCAGGCCGGATTTGCGCCCACCGTCATCTTCTCTCAGCTCGAGGCGCGCACGCGGATCCCGCCGCACACGGGATCGGCCAATCACCGCCTGCTCGCCCACCTCCCGCTGATCGTTCCCGGCCCGGCCTTCTTCCGCGTCGGAGCCGAGACGCGGAGGTTCGAGGCGGGGCGCGCGTGGGTGTTCGACGACACGATCGAGCACGAGGCCCGGAACGATGCGGACGAACCGCGCGTGATCATGATCATCGATCTGTGGAACCCGTCCCTTTCGATGGCTGAGCGCGAACTGGTCAGCGCGATGATGACCGCCAGCAACGCCTTCCGCGCCGAGGGATGACGTCGCCCCCCGGCTGGCTTTCGCCCAGGCGACTGCCCTTCGAATTCGATCTCTCCGGCGACCGGCTCGGATATGTCGAACTCTCGGAAGACGACTATCGCACCGCCAGCTTCCTCGATCAGCGCATCCTGCCTGCCCATCCGGTTCGTTGGGCGCCCTGGGAGGAGGCCGAGCAGGCGGCTGCGCCACTGGCGCGCGACTGCGACTTCATCTTCCATACCGGCCACGTCGGCTCGACCTTGCTCTCGCGTCTGCTGGGTCGCAGCCCTGCGGTGTTTTCGGTCCGCGAGCCGGCGGTCCTGCGTGAATTGCCTGGAATGGAAGGGGGGGCTTCTCCAGACGCGCGGCTGGGGGTGGTCCTGACGCTTCTCTCGCGGGTGTGGCGTCCCTCGCAACGGAGCCTCGTGAAGGCGACGAGCTTCGTGAGCGAGCTGGCCCCGCGCTTGCTCTCGCTCGCGCCCGAAGGCCGGGCGATCCTGATGTTCGCGGCGCCGCAGGTCTACATCGCCGGCATCCTGGCCGGCGAGGCTTCTCGCCGGGAACTGGCCCGCACTTCGGGATCGCGCCTGGAGCGACTGCGGCGGCGCGCGGAAGGGACCTGGACCCTCGAGCGGATGAGCGAGGGCGAGCGGGCGGCGATGAGCTGGGCCTGCGAAGTGATGGCGCTGGACGAGGCGGCCCGGAGCGCGCCCGACCGCGTGCAGTGGATGGACTTCGACCGGTTCCTCGCCGATCCGGTTCCCGGTGTCAGGGACGCCCTGCTGCATCTGCGGAGCACGGCGCCAGAGGACCTTGTCCAGGACATCGTCTGCAGCCCCGACTTCGGGCGCTACTCCAAGGCGCCCGAGCACGCCTATGACGCGGACCTGCGCCGCGAGGTGATCGCCCGCGGCGGCGCCCTCTTCGCCGCCGAGATCGAGCGCGGACTGGCCTGGCTCAACGCCCTTGGTTCGAACTGGCCGCCATTCGCCGGCGCGGCGCGGGCCGCCGTCGCCGGTTCGCGCAGGTGACCGCTACTCGGCTTCGCCCCACATCCGGCGCAGGTTGTTGCGCACGTACTGCAGCCGGGTGCGGTTCTCCCAGCTGATGTTGTACCCCTCGAGCGCGGCCACTTCGTCGAGTTGGTACAGCAGATCTCGGTGTGCCGGATCGGGGATCATGCTTTCGATGAAGGTGATGCCCACGAGGCGCTCGCCCGAGGTGACGGGGCGGACCTCGTGCAGCGTGTTCGAAGGGTAGACCACTGCTGAACCGGCCGCGGGTTTGAACGAGATCGCCCGCGTCCCGAGGTGGATCGTCAGCTCCCCGCCCTCGTAAGTCTCAGGCGGGGCGATGAAGATGGTGCAGGAGACGTCGGACCGAAGAGGGCGCGCGCC
>DATBEN010000030.1:0-15581 GCA_036276055.1 Caulobacteraceae bacterium
CGGGATCCCTGGGCAGAAGGTTGGCCTGGTTCCGGACACCGCCTACAAGCGCCGCGCCTTTCCCCGCGATCCGGTCTGGCATCCCGGCGAGACGCCCAGCATGGGCATCGGCCAGGGCTATGTCAGCGTCAACGCCCTGCAGCTTTGCATCCAGGCCGCGCGGCTGGCCAACGGCAGGGTCGCGCTCGAGCCCCGGCTGATCGCCTCGGTCGGCGACGTGGCGCAGGCGCCAGGCACCGAAGCGCCGGAGCTGCCGTTCGCTCAGGATCACCTAGCCTTCATCCGCGATGCCATGGAGGCCGTCGTCACCTCCGGCACGGCGGCCCACTTCGCGGACATGGGGCTGGGGCCGGTGCGGATGGCCGGCAAGACCGGCACGGCGCAGGCGCACAACTACACCGCCGGCTCGCACGGGTCGCATGGCGCGCAAGGATCATGGGAGAGTCGCGACCACGCTTGGTTCATCGCCTTCGCCCCCTATGACGACCCGCGCTACGCCATGAGCGTGCTGGTGGAGCACGGCGGCTTCGGCGCCGACGCGGCCGCGCCCAAGGCGGCCCAGATCATGAAGGTGGCGCTGCTGAAGGATCCGCAGGTCAGAGCCAGGATCGTGCAGCCGATCCCGACTTCCGTCGCCGCCATCGCCCCCGAGACGAAGCTGAGGCGAACATGACCGCCACCTTCATCAATCGCCAGGGCGAGCGGGACCGGTTCGTCGTCAAGCTCCAGCATATCGACTGGACCTTCTGCGCCCTCCTGGCGGCCATCGCCGGAGTGGGCGCGATCGTGCTCTACTCCATCGCAGGGGGCTCCTGGTCGCCGTGGGCGGCCAAGCACCTGCTGCTGTTCGGCTTCTGCTTCGTGGCCATGATCCTCCTGGCCACGGTGGACCCGCGCGTCTGGTTCACCCTGGCCTATCCCGTCTATGGCCTGGGATTGCTGATGCTGCTGGCCGTCGCCGTCATGGGCCACAGCACCATGGGCGCCAAGCGCTGGCTGGACCTGGGCCCGATCCGCCTTCAACCCTCGGAGATCGTCAAGGTCGGTCTGGTGCTGGCGCTCGCCCGCTTCTACCAGGGCGTCGATGCCGAGAAGGCGCGACTGTCCTGGCGGCTGCTGATCCCGGCGGCCCTGATCGGCGTACCCGCCGCCCTGGTGGCGCACCAGCCGGACCTTGGCACCGCGATCCTGATCGCCGCCACCGGAGGCCTGATGATGGTCCTGGGAGGCCTCAGCCTGCCCCTCGCGGGCGCCGCCCTCGCGGCGGTCGCGGCGGCGGCGCCGGTCGCCTTCGCCTTCGTCCTCAAGCCCTATCAGCGCGCCCGGCTGCTCACCTTCCTCCATCCGGAGGCGGATCGGTCAGGGTCCGGCTATCACATCATCCAGTCCAAGATCGCCCTGGGTTCGGGAGGCGCGCTGGGGAAGGGATTTGGCCTGGGGACCCAGAGCCAGCTCAACTTCCTGCCGGAGAAGTCGACCGACTTCATCTTCTCCTCCATGGCCGAGGAGTTCGGTTTCCTCGGCTGCGTCAGTGTCCTCGCCCTCTACGCGGGGATCATCTACCTGGGCCTGCGGATGGCCTCCAACGCCTATAGCCATTTCGCGCGGATGGCCGCCGCCGGGACGATCATCACCTTCTCCGTGTGCGTGCTGATCAACGGAGCCATGGTGATGGGCCTGGCCCCGGTGGTGGGCGTGCCCATGCCGCTGCTCTCGTTCGGCGGGACGGTGATGATCACCATGATGGCCGGCTTCGCGCTCGTCCTGTCGGCCAAGGTCCATCGCTATTCCGAGGTCGGCAGCGGCCGCGGCTCGATCGTCTGATCTCCGGGCCCGGGGCGCTAGAGCATCACGGCCTGGTCGGTGGCCCTCACCAGGGCGTCGACGATCCCGGGCTCGGTGGAGGCGTGGCCGGCGTCCCAGATGATCTCGAAGCGCGCCTCGGGCCACGCCTTCTTCAGCGACCAGGCGCTCTCCATCGGCGTCACGACGTCGAAGCGACCCTGCACGATCCATCCGGGGATACCGCGGATCGCCTTGATGTTCTTGAGGATCCAGCCATCCTCGGGGAAGAAGCCGCGATTGACGAAGAAGTGGCACTCGATCCGGGCGAAGGCGATGGCGAAGTCCACTTCGTTGAACTTCGCCGGCCGCGCCTGAGGTCCCCGCAGGGAAAGGGTGTCGCCCTCCCACTGGCTCCAGGCCGCGGCCGCCTGGGCCTGGACCCGCCGGTCGGGCCCGGTGAGGCGCGTGTGATAGGCCTTCAGGAGATCGCCCCGCTCCGCTGGGGGAATTGGCGCGATGAACCGCTCCCACGCATCGGGGAAGAGCATGGAGGCGCCGTCCTGGTAGAACCAGGCCAACTCGCGCTGGGTCAGCAGGAACACGCCGCGAAGGATGAGGGCGCTGACGCGCTCGGGGTGGCGGATGGCGTAGGCGAGGGCGAGCGTCGACCCCCACGAGCCGCCGAAGATCGCCCACTTCTCGATCTTCAAGTGCCGCCGCAGCCGCTCGATGTCCTCCACCAGGTCCCACGTCGTGTTGTCCTCGAGCGAGGCGTTGGGGCGGCTGCGGCCGCAGCCCCGCTGGTCGAACAGCACCACGCGCCAGCGCGAGGGATCGAAGAACCTGCGCATGGTCGGGTTGATCGCCCCGCCGGGACCTCCGTGAAGGACCAGGGCGGGACGGCCGGCGCGAGATCCGCATTCCTCGTAATAGACCTCGTGCAGCTCCCCCATGGCGAGCCAGCCGGAGGCGAAGGGCTCGGTCTCCACATAGAGACCCCGCCGTCCGGCCGCCGACATCGGGGCGCTCAGGGTGGGGGTGCTGCGGTCCATCAGTGTCTCTTCGTCGGAAAGCGCCGCGCGAGCCAGTCCAGGATGGCGGCGTTGACCTCGGCCGGCTTCTCCTGCTGGGTCCAGTGGCCGCTGCCCTCGATTAGCACCTTCTCCAGGTCAGGCGCCCACGCCTCCATGCCGTCGGCCGCAGAGGGCGGCAGAACGGCGTCCTTTTCGGCCATGATCATCAAGGAAGGCGCGTCCACGCGATCGGGTACGGACGCCGAACGCTCCCAGTTACGGGTGAAGTTCCGATACCAGTTGATTCCGCCGGTAAATCCTGTGCGTTCGAACGTCTCGACGAAGGCGGCCATCTCCTCGTCGGTGAGGAAGGTCTCGCGCGTGTCCGCCGCCGGGTCGTAGGCTTCCAGCATCTTCACCAGGGCGAAGGTCGGCTCTCCCTTGCCGGAACCTTCGGCGAGCACGGAGCCGCGCAGGCCCCCGCCTGCCGGCGCGCCGGCAGGGGGCTTGCGCATGAAGAAGCCCATCGTCTTGCGGACGTCCGCGGCCAGCACGGCGTCCGCGCGGCCGGGGGTCTGGAAATCGACGATGTACATCTCATCGCCGAACCGCCGGCGCATGATCGAGATCGGATCGGCGGGGGCGCGGGGGGTGAAGGGCGTGTTGACGCCTATGACGCCCGCCACCCGGTCCGGATGGCGCGGGAACATCTGCCAGACCACGAAGCCGCCCCAGTCGTGGCCGCAGAAGATCGCCTTTTCCACCTCCAGGTGATCGAGCAGGCGCACGAGGTCGTCGGTGAGGTGCTCGATGTCATAGGCCTCGACGGCGGACGGACCGCCGGTCAGGCCATAGCCCCGCTGGTCGGGCGCGATCGTCCGGCGTCCAGCCTCGCCCAGGGCGCGCAGCTGGTGGCGCCAGGAGAAGGCGAGCTCGGGAAAGCCGTGGCAGAGTACGACCGGAATTCCCTCCCGCGGGCCGGTCTCGTAGTAGGCCATGCGGATGTCCCCGAGACCCGCATAGGCCACAGGCGGCATCTGGCTCTCCAGCGCGGTCATTCCGGTCCCCGAGGATTTCGGCAGTTTTGTAACTGTGATGCGGAAGCGCTCTTCCGGCAAGGCGAAGCGGAAGGCGAGACCGACAATCGCGGTCGTCGCCGCCTGCCGGACGATCAGCCCCGGCGGCGGCGCGCCCCTCCGGCCCCTCCAGCCTGGAGGGCGAAGACGGCCCAGCCCGCGATGAACGCCAGGCCGCCGATCGGCGTGATGGCTCCCGTCACCCGGGGCGCGCCCAGGGCCAGGGCGTAGAGCGAGCCGCTGAACAGCACGGCGCCGCCGAGGAACAGCGCAGGCGCCAGCCCGCTCCCACGACCGCCCTGGCGGTCGAGGACGACAGCGGCGAGGGCGGCCAGGGCGTGGGTCGCCTCATAGCTCGCGCCCGTCCGCAGCAGCTCCCTCGCGCCTGGGTCCTTCACGGAGTGGGCGGCGAAGGCGCCGGCCGCGACGCTCACCAGCCCGCTGATCGCGGCGAGCCGCACCCACAGGGATCCGTTCGCGGCCATGATTGACCCTCCGTCATGGGTTGCCAGGGGTGGGAGGCCCACCTTAACTCCGCCCGCCAAGTTGGAGGAACGACCATGGCCCTGACCAGGGGCGACAATTCAAGGACCGGCCCTGGGATGGCCGGCGTGATTCAAGCGGCATGACCCTCGCCGAGCGGCTCGCCGCCTATCTATCGCGGACGGAGGGACGCGCCGTCGCCGTCGAGAACCTCGCCCGCATCTCAGGCGGCGCCAGCCGCGAGACCTACCGCTTCGACGCCGTGTCCGAGGAGGGACGGCGGCCGTGCATCCTGCGTCGCGACCCCCCCGGCAGCCTGATCGACACCGACCGGCGCCTGGAGTTCCTGGCGATCCGCTCCTTCGTAGGCCGCGAGGTGGCCGCGCCCGAGGCCCTGGTCCTGGAGACGGAGGGCGAGGAACTGGAGCGGCCCTTCTTCCTCATGGGCCGGGTCGAGGGCGGCGCGCCCGCCTCGCCCTTCGGCGTGGACCCCTATGGCGCCCACGCCCGCGAGATCGGCGAGCAGTTCTTCACCATCATGGGCCGCATCGCCGCCGAGCCGGTGGACGGCCTGCCGATCTGCGAAGCCGCCGACCGCCCGGCGCCGCAGGACTGCTGGCGGCGGGAGCTGGATTATTGGTCGGGCGTCATCGACGCGGACGAGCTGCATCCCCAGCCCATTGTCCGCGCCGCGATCCGGCGCCTGCGCGCCGCGCCGCCCCCGCCGGCGGCGAAGATCGCGGTGGTCCATGGCGACTTCAGGAGCGGCAACTTCCTGCACGATGGAGCGGGGCGGATCCTCGCTCTCCTCGACTGGGAGATGGCGCACCTGGGCGATCCGCTCGAGGACCTCGCCTGGGCGATGGACCCGCTCTGGTCGCGTCCGGGCGACACTCGAATTTCGGGCATGGTCCCGCTGGACGAAGCCTTGGCGATCTGGAAGCGGGCGAGTGGCCTGGAGGTCGATCCCAAGGCCCTGGCCTGGTGGCGACTGTTCGCTTCGGTGAAGGGCCAGGCGATCTGGACCTCGTCGGCGAAAGCCTGGCTCGACGGAGGGATGAAGGAGCCGATCCTGCTGTTCTCAGGCTGGTTCACCGCCCGCGCGCAGGACGAGATCCTCGCCCGCCACCTCTCGGAGCTCGGACCCGCATGACCCCCACCTTGCCGATGATCCTGGTGGGGCAGGTGGCGGCGCTGAGCGCGCCCGCGCCCCCGGAGGCCTCGGGCGACTATGCGGTCAGCCGGGCCGGCATGGTCGCGATGCTGCTGATGCTGTCGTCTCAGGAGGCGGAGCGCGGGCCTGCAGCGCGCGTGTGGGAGAACGGCGCCCTGCGGTCCGTTCTCGCCGAGGCGGCGGTCGCGTACGACGCGCCGCTAGAGGGAGCGCTCTCGTCCGCGGCCGGGGTGACCGACGGCGATGGCGGCTGGAGCGCCCTCGATGGCGCCAACGCCGAGCTGCGCCGTCGCCTCATCGACCTGCATAGGGCCGCCGAGGCTCGCGGCGACGCGCCCCTGCAGCGGCGCATCCTCGACCTCTATGTGGAGATGGCGCGAGCCCGGCGTCTCGAGTTGCCGGGCGCCGCCGGCTGACCTGAAGGAGGAGACATCCCGATGCGCGCCCTGCAGCTGGTCGACGCCGCGGGCCTGGATCACCTCAAGGTGGTCGAGCTGCCCGATCCCAGGCCGGGGCCCGGCGAGGTCCTGGTGCGGATGCGGGCGGTCTCACTCAACTACCGCGACCTGTTGATGGTCAACGGCGTCTACGCGCCCCGCACGCCGCTGCCGGTTACCCCGTTCTCGGACGGTTGCGGAGTGGTGGAGGCGGTGGGCGAGGGGGTGACGCGCTTCCGCCCGGGCGAGCGCGTGGCCACCATGTTCTTCCAGAAGTGGCTGTCGGGGCCGCCGACCCCCGAGGGCTTGGCCTCGGCCCTCGGCCTGCCGATCCCAGGCGCTGGCCGCGAGCTGGCGACCTTCCACCAGGATGGCCTCTCCAGGGTCCCGGACTTCCTCACCGACCAGCAGGTCGCCTGCCTGCCCTGCGCGGCCCTCACCGCCTGGCGCGCCCTGTTCGAGGACGCCCGGCTCAAGCCAGGCGACAGCGTCCTGCTGCTGGGCACGGGCGGCGTGTCGATCTTCGGCCTGCAGTTCGCCAAGGCGGCCGGCTATCGGGCGATCATCACCTCCTCGTCCGACGAGAAGCTCAAGCGGGCGCGGGCGCTGGGCGCGGACCATACGAATTACCGCACGACGCCCTAGTGGGGCGGCCCGGCCCGTGCCGCCGCAGGGCGCGGCGGCGTGGACTTCATCATGGGCGTGGGCGGGGCCATGCTCGGCGAGGGGCTCAAGGCGATCGCCCTGATGGGCCACATCGCCATCATCGGCGTCCTGGGCGGCGCGGCCGAGTCCCTGCCGTTCGTCTCGATGATCGGCACCGGGGCGCGACTGCAGGGCGTGATGGTCGGCTCGCGCGCCATGTTCGAGGACATGTGCCGGGCGATCGAGTCCGACCGCATCGCGCCGGTGGTGGACAAGGTCTTCCCATTCGAAGAGGCCCGCGCGGCCTTCGAGGCGATGGCCCACGGCGAGCACTTCGGGAAGATCGTCCTGACGTTCTAGGACTCTCCAAGGCTACCGCGGGCGGCGGAGGTCCCAGTCGTACCAGGTGGTCCAGTCCTTGCCGTCGGTGGACTTCTGGGCGCTCTCGCTGACCACCTCGCCCTGGACCTTCCAGGTGATGCGCGCCAGGCCATGTCCCGCGGCCGTGGTCTGCTCGCCCTCGAGGTCCATCTCGCCCTGCTGCATGCCGCCCTGGAGCGAGAGCAGGGCGCCGTCGCCGCCAACGCTCTCGCGGCGCCAGAGGGTGGCGTCGGGATCGTAGACGATCAGGGCCGCGGTCGAGGGGCCTTTGACTGGCGTGATCTCCTCAAACAGGCCGCAGCCGTCCGCCGCGCGTGTCACCTTCACGTGGGCGAGGACGTCGGCGCCGCCGGGCTGGTAGGCGGTCCAGTCGCCGACCCAGAAGTCGAACTGGCGGTAGGGGCCGTCGGCGCACGCGCCGCTGGTCGGAGCGGCGGCCGCGGCCGGCGCGGGCGCAGGCGCCGCGGCCGCAGGGGCGGCGGCGGCGGCAGGCGGAGGCGAGGTCGGGACAGGGGGCGCCGTGGTGATCGCCGACTGGGCCAGGGCCGCGACGGCGGCGAGGACGAAAAGCGTCAAGGGATCAGCGGGACTCCAGCCAGGCGATAATCGACTCCGCCGCCGCCTCGGGCGAGACGTGGTCGGAGCGGATGTGGATCTCGGGGTCTTCCGGCGGCTCGTACGGACTGTCGATCCCGGTGAAGTTCTTCAGTTCCCCCCGCCTGGCCTTGGCGTAAAGCCCCTTCACGTCCCGCGCCTCGGCCACCGCCAGCGGCGTGTCCACAAAGACCTCGACGAACTCGCCGGCCTCCACCCTGTCGCGGGCCATCTGCCGGTCGCTGCGGAATGGGCTGATGAAGGAGACCAGCACGATCAGGCCCGCGTCCGCCATCAGCCGCGCCACCTCGCTCACGCGGCGGATGTTTTCGACCCGGTCGGCTTCGGTGAAGCCCAGGTCGCGATTGAGGCCGTGACGCACGTTGTCGCCGTCCAGGAGGTAGGTGTGGCGGCCAAGCCCGTGCAGCCTCTTCTCCACAAGGTTGGCGATGGTCGACTTGCCCGCGCCCGACAGCCCTGTGAACCAGAGCACCGCCGGCTTTTGGCCGAGGGTCTGCGCCCGGCGCGCCTTGGTCACGTCCACCGCCTGCCAGTGGATGTTGTGCGACCGTCGCAGGGCGTAGTGGATCATGCCTGCGCCGACGGTGGCGTTGGTGAGCCGGTCGACCAGGATGAAGCCGCCCAGGTCGTGGTTGTCGGCATAGGGCTCGAACGGGACCGGCTGGGTCAAGCTCACATTGGCGACGGCGATCTCGTTCAACTCCAGCTGGCGGGCGGCCAAGTGTTCTAGGCTGTTGACGTTGATCTTGTACTTCAGCTCGGTCACGCTCGCCGAAACCGTGCGGGTTCCCAGCTTGAGCCAGTAGGCGCGGCCCGGAATGAGCGCGTCGGCGGACATCCAGACCAGGGTCGTCTCGAACTGGTCAGCCACCTCGACGGGGGAGATGGCGGCAGCGATCACGTCGCCGCGCGAGCAGTCGATCTCATCGGCCAGGGTGAGAGTAACCGACTGCCCCGCGACGGCCAGGGCGAGGTCGCCGTCGGCGGTGACGATGCGCGCGATCCGGCTCTCGCGGCCCGAGGGCAGCACGCGCACCGGATCTCCGGGACGCACGACGCCGGCGTCCACCTGACCGCTGAAGCCCCGGAAGTCGAGGTCGGGGCGGTTCACCCACTGCACGGCCATCCGGAACGGACGGGCCGCGCGGCGATCCTGGTCCACCTCCACGGTGTCGAGATGGTCGATCAGGGTCGGACCGGCGTACCAGGGCGTCAGGTCGCTGCGGCGCGCGATGTTGTCGCCGCGCAGGCCGGAGATCGGGATGGCGACGACCTCGGCGATCCCCAGTGCGTCGCCGAAGGCGCGATAGTCGTCGACGATGTGGTCGAAGACGGCCTGGTCGAAGCCGACCAGGTCCATCTTGTTCACCGCCAGCACCACCCGTTCGATGCCCAGGGAGTGGACGAGGAAGCTGTGGCGCCGCGTCTGGGTCAGGACGCCCTTGCGCGCGTCGATCAGGATCACGGCGAGGTCGGCGGTGGATGCGCCGGTGACCATGTTGCGGGTGTACTGCTCGTGGCCGGGCGTGTCGGCGACGATGTACTTGCGCTTGTCGGTGGCGAAGAAGCGGTAGGCGACGTCGATGGTGATGCCCTGCTCGCGCTCGGCGGCGAGGCCGTCCACCAGGAGGGCGAAATCGATCTCCCCGCCCTGGGTGCCGACCCGGCGGGAATCCGCCTCCAGGGCCGCAAGCTGGTCGTCGAAGATCATCTTCGAGTCGTAGAGCAGGCGTCCGATCAGCGTCGACTTGCCGTCGTCCACCGAGCCGCAGGTGATGAAGCGCAGCAGGGACTTGTTCTGCTGGGCGTCGAGATAGGCCTCGATGTCCGTCTCGATCAGGTCGGTCCCGTGGGGCATCAGAAATAGCCCTCGCGCTTCTTCTTCTCCATCGAGGCGGACTGGTCGTGGTCGATCACCCGGCCTTGGCGCTCGGAGGTGGTGGAGAGGAGCATCTCCTGGATGATCTGGGGCAGGGTCTCGGCCTCGCTCTCGACGGCGCCGGTGAGTGGATAGCAGCCCAGCGTGCGGAACCTCACCTTTCGCATCTGCGGGGTTTCGCCGGGGCGCAGGCGCATGCGCTCGTCATCGACCATGATCAGCGTCCCGTCGCGCTCGACCACCGGGCGCGGGGCGGCGAAGTAGAGCGGCACTACCGGGATGTCCTCCAGGTGGATGTATTGCCAGACGTCGAGCTCGGTCCAGTTGGAGAGCGGGAACACCCTCAGGGTCTGACCGGGCGAAAGGCGCGTGTTGTAGAGCTTCCAGAGCTCGGGCCGCTGGTTCTTCGGGTCCCAGCCGTGGCCAGGCTCGCGCACGGAAACGACCCGCTCCTTGGCGCGGCTCTTCTCCTCGTCGCGACGCGCGCCGCCGAAGGCCGCGTCGAAACCGTGGGCGTCGAGCGCCTGCTTGAGGCCTTCGGTCTTCCACAGGTCGGTGTGCAGGGAGCCATGGTCGAAGGGGTTGATCCCGCGCGCCTTGGCCTCTGGATTCTGGTGGACGATCAGCTCGAAGCCGTGCTCGCGCGCCATCCGCTCGCGCATCTCGTACATCGCCTGGAACTTCCAGGTCGTGTCGACGTGGAGCAGGGGGAAGGGCGGACGCGAGGGATAGAAGGCCTTGCGGGCAAGGTGCAGCATCACCGCCGAGTCCTTGCCCACCGAATAGAGCATCACCGGCCGCTCGCGCTCGGCCACGACCTCGCGAAGGATCTGGATGCTCTCGGCCTCCAGGCGCTGGAGGTGGGTGAGGCGGGAAGCGGAGCGATCCGCGGCGGAGGGCCCGATCAGGGCTTCAACGGTCATTCAGCCGATCCTGGCCTTCTCGTCCTGCGCCGGCGCGCTGCGGCTGGGCCAAGGAGTTAGGCCCGCCGGCGAAGGTGAGCAAGGCGCGGCCCTTGCAGGAAATCTGATGGCGGTCGCAGGCCAAACTATCCCTCGCCTTCCGGGGAGGGACGCGCGGCCCTTGACGGGCGGAGCGGGGCTGTGGCGCTTGCGGGGGAAAGGACTCTGGAGACGCCATGATCAAGGACTTGTTTTCGCTCGAGGGGCGCGTGGCGCTGGTGACGGGCGGGTCGCGGGGGATCGGGCGGATGATCGCCGAGGGTTTCCTGATGCAGGGGGCCAAGGTCTACATCTCCTCGCGCAAGGCCGACAAATGCGACGCCATGGCCGAGGAGCTGTCCAAGAACGGCGGGACCTGCATCTCGCTCCCGCAGGACGTCTCGACGGTGGAGGGCTGCCGCGCCCTGGCCGCGCGTCTGACCGAGCGGGCGCCGAAGCTGGACATCCTGGTGAACAACGCCGGGGCGGCGTGGGGTGCGACCTTCGAGGACTTCCCCGAGAGCGGCTGGGACAAGGTGTTGAACCTCAACCTCAAGTCGCCCTTCTTCCTGACCCAGGCGCTGCACGGCGCCCTGAAGGCGTCGGCGAGCGCGGAGCGGCCGGCCAAGGTGATCAACATCGCCTCGATCGACGGGATCCGCCTCAATCCGCAGGAGACCTATTCCTACCACGCCTCCAAGGCCGGGCTGATCTACCTGACACGGAGGATCGCGGCGCGCCTGATTTCCGATCACATCGTCGTCAGCGCGATCGCGCCGGGCGCCTTCGCCTCGGACATGAACCGCGACGCCCGCGACCACGGCGATGCGGTGGCCCGGCGCATCCCCAGCCGCCGCATCGGGACCGACGAGGACATGGCCGCAGCGGCCATCTACCTGGCCTCGCGGGCGGGAGATTACGTGGTGGGTGAGACGATTGCTGTCGACGGCGGCGTCGCGCTCGCCCAGGCGGACGGCCTCTGACACCGGGGCAGGCGCCGGCGCCAAACTGTGCGGCGCCCGCCCCTTGGCGGGAACATGATACGGTATTGAAACGCATTTGGCGGTCGTCCAATGGTGGTCCGTTGAGCGAGAAGACCGTTTACGCGAGGCCGTGGGCCGGCCTACCTAGACCTGTCGCGGGAGCCGGTGGCGCTCGCGGCGCATTGAAACAACAGGACGAGGAAACGTGCCCGAGGGAGATGTATCGGTGATTGGAGCCATTCCGGGGCTCGAGCCGGCCCCCACGCGACACCGCCGGCTGGTGGAATGGGTGAGGGAGATGGCCGCCCTGGCCAAGCCCGACCGGGTGGTCTGGTGCGACGGCTCGGAGGAGGAGTGGGACCGGCTGACCGCGGAGATGGTCGCCGCGGGCACTCTGAAGCAACTCGACCCGGCCAAGCGCCCCAACAGCTTCTACGCCGCCTCCGACCCGCGCGACGTCGCCCGGGTCGAGAGCCGCACTTTCATCTGCCCGCCCGACGAAGCCGACGCCGGCCCCAACAACAACTGGCGCGAGCCCAAGGCCATGAAGGCCGAGCTGGAGGGCCTGTTCGACGGCGCCATGCGCGGCCGCACCATGTACGTCGTGCCCTTCTCGATGGGCCCGGTGGGCTCGAAGATCAGCGCGCTTGGGGTCGAGATCACCGACAGCCCCTATGTGGTCGTCTCGATGCGGATCATGACCCGCATGGGCAAGGCGGCGCTGGAGGCGCTGGGCGAGGACGGCTTTTTCGTCCCGGCGATGCACACGGTGGGCAAGCCGCTGGCGGCGGGCGAACAGGACGTTCCCTGGCCCTGTAACGAGACCAAGTACATCTGCCACTTCCCCGAGGAACGGGAGATCTGGTCGTTCGGCTCCGGCTATGGCGGCAACGCCCTGCTGGGCAAGAAGTGCTACGCCCTGCGCATCGCCTCGGTGATGGCCAGGGACGAAGGCTGGCTGGCCGAGCACATGCTGATCCTCAAGCTGACCTCGCCCGCCGGCAAGGCGCGCTACGTGGCCGCCGCCTTCCCCAGCGCCTGCGGCAAGACCAACCTCGCCATGCTGCAGCCGACTCTCCGCGGCTGGAAGGCCGAGACGATCGGCGACGACATCTGCTGGATGCGATTCGCCGAGGACGGGGCCCTGCGGGCGATCAATCCGGAGGCGGGCTTTTTCGGCGTCGCGCCGGGCACCGGCCACGCCACCAATCCCAACGCCATCGCGGCCCTGTCGAAGAACACCATCTTCACCAACGTCGCCCTGACGGCGGACGGGGATGTGTGGTGGGAGGGGCTGACGGACGCCCCGCCTAAGGGCCTGACCGACTGGAAGGGCCGGCCATGGAGCCCCGACTCCGGCGAGCCCGCCGCGCACCCCAACGCCCGCTTCACCGCCCCGGCGAGCCAGTGCCCGGCGATCGCGCCGGAGTGGGAGGACCCGGCCGGCGTGCCGGTCTCCGCCATCCTGTTCGGCGGTCGGCGCGCCAGCGCCGTTCCCCTGGTGACCGAGGCCTATGACTGGGCGCACGGTGTGTTCCTGGCCTCCAACGTCGCCTCCGAAGGCACGGCGGCGGCGGAGAACAAGGTCGGCGAGCTGCGGCGCGACCCCTTCGCCATGCTGCCCTTCTGCGGGTACAACATGGCGGACTATTTCGGCCATTGGCTGTCCGTCGGCGCCCGGGCGCCCGACCCGGCGAAGCTGCCGCGCATCTTCTTCGTCAACTGGTTCCGCAAAGACGCGCAGGGCCGCTTCGTGTGGCCGGGCTTCGGCGACAACAGCCGGGTGCTGAAGTGGATCGTCCAGCGCCTGGAGAAGGAGGTGGGCGCGCGCGACACGGCCATCGGCCGCCTGCCCGAGGTCGGCGATCTCGACCTCAGCGGACTCGACCTCTCGGACGGGGAGCTGGAGCTTCTGCTCGACGTCGATGTCGAGACCTGGCGCGAGGAGGCGCGGCTGATCCCGCCGGCGTACGAGCGGTTTGGCGACCGCCTGCCGCCCGCTTTGTGGGACGAGCACCGGGCGCTGCTGGATCGCCTGGACGAAGCCCAGGCCCTGGAGATCGTTCGAGACAAGGGCGCCCGCGCGGCGATCTCCGTCTGAGCGCCGCGACAGTCGTCGGCGTTGGCCGTGAGGTCGTCGTCGCCACCCAGTTCCGCGGCCCGCCCAACTCGGGCAACGGCGGCTATGTGAGCGGCCTGCTGGCCGGGCCGATCGGCTGCCTCGCCACAGCCGTGCTGCGCGCGCCCGTGCCGCTGGACAGCCCCATGCGGCTGACCGCGACCGAAGAGGGGGTGCGCCTCACCAGCCTGGACGGCGCCCTCCTGATCGGCGAGGCGCGATCCGGCGATCCCGCCGACCTGCCCCAGCCACCCGCACCGCCGAGCCTCGAGGCGGCGAGCGCCGCCGCCCCCACATTCATTGGGCTCAGGCGGCCGTTCCATCCCGTGTGCTTCACCTGCGGGGTGCTGGACGACGGCTATGCTTGCCGCGTCTTCGCAGGACAGTTGGAGGGCGCGCCGGCCGGTCACGTGGCCTCGCCCTGGACGCCGCACGCGAACTTCGCCGACGAGGACGGGCTGACGCGGCTGGAGGTGGTGTGGGCGGCGCTCGACTGTCCCGGCTCGGTGGCCTGGGTCGTGCAGGAGGGCGGCGGCGGGCTTCTGGGCACCATGACGTGCGAGGTCACGCGCCGGCCGCGCGCGGACGAGGCCTGCATCGTCACCGCCTGGCCGATCGAACGCAGCGGGCGCAAGAGCCTCTCCGGCACCGCCCTCTTCACGGCCGAGGGCGAACTGCTCGCCCGCAGCCGCCAGATCTGGATCGGCCGCGCCCCGACTCCGCCGGAGTAGGGGGAGAGCTGTTCCTGCCCTTCAGGGTGAGCAACCATGTTGGTCATGAGTTGGCGGGAATTGGCGGTCGGCAGGCGGGAAGTGGAGGGAATCCGGGCCTCAGGACCAGCCTTTTCGTTCGGCGTTTCTTTGGGTTTTCAACGTACTAGCCAGATTCAACGCCTCGGTCAGGCATTGGCGGGCTTCGCGCAGGGCCCCCGCGTCCTCCAGCGCCTCGTTGGCCTTTGCAAGACGCAGCAGCTCGGCGATCACCGCGCGGGGCGTCGCGCCGCTGATGTCGGTCTGCGCGGTGCGCAGTTCGGCGATCCGCTTCAGGATGTAGTCGCGCTGGTAGAGCCGATTGGCGTGGTCGAAGCCCGGCGTAAAGCCCGCCTCCTCATAGGCGTCCTCCTTACCGTAGCCCTTGGCGATGAACTGGCAGAAGGCCTCGTGGCGCGGGTTCTCCAGCGGCGGCATGCGGACTCCGGGGTGTGGGGAAGAGTCAGGAGTCTGCCGATGATATTGCAAAATGTCAAGAAACAACTCGGCCGACCCTAGCGGGGGATGGGCACGACGTGCTCGAAGGTCGCGCCCGGGTGCTTTCCGAGTCCGGAAAGGATTGGACCGATGGCATGATCGCTGCGGCCCAGCGCATGCTGCAGGTCGCGCGGGAGAACGACGTGCATCTGGCGGTGCTCGCGGACATCAGCGCCGCCTGCGGATCCCAGGTGATCTACCGCGGCGCGCGCAGCACGGCCGCGCACCAGATCGGGCAGGGCGTCTGCGCGGCGCTGCTGGTCCGCAGCGGAATCCCGGTGGTGAGCCAGCGCGACAACGCGATCTTCCGCAAGCTGGACGGGAAGAGCGGCTTTCGGCCCGAGATGAAGGATCATCACGAGATCGACTGGTATCGGACCTACTTCCAGGCGTGAGCGGAACGCCGGCCAGGGCTCACGCGTAGCTCACCACTTCGAACTCGATGCCGTTGGCGTCGAGGAAATAGAACCGCCGGCCGGGGTCGTAGTGGCCATGATTGAAGGGCGTGAGGCCGGCGGCGTTCACCCGCGCTTCGACCGCGTCGAGATCGTCGACTTCGACGCCGACATGGTTCAGCGGCTGGCCTTTGGGGAAGGTGTGGCCCCCGCCAGCGGGCGCGTAGAGCGCGAGATAGTGGTCCGCCGATCCCACGTGGACCGTGTGGCCGCCGGCTAGGGCCGGCCCTTCCCAGCGGACCCTCCAGCCGAAGACGTCCTCCATGAGCTTCGCCGCCGCGGCGGGATCCTGCACGGTGATGTTCACATGTTCGAGCCTGAGCGCCGTCATGTCGTAGCTCCTTTGCG
>DATBEN010000031.1:0-13269 GCA_036276055.1 Caulobacteraceae bacterium
CCGCGGATCGGCGTGCGCACGATCTCGAACGGCGCGCCCGTCGCGGTGAGCTCGGCCCAGGCGGTCTTCAGCTCCTTGTAGTGCATGTGTCCTTCCGTCAGATGTCGAGGCGATACACGCGCCGGGCGGTGTCGCTGAAAAGGGCCGTCTTGTCGTCGTCCGAGGCGCCGGCGGCGAGGCGTTTGAAGGCGTTCCAGAGGACGTCGTACGCGCAGCTGCCGAGGTCCACCGGGAAGTTGCTCTCGAACATGCAGCGCGTGGGTCCGAACGCCTCGATGCAGGTCTCGACGTAGGGGCGCCACTCTTCCGCCAGCTGTTCCGAACCGGCGGCGGGCTCGCTCATGAAGGAGTCGAAGCCGGCGAAGGGCATGGCGAGGCCCCCGACCTTCACGTGGACGTTGGGCAATTCGGCAAGCGCCCTGATTTCGCCGCGCCAGATGTCGAACCGCTCGCCGCGCCGGCCGGCATAGGCGCCGATCCCCAGCGGCGTGCCCACGTGGTCGAGGATGATCGTCGTTCCCGGGAAGGTCCGCGCGAGGTCGACCAGCTCCGGCAGCTGCGGCTCCAGCAGCCAGGCGTCGAATGACAGGCCGAGGGGCTCGAGCTGGGCGAATCCCTTGCGGAAGGTCTCGTCGCGATAGAGGCCGGGCGCCCGGCGCGCGAGGGGTCCGAGGACGTCCGCGTCCGCGTCCGCCGAGGCGCTGTGGCGGATGCCGCGGAAGCGGCCGCCGCCGTGGGCGATGTGCGTCTCCAGCACCTCGCGGGCGCGTTCGCCGATGGTGAGGTCGACGTGGCCGACGATCCCCGCGCAGGGGCTGACCGGACCATATTGGCCGGAGCCGCCGACGGCGGCGATGCTGGTGACCATCTCGGTCTCGCCCACCGAACGGAGGGCCAGATCCCCGTCCTGCCGGTAGAACGACCCGCATTCCATGTAGACGGTGGCGATCACCTTGTGGCCGCGTTTCATGTCCGCGAGAAGCTCGTGCAGCATGTAGCGGGGCGAGAGGCGCAGCAGCGCTTCGAACCCGTGACGCGGCGGCCCTTCGGGCGGCGGCGCGGCCCGGCGATCCCACAGGTGATGGTGGGGATCGATGATCGGCAGCTCGGGCTCGAGTATCGCCTCGCGGGTCTCCGTGTCCTGCGCCATCCGGTCTCCTCCGCGGGCGCGACCGCCCGTCTTCTGCGCCGCCTCCATGCCTCGCAATGGCGAGCGCGCGCAAGCTGGCTCACGCGCAGAACCGGCACGGCTTGCGCTGCGCGTGGCGATCGGCCAAGCAGCGCGCGCCGTGCGCCTCGTTCTCACCCTCGTCTGCCGCGATTTCGAGACCTTGCAGGCTGTCGTGGGCGAGGGCCTGGAAGCCGTCGCGGGCGCCGGTCACCCCGTGCTGGAGATGCGCCAGCTGGGGGAAGGGGCGCTCGATCTCTTCACCGAGGGAGATAGTGCGCAGGCGCTGGCCAGCGCCGCGAGCCGCGCGCTCGAGCGTCAGCCGGCGGACTTCTGCGCTCAGCCTGCGGAAGGACGCAGAAAGCGCCTGCTGGTCGCCGACATGGATTCGACCATCATCGGTTGCGAGTGCCTGGACGAGCTGGCCGACGTCGCGGGCCTGAAGTCCGAGATCGCGGCGATCACCGCCCGCGCCATGGCCGGAGAGATTCCCTTCGAGGGCGCCCTGATCGAGCGGGTCTCCCGGCTGGCCGGGCTCGGCCTCGATGCGCTCGAGCAGGTCTATGCCGAGCGCGTCCGGCTCGAGCCGGGAGCGGCGATGCTGGCGCGGACCATGACGCAGCACGGGGCGCGCTGCGTCCTCGTCTCCGGAGGGTTCGACTTCTTCACTTCGCGGGTGGCCGCGGCGGCGGGCTTCGCCGCCCATCGCGGCAACCGGCTCATCGACGACGGCGTGCGGCTGTCGGGCGAGGTGGCCCTCCCGATCCTTGGGCGAGAGGCCAAGCTGGCGGCCCTCGTCGAGGAAGCGGGAGCGCTGGGGCTCGACCTCTCCGAGACCGCGGCGATCGGCGATGGGGCCAACGACCTGGCGATGATCGAGGCGGCGGGTCTCGGGGTCGCCTACCGCGCCAAGCCGATCGTCGCCGAACGCGCCCGCGCGCGGATCGAGCATACGGACCTCACGGCCATGCTCTTCTTCCAGGGTTACGAGGCGGACGCGTTCGCGCGAGGCGAGGCGTGAGCCTTCCGCCCCTGCCCAGGCGGGTCGCAGGCGTCGTCTTCGACATGGACGGCCTGCTCACCGACTCGGAGCGGATCTTCCGCGACTCCATGTTCGCCGTCACCCACGGCGTCGGCTTGGACATCACCATGGAGGTGTTCCTCCGCATGGTCGGCGCGCCGCGAGAGCAGAACCAGAAAGTGGTGCTCGAGCATTTCGGCGCGGACTTCGATTACGACGTGTGGATCAAGGCGGTGAACGCCCACGCCCACGCCCAGATGGCGGTGGACCTTCAGCTCAAGGCCGGCGTCATCGAACTGCTTGACGACCTCGACGCCGTGGGCCTGCCACGAGCAATCGCAACCTCGTCATCCCATGCGGCGGTCGAGCGCCAGCTCGGCGCCATGGCGGGCCGCTTCCAGGCGGTGGTCGCGCATGGCGACTACGCCAGGGGCAAGCCCAACCCCGACCCCTTCCTGACGGCCGCCGAACGGCTGGGCGTAGCGCCCGGCGCCTGCCTTGGCCTGGAGGACTCGCACAACGGCGTTCGCGCCGCACATGCGGCCGGCCTGATGACGATCATGGTGCCGGATCTGCTCGAGGCCACGGAGGAGATGCGAGGGCTGTGCGTCGCCGTCGCCAAGACGCTCCACGACGTCCGGGACCTCATCGCGGCGCAGAATTGTCGCTGAACTACTGTCCCTTGGATCCTCCTCCGCGCGGAGGAGGATCGAAACCGCGCGGGCGAGCCAGAGATTTGTGAGTCCGCCCCCGGAAGGGGGACGGGTCAGGCGGTTTCCAGGTTCTGTTCCGCCGCCGCCGCGCGCATGGCGCGTTGCAGCTTTTCGAACGCGCGGACTTCGATCTGACGGACCCGCTCGCGACTGACGCCGTACTCGGAGGCGAGGGTCTCCAGGGTGGTCGGATCATCCTTCAGCCGGCGTTCGGTCAGGATGTGCCGCTCGCGATCGGTGAGCTCCGTCATGGCCTCTTCGAGGAGGCTCATGCGGATCTGCTTTTCCTCGTCCTCGGCGAGCTGGGTCTCCTGGCTGACCTGATCCTTGTCCTCCAGCCAGTCCTGCCACTCGTTCTCGCTGTCGGCGCGCAGCGGCGCGTTGAGCGAGGCGTCGGGGCCGGCGAGCCGGCGGTTCATCGAGATCACTTCGGAGTCGAGCACGCCAAGCTTGGTGGCGATCTGGCTCACCTGTTCGGGGCGCAGATCGCCTTCCTCGAGCGCGCTGATCTCGCTCTTGGCCTTGCGCAGGTTGAAGAACAGCTTCTTCTGCGCCGCCGTGGTGCCCATCTTCACCAGGCTCCAAGACCGCAGGATGTATTCCTGGATCGAGGCGCGGATCCACCACATGGCGTAGGTCGCCAAGCGGAAACCCTTGTCCGGCTCGAACTTCTTCACGGCCTGCATCAGGCCGACATTGCCTTCAGAGATCACTTCGCCGATCGGCAGACCATAACCACGGTAACCCATGGCGATCTTGGCCACGAGACGAAGGTGAGATGTGACGAGCCTATGCGCCGCTTCCGGATCCTGATGTTCACGCCAACGCTTGGCCAGCATGAATTCTTCGTCCTTCGCGAGCATCGGGAATTTCCGGATCTCGGTCAGGTAACGAGACAGGCCGCCATCAGGCGACATTACCGAAAGGGCATTGACAGATGCCATGGACTTCCTAAATCCCCACCATTGAAGACTCGAGAGCGTGGGCGCGGAGGAGTCTGAGAATACCCCATATAGGGTTTTGTTGCGCCCGGTTCACCGGCCGAGGGTGCGAATCGTTCTCACAACCCTTTGAGCGCACCTTCAAGGGCGCAGAAATCGGCAGGCGGCGCGGTTTCGAACCGTAACGCCTCGCCCGTCAGCGGATGGACGAAGCCGAGCACTGCCGCGTGCAGGGCCTGGCGGCGCAGGCCCGCCGCCTCGACCGCCGCGCGCACCGCAGGCGCCGGCGCCCCGGCGCCATAGACCGGATCGCCCAGGCAGGGGGCGCCCTTGTGGGCCAGATGGACGCGGATCTGGTGCGTCCGACCGGTCTCCAGGCGGCACCGAACGCGCGCCGCCAGCGGCTTCGCGGCCGGCCCGAAGGTCTTTTCCACCTTGTAGTGCGTCACCGCCTCCCGTCCGCTCCGCGCCAGGACGGCCATCTTCTTGCGGTCATGCGTCGAGCGGCCGAGCCGGGTGGCGATGGTTCCCTGGGCGGGAGTGGGGGCGCCGCGCACGAGGGCGATGTAGGACCGCTCGATATCGTGGGTGGCGAACAGACGCGAGAGGCCTTGATGGGCCGCGTCGGTCTTGGCCGCGACCATCACCCCCGACGTTCCCTTGTCCAGCCGGTGGACGATCCCCGGCCGCGCCACGCCGCCTATTCCCGAGAGGCTGGCCCCGCAGTGGTGGATCAGGGCGTTGACCAGCGTGCCATCTTCGCTGCCCGGCGCGGGATGGGCGCTCATCCCCGCGGGCTTGTCGATGACGATGAGGTGGTCGTCCTCGAACAGCACGGCGAGACCGAGGTCCTGGCCCCGCGGCTCCGCAGGGGCGGTGGCCGGAATGGCGAGGCGGTACAACCCGGACGCCGCCCGCGCCGCGGGATCGGCGAGCGTCACGCCCTCGCGGGTGAGCGCGCCCTGGACCATCAGAGCCTGAAGCCGCGCCCTGGAGACCTCCGGCAGGGCTTCGGCCAGCGCCCGGTCCAGCCGGCCGTTCGGCGCATCAAGCGTGACTTCGATGATCTGCGCTGGCCGCGCGTCAGTCGTGGACGACAAGGCGGTCGCCTTCGACGACCCTGTAGAAGCAGGAGCGACGGCCTGTGTGACAGGCGCCGCCGTCACCGCCCACGTCCACCTTCAGCAGCACCGCGTCCTGGTCGCAGTCGACGCGCAGTTCGCACACGGTCTGAATCTGCCCGCTGGTCTCCCCCTTCTTCCAGAGGGCCTGGCGCGAGCGGCTGTAGTAGTGGGCGATCCCCGTTTCCAGGGTGCGGCCGAGCGCCTCTGCGTTCATCCATGCCAGCATCAGCACCTCGCCTGTGCGCGCGTCAGCGGCCACGGCGGCGATCAGGCCGTCCCGATCGAAGCGGGGGGCGAGAACCGTCCCATGCTCCAGGCTCTCCTTGTCCGGGGCGCTCGGAAAGGATGCTTCAGTCGCCACGCTCGTCTCCAAATGGCTTTCCGCCGTCCCAAGGCTATATAGCGACGCACCATGACCCTGCGCCTGTACGACACCATGGCCCGCGCCAAGCGGGACTTCGCTCCCGGCGATCCGTCACGGGTGACGATGTATGTCTGCGGGCCGACGGTCTACAACTACGCCCACATCGGCAACGCCAGGCCGGTGGTCGCTTTCGACCTGCTGTTCCGGCTGCTGCAACGCCTCTACGGCGAGGACCATGTCCTCTACGCCGCCAACGTCACCGACGTCGACGACAGGATCAACGCCAAGGCCGCCAAGGAAGGCGTGCCGATCGATGTGATCACCGAGCGGTACCTGACCGTCTACAATTCCGACATGGCGACGCTCGGGGCCTTGAGGCCCACCTTCCAGCCGCGGGCGACCCGGACGATGGAGGCGATCGTCGCCCTGATCGGGCGTCTGGTGCAGGCGGGCGCCGCCTACGAGGCCGAGGGGCACGTCCTCTTCGACATCCAGGCTTTCCCCGCCTACGGCGCCCTGTCGGGCCGCTCGATGGAGGACATGATCGCCGGCGCTCGGGTCGAGGTGGCGCCGTACAAGCGCAATCCCGCCGATTTCGTGCTCTGGAAACCGTCCAAGCCCCGCGAGCCGGTGTGGGAGAGCCCGTTCGGCCCTGGCCGCCCTGGCTGGCACATCGAGTGCACCGCCATGATCGAGCAGACGCTGGGACTGCCGATCGACATCCACGGCGGGGGTCATGACCTCATCTTCCCGCACCACGAAAACGAGATCGCCCAGGGCGTGTGCGCCTGCGACGAGGGCTACGCGCACTACTGGGTGCACAACGGCTTCCTGAACCTGGGCCAGGACAAGATGTCCAAGAGCCTGGGCAACGTGACTCTGGTCCACGACCTCATCGACCGCTTCCCGGGCGAGGCCCTGCGCTGGGCCCTCCTGGCCTCGCACTATCGCCAGCCGCTGGCGTGGAGCGAGGACGCCGCGGCCCAGGCCAAGCGCGCGCTGGACACCCTTTACGGCGCCCTGATGCGGGCGGCCGACGTGGAAGCCGCGCCCGCAGAGCCCGCTCCGGCCTTCCTCGAGGCGCTTCTGGACGACCTGAACACGCCCAAGGCCAACGCCGAGTTGTTCGCCCTCGCCAGCCGGCTGGACGCGGCCAAGGGCGCCGAGCGCGCCGCGGCCAAGGGCGAGCTGCTCGCGAGCGCGCGTCTCGCGGGCTTCCTCGGCGCCGATCCGGCGGCCTGGTTCCAGGGTGGCGCCGACGCGGCCCTCACGGCGAAGATCGAGGACCTGATCGCCCGCCGGGTCGCGGCGCGGAAGGCGAAGGACTTCGCCCTCGCCGATGCGCTGCGCGCCGAGCTGACGGCCATGGACGTGGAAGTGATGGACAACGCCACGGGAGCGACCTGGCGGATGAAGGAGCGCGTCTGAGGTGGACGTGAAGATCGAGCATCGCGTCGGCGTGCGTGCGCCTGCGGAGGTGATCTGGGACGCAATTTCCGACATCGAGGCGTGGAAGGATTGGAACCCGCTCTATCCGCGCGCCAAGGGCATCCTGCGCATCGGCGCCCAGCTCGACCTCGATGTGGCCATTCCTGGCCAGAAGGTGCGCGCCATCCGTCCCGTCATCCTCGACTGGGTGCCCAATGATCAGATCCATTGGCGGCTCAGCATCCTGGGCGGCCTGATCCAGAGCACGCGCTACATCGAGATCGAGGCGCTCACCGAGACGGGCTGCATCTTCTCCAACGGCGAGCTCTTCCGCGGTCGCTTCGCCCCCCTGCTGCTCCGACGGATGGCCAAGGACATCCGCAAGGGCTTCGCCGCCATGGGCGAGGCGGTAAAGGCGAGGGCTGAGGCGGCCTACGAGGGGGGCGGCTCCCCGGCGGACGCCAGCCGCTGAACACCCGTAACAGCGACGTCAAGGCCTGGATTTCAGCCGCGTCGAGCCGATATCCTTCGCCATGATCGACGAGCTCTATTCGGCGAAGATCCTGAAGGCCGCGGCCAACATGCCGCGCGCAGGGCGCCTGGCGAAACCCGGGGGCACGGCGGAGAAGGTCTCCAAGCTGTGCGGCAGCCGGATCGTCGTGGACGTGGTGATCGGCGCGGACGGCCGCGTGGCGGACTTCGGCCAGGAGGTGAAGGCCTGCGCTCTCGGCCAGGCGGCCGCGGCGGTGCTCGGCGAGCACGTTGTCGGCGCGCGGCCGGTGGAGATCGAAATGGCGCGCGACGCGCTGCGTGCTATGTTGAAGTCTGGAGGCGCGCCTCCGGAAGGACGCTTCTCGGACCTAGCCATGCTCGAACCGGTGAAGGATTACCCGCCCCGCCACGCCTCGACGCTCCTCGCGTTCGAGGCGGCGGTCGACGCGTGCCGGATGGCTCAGACGGAGCGAACTCGCCGCGCCGGCGCGGCCTGAGCGGAGTCTCCGCCACGGGCGCGCTGGCATGGACTTTTACGACCGCGTCGTCTGGGGCGCGCATCGCGCCTATAAGCTGACGCTCTCGCCGTGGTTCGGGCGACAGTGCCGCTTCATCCCGACCTGTTCGGACTATGCGGCGCAGGCCCTGACCCAGCACGGGCTTATCCGCGGGGGCGCCCTCGCGGCGTGGCGCGTGTGCCGTTGCCATCCATTCGGCGGCCAGGGATACGACCCGGTGCCGCCCGCGCCCGCGAGACGGGCGGGAAAGAAGCCGAAGAGACATGATCCAACTGACGTTCCCCGACGGCCAGGCCCGTGAATTCCCCGATGGGGTGACGGGCCGCGAGGTCGCCGCCGCCATCTCCAAGTCGCTCGAGAAGAAGGCCCTGCTGGTCAGGCTCGACGGCGAACTGCGCGACCTCGCGCGGCCGCTAGACCACGGCGGCCGGATCGAGATCGTCACGCGCGACGCCCCCGAGGCGCTGAACGTGATCCGCCACGACACGGCCCACGTCCTCGCCGAGGCGGTCCAGGAACTCTTCCCCGGCA
The DNA here is from genome assembly GCA_036276055.1 of Caulobacteraceae bacterium. Lineage (GTDB taxonomy): Bacteria > Pseudomonadota > Alphaproteobacteria > Caulobacterales > Caulobacteraceae > Acaudatibacter. The sequence continues at coordinate 8,301 of DATBEN010000031.1, forward strand.
CGCAGGTCACCATCGGCCCCAATGTCGAGGACGGCTTCTACTACGACTTTGCCCGCGATGAGCCGTTCTCGACGGAAGACTTCGCGGCGATCGAGGCGCGGATGCGCGAGATCGTCGACCGCGACGAGGCGATCACGCGCGAGGTGTGGGACCGGGACGAGGCGATCCGCCACTTCGAGGAGATCGGCGAGGACTACAAGGCGCAGATCATCCGCGACATCCCGCAGAAGGAGCCGATCAGCGTCTATCGCCAGGGCGCGTGGAAGGACCTCTGCCGAGGGCCGCACCTGCCCTCCACGCGGCACGTGGGCAAGGCGTTCAAGCTGACGAAGCTTGCCGGCGCCTACTGGCGCGGGAACCAGGCCAATGCCCAGCTGCAGCGGATCTACGGCACGGCGTGGGCGTCGGAGGCCGATCTGGAGGCCTACCTCCATCGCCTCGAAGAGGCCGAGCGCCGCGACCACCGGCGCATCGGCCGCGCAATGGACCTCTTCCACATCCAGGAGGAGGGGAAGGGGATGGTGTTCTGGCATCCCAAAGGCTGGACGCTCTACCGTACGCTCGAAGACTACGTCCGTCGCCGGACGGACCGCGCCGGCTATGTCGAGGTGTCGACGCCGAACATCCTCGACGTTTCCCTGTGGGAGCGCTCCGGGCACTGGGAGAAGTTCCACGAGAACATGTTCGTGTGCGAGACCGAGGAGGGCGAGACGCTCGCGGTCAAGCCGATGAACTGTCCGTGCCATGTGCAGATCTTCAACCAGGGCCAGCGGTCCTACCGCGAACTGCCGATTCGCATGATGGAGTTCGGCGCGCTCCACCGGTACGAGAGCTCGGGCTCGCTGCTTGGATTGCTCCGTGTGCGGCGGATGATCCAGGACGACGCGCACATCTTCTGCACCGAGGACCAGATCGAGTCCGAGTCGACGGCCTTCATCGAGCTGCTGAAGCTGATCTACGCTGATGTCGGGGTCGAGCTGCATTCGGTGAAGCTTGCGCTTCGGCCGGAGCGCAGGTTCGGCACGGATGAGCAATGGACGATCGCGGAGGACACGCTGGAGCGGGCGGCGAACGCCGCCGGCGTGGAGGTGGAGCGTATCCCCGACGAGGGCGCCTTCTACGGACCGAAGCTCGAGTTCCACCTGCGCGACGCAATCGGGCGCACGTGGCAGTGTGGCACGCTGCAGCTCGACTACGTCCTGCCCGAGCGGCTCGACGCCAGCTACATCGGCGAGGACGGGGACAAGCACCGTCCGGTGATGCTGCACCGCGCGATCGCCGGATCATTGGAGCGGTTCCTCGGCGTACTGATCGAGCACTACGCCGGCGCCTTCCCGCTCTGGCTCGCCCCGGTGCAGGCGGTGGTCGCCACGATCACCTCCGAGGCGGACGACTACGCCATCAGCGTGGCCGAGCGGCTGCGCAAGGCCGGCCTTCGCGTCGAGACGGACCTGCGCAACGAAAAGGTGGGCTACAAAGTGCGCGAGCACTCCCTCGCCAAGGTTCCGGTGCTGGCCGTGGTCGGCCGACGCGAGGCGGACGAGGGCAAGGTGGCCATGCGCCGCCTGGGCAGCGACCGCCAGAGCGTGCTCACTCTCGACGAGGCTGTCGCCGCGTTGTCCGAAGAGGCGACGCCGCCGGATCTGCGGGAGGGATGAGCCTCTGAGATCCGGGGCGCGGCCTTTCCCCCTCAGTCTCGACCCGCTGCGCGGGCCGATACGGATGGGGAAAGCCGCCGACGCCATGTCTGCGAGTTTATCGCACCCCCTAATCGTCCGCCCGGCGGATGCCTCTGATCGTGCCTATGTCCTTCGACAGGATCAGCTTTAGCACCACGCCGTCGGTATAGCGGTTCAGGCCAACGCCCGCGCCGAACTCGACGTTGATCGGCTGGCCGTTGAAGTCGACCACCCCGAACACCTGATGGGTTCGCGGGACGTTCTGGTTGAAGTCCTGCAACCGGCCGAAGTCGTCGTACTCTTCGACGCCGACCTGCCAGAGCTTGGTGACGTTGTAGTCGATCCGGCTTTCCGGGGCGAAGTCCAGGCGCGAAAATCCCTTCCAGGAATTATCCAGGATCGGGTTGACGATGAAATCCCACCGCCCCGCACGCCAGCCAACGATAGGGCGAATCTCCTGGGTGTACTTGTCCTGATCCCAATGGCGCGTGTTGAAGCTGAACTCGAAGTTGACTCCATAAAAGAACGTCCGTTCGGCGGCGTGCGGAACGACGAAGAGGCTGCGCAGCTTGAAGCCGTCGAGTTCGAACTTGCCGTCGCTGAGGGTGTAGAGCGGCATGTAGAGGCCGGCTTCCCACCAGGGGGTCAGGCCGAGCGCCCATTCGGGAACACCGTTCCATGAGTGGTTTGGGACGACTCCACCCGGAAACGTGGCGGTTTTCAAGCCGTCGGGAGTGTAGTTGTTGTGAAGTGTCAAGTTGATCACGCCAGGGTCGGCGATCTGTGCGTTATAGACCTGGATTTCGTCGGTTTGGGCGTGAGAAGCGGAGGCTGCCATACATCCTGCAACTGTCAGGGCGACTGCCACAATAAAGTTGCGGATCATTCTCAATTTCAAGACAGCCTCCCACGAGCAGCGCCTTACTACTGCTCGACATTGGGAGGTCCAGTGATATTTCGAAGAACCTCAGCAGAAACAACCGATCCGGCGCGGAATCAGGCTCACCCTCCGCGGTCGGCCCGCGGCCCCTTGGCGGGGGCGGCCATCCGGAGTGTAGTGGCCGGGCAGGTGGGGGAGAGTGAGAATGGACTGGCGGTTCTGGGCCGTGGTCGTGGGGGCGAGCGCGCTCGCGTCATTCACCGACTGGCTGTTCATGGGCATGCTGTTCCACGAGAAGTACCTGCACGCCCCCGAGATCTGGCGTCAGCACCCGCAGCTGAGCGGGGCGCGCCGCATCGCCTACTCCCAGGCGATCGGCGTCGTGACCTGCGCCGCCTACGCCTACCTGTGCCTCGCGCTGGATGCGCTGACCCTGCCATCGGCGCTGACAGTGGCCGTGCTGGTCTGGCTCGCCGGAGTGGTTGTCATCCTGGGCCAGATGGTGATGTGGGTGAAGCTCCACCCGCTGATCGGGGTGTCGCACGCCCTCGGCTGGCTCACACGTCTGGTCATCACCGGCCTGCTGGCGGCGTGGCTCATGGGGCCGCACGTCAGCCTTCTTCCGACCCCCTTCTGAGGCGCCCGCAAGTGAGCGATCGAAAGCCTGCCACCGAGGCCACCCGCGCTGCGCATGAGCGCCTGCGCGCCGCGCTTCCCGGCGACGACAGCGGGGACTTCGAACTCGCCCGCCGCGGATTCATCGGGACCATCCCCGACGCGACGGTCGGCACTGCATGGTCGATGGCCCCCTTCGCCTTTGTGGACGGCGAGCCGCCCGATACGGTCAACCCAAGCCTCTGGCGCCAGGCGCGACTCAACGCTGTCCACGGCCTGTTCGAGGTGACTCCGGGCGTCTACCAGGTGCGCGGCTTCGACCTGTCGAACATCACCTTCATCGAGGGCGAGCGCGGCTACATCGTCATCGATCCGCTGATCTCCGCCGAGCCGGCCGCCGCCGCGCTCGCGCTCATGCGCCAGCATCGGGGGGACAAGCCGGTGACGGCGGTGATCTACACCCACAGCCACGTCGATCACTATGGCGGCGTGCGCGGCGTGATCTCCGATGCGGATATCACCGGGGGCTTCGAGATCGTCGCGCCGGAGGGTTTCCTCGAGGCGGCGGTGAGCGAGAACGTCCTGCTCGGCAACGCCATGGGCCGTCGTGCGACCTACATGTACGGTTCCCTTCTGCCCCGCGATGCGCGCGGGCACGTCGATTCCGGTCTTGGCAAGACCGTCTCCCTGGGTTCGGTCAGTCTGGTTCCGCCGACCCGCGCGATCAGCCGAACGGGCGAGCGCCTGACGCTCGATGGCGTGGAAATCGTCTTCCAGGTCACGCCCGACACCGAGGCGCCGGCGGAGATGAACTTCTTCTTCCCGAAGTTCCGCGCCCTGTGCATGGCGGAGAACTGCACCTGCCATATGCACAACATCTACACGCCGCGCGGCGCCCAGGTGCGCGACGCCAAGGCCTGGAGCTTCTACATCGACGAGGCGCTCGAACTGTTCGGCGGTGAAAGCGACGTGCTCTTCGCGAGCCATCACTGGCCGCGCTGGGGAGGCGAGGCGGCAGGCGAGTTCCTCCGCCAGCAGCGAGACCTCTACAAGTATATCCACGACCAGACCCTGCGCCTGGCCAATCATGGCCTCACTCCTCTCGAGATCGCGGAGGTCCTGGATCTCCCTCCCACCCTCAAGGCGCAGTGGCACACGCGGGGCTACTACGGCACGCTCAACCACAATGCCAAGGCGGTCTACCAGCGCTATCTCGGCTGGTTCGACGGCAACCCCGCAAACCTGCACAAGCCGCCACCGACGGACGCGGGGCGGCGCTACGTCGAACTGGCGGGCGGCGCGAAATCTCTTCTCGATCATGCACGCACGGCCTTTGATCGCGGGGAATACCGGTGGGTCGCCGAGGTGGTGAACCATCTCGTTTTCGCCGATCCGGCGAACGCCGAGGCCCGCGAACTCCAGGCCGATGCTCTCGAACAGATGGGCTACCAGGCGGAATCGGGTCCGTGGCGGGCCTTCTACCTGACCGGGGCCCAGGAGCTGCGCAATCCGCGACCGGCGGCCACAGCGCCCCGGCAGGGCGCGGCCGGCCAGTTGCGCGCCCTGCCCGCCGAAGCCTTGCTCGACTCCCTGTCGGTGCGGCTGAACGGGGAGAAGGCAGCCGATCAACGGATCGGCCTCACTCTGGTCTTTGAGGATACTGGCGAGAGCTTCACCCTGGACGTCGAGAACGCCGTCCTCCGGCACAGGCCTGGCGCTCGGGGACCCGAGGCGCGCCTCACGCGTAACACCCTTGTGGACCTCGTGATCGGGCAGGCCGAACTGGAGACCGCCG
>DATBEN010000032.1:0-1617 GCA_036276055.1 Caulobacteraceae bacterium
TGGCCCGTGCGACGCCTCTCCAACCTGCCGCCCGGCGACTACGTCGTGCAGGCGATCCTCAACCGCTACGAGACCTTCCATCGCGCCGACGGCTCGGTGGTGAAGCTGCCGCCGGACATGGGCGAGGGCCAGCAGTGGAACCTAAAGCCCGGCAACCCCTATTCGCGGCCCGTGCGCATCCACATCGGCCCAGGCGCGGCTCCGCCGCCCGTCCTGGTGCTCGACCAGGTGATCCCGCCGATCGCCCCGCCCGCCGACACGCCGTTCGTACGCCACGTGCGCATTCGCAGCGCCCTGCTCTCCGCCTTCTGGGGCCGCGACATGTACATCGGCGCCCACGTCCTGCTGCCCGCCGGCTTCGCCGAGCACCTGCAGGCGCACTATCCCCTGATGGTCTTCCACGGCCACTTCCCGGCCGACATGAGCGAGTTCCGCATCACCCCGCCGGACCCCGATCTGAAGCCGGACTATTCCGAGCGCTTCCACCTGGCCGGCTACAACCGCATCCAGCAGGAAGAGGCCTACCGGTTCTACCAGACCTGGATCTCGCCCGGCTTCCCGCGCTTCCTCGTCGTCGAGATCGAACACGCCAATCCCTATTACGACGACAGCTATGCGGTGAACTCGGCCAACCTCGGCCCCTATGGCGACGCCATCAACAAGGAGCTGATCCCCTACATCGAGAAGACCTTCCGCGGCCTTGGCCAGGGCTGGGCGCGCTTCACCTACGGCGGGTCGACCGGCGGCTGGGAAGCCATGGCGACCCAGGTCTTCTATCCGGACATGTACAACGGGGCCTTCATCGCCTGCCCCGACCCGATCGACTTCCGCGCCTTCACCAACGTCGACCTTTACCGCGACGCCAACATGTACGTGGACCAGGGCCTCGTCGCGGGCGTCGAGCGGCCGTCGATGCGCGACTACCTCGGCCGCATCCTCGCCACCCAGCGGGACTCCAATCACATGGAGCTGGTCCTGGGCGACCACGGCCGCTCCGGCGGCCAGTACGATATCTGGCAGGCGGTGTTCGGGCCGCAGGGGCCGGACGGCTATCCCGCGCCGATCTTCGACAAGGAGACCGGCGCCATCAATCCCAAGGTCGCCTCGTACTGGCGCGAGCACTACGACCTCACCCACATCGTCCAGCGCGACTGGGCGAGGCTGGGGCCCAAGCTGAAGGGCAAGCTGCACATCTATGTCGGCTCGGCCGACACCTACTTCCTCAACGACGCGGTCTACTTCGCCCAGGACACGCTCGAGAGCCTGCGCGATCCCGCCTGGGACGGCGAGGTCGCCTATGGCGACCGCGCCGAGCACTGCTGGAACGGCGACCCCACGCGCGCCAACGCCTACTCGCGGCTGCGCTACGACGTGATGTACCTGCCCAAGATCCTCGAGCGCATCCGCCAGACCGCCCCGCCCGGCGCCGACCTCACGAGCTGGCGCTACTGAGAGCTCCGTCCCTCCCCTCCCGCGCAGGGCTATCGCATGTGAGTCATCAAGGTGATGAGTTCGTGGTCTGACCAGCGGGCTTTGTGCTGTTTGTGGGAGAGGGGGATTTTGCGCGGGTCGGCGCGCAAGGTGTTGAGGGCGAGTCTTCGGATCAGGGCGAGGTTC
>DATBEN010000033.1:0-28644 GCA_036276055.1 Caulobacteraceae bacterium
AATCGCGGTAGGGACGCGCATTGCTACGCGCCCCCCGCACAGAACCGTACGTGCGGCTTTCCCGCATACGGCTCCCACCTTGGGTGTTTGACGGCGAAGCGTTGCCTTGGCCAGGGGTGGAGGATGGAGGGTTTGGGGAGGTAGTCGGCGGCGATGTCTTCGATCCTCTTCCAGCTGGTCGTGTCCCGCTGGCCGCGCCGCCGAAGCGTGCGCCTCCAGAGGGCCATGACGTGGTGTCGGAAGGCTCCGAGGGCCCGACTGTTGGTCGGGACCGCGTGGTAGGCGAAGAAGCCGCGGACCACTTGGCCCAGCCATTTCCCTTGCTCGGAGATGGGCTGGTGCATTCGCCGTCGCAGGGCTTCCTCGATTTCCTTGAGCTTCGCCTTCATGCGGTCGCGGCGGGAGGATCGCATGACGAGGAACCTTCCTCGGGTCGATTGGCCGCAGATGAAGGTGAAGCCCAGGAAGTCGAAGGTCTCCGGCTTGCCCAGCCCCGCCCGTTTGCGATTGGCCGCCGCGAAGCGGCCGAAGGCGATCAGGCGGGTCTTGTCCGGATGTAGCGTCAGGGCGAAGTCCCCAAGTCTCTCGTGCATCGCGTCCAGGAAGCGCCGCGCCTCGGCCTCGTGCTCGAAGCCCAGGACGATGTCGTCGGCATATCGCACGATGATCATGTCCCCCTTTGCTTCTCGCCCGCGCCATTGCTCGGCCCACAGGTCGAAGACGTAGTGGAGATAGATATTGGCCAGCAGCGGCGAGATCACCGCTCCCTGACCCGTCCCCGTCTCACTGGCCGTGACGATCCCGTCTTCCAGGACGCCCGCCTCGAGCCATTTCTGGATCAGGCGGAGGATGCGCCTGTCGCCGATCCGATGCTCCAGGAACTTGATCAGCCATGTCTGGCTGACGGTGTCGAAGAAGCCGCGGATATCGGCGTCCAGGATGAAGTTCACCTGGCGGGCGGCGATCCCGACGTCCAAGGCGTCCAGCGCATCGTGCTGGCCGCGTTTGGGGCGGAAGCCATAGCTGAACCCGAGGAAGTCTTCCTCATAGATCGAGTTCAGCACCGCAAGCACCGCCTTCTGGACGATCTTGTCCTCCAGGGCGGCGATAGCCAGCGGGCGCTGTTTGCCATCGGCCTTGGGTATCATGACCCGCCGCGATGGTTGCGCCCGATACGCTCCCCGATGGACCCGGTCATGCAGATCGGCGAGCCGTGGCTCGAGATCAGCCCCGTAGTCCGCCCATGTGACGCCATCCACGCCAGGCGCCGCGTCGCGCCGAAGCGCGAGGAACGATTCCCGGAGCAGCCGCACATCCACGTGGTGGAGCAGCGTGGTGAACCTCTCCCCTTTCCTTTGCCTTGCGGCTTGCCGTACGCGGTCCAGCGCCTGTTTCACGCCTGCCCGGTCCTGTGCCCGGAGCGTGCTTTGCCGGCCCGCGTTCCCCTCGGTCCCCGCCCTTCGCTCCGCCGACTCCTCTCCCGGTCGCCCAGGTTCGTTCGCCGGTTTCACAGCTACTATGGCGGGGTCTGACTTCTCGCCTCCGTTCATCATCGGCTACGGCTCCTCGCCTTCCCGATGCGGACCGGCGCGGCGCAACCCGCCCGGCCGGACGCGAGATCTCTCAGGTTCCGTCGCAATCCTTTTGTACGTGATGGGGTCTTTGACCACGGCAGAGCGACAGCCCCTCGCATAACGGCGCTGCTCATATTGTCTTCAGCCACATCGACGGCCTCGACCTCTGCGATCATCTTTCTTTCGCGGCTCAATATCCCACCCCGCACAATCGCTGTGTACGCTTCGCAGTGGTCGTCGCCTTCCACCCCGCAACACTCGCTAGCGAGCGCCCGCTACGGCCTACTCGCACCGGTCCTCCACCGGCAGGACCACGACAGCTTCTCCTGACGCACCAATGGCAAAGAGCGAAACCCACTCAGAGTTTGCAGTATGTATAGTCAAAGGTCAAGGACTCCCTCGGTCATATTCGTTTCCGCCCTGGCAGCGCGGCGGCAGCGTGCTCGGATGCAGGAGGCCGATGATCAGGATGGCCTCGCCACTTCCCGGACGCAGCCCCCTAATGGGGGTCCGGCATGGCCGGATGGGGGGGCGGCGACGCCGCAGCGAGGCGCCGGATCAGCGGCGCGCCGACCAACAGCCCCGCCGCCACCACGAAACCCGCGATTGCGTAGAGACGCATCGCGGCCGAACTGGACCCCAGGTCCACCGCGCCCCAGCGGGCGACAAGCGGCGCGACAAACAGGGTCAGGAACGTCACCGTGGTGAAAGCCCCGACCGCGGGACCGCGCCACCGGCCGGGCGTCGCCTCCAGCAGCCACATCGAGAGCGCCGGGTTGAGCATTCCCTGGCCAGCGCCGTCCAGCGCCGAGCCGAGCATCAGGATCGGAAGGCTGTTCGACTGGCCGATTAGCAGCGCGCCAAGACCGCCCATGCCGATCGCCAGGGCGGCTTTGGTCGGGGGGCGGAGGCGGCGCAGCCAGCCCAGGCTGAAGGCGGCGACCGCCGCAGCGGCGGCCATGACGGCAACCCCCACGCCGGTGATCCAGGACGCGCCGAGCGCCTTTTCGTGGATGAGGACGCCCAACTCATAGGCTGGCGGGAAAACGATCATGATGCCGACCATCGAGAGGGCGAACATGCAGATCCAGGCCGCCCAGGGCGCCGCTCCGCCCTCTTCGTGCGCGGCTTCTGCGGCAAGGTGCGCCGTCTCGACCACGGGCGGGCGAATCGCCACCAGTCCGATGAACAGCGGGACGCCCGCCAGCAGGGGAATGAAGGCATAGCGCCAGCTCAGTTCGCCCAGCGCGCCGCTTGCCGCCGAGACGACCACCCCGACGATGGCCGCAACCCCGCCCTGAGCCGCCAGCCATCGCTGCAGGGTCGCGCCCGAATAGTAGTCGCCGGTGAGCGCCACCGCCGATGTGATCATGACGCCGATGGCCAGGCCTGCAACCGCTCGCGAGGCCAGGATCAGCATGAACGAGTTGAGCCAGATCGGCAGCACGGCGCTGACGGCGAACACCGCCGTGGCGATGATCAGCAGCCTGCGCCGGCCGATCTTTTCGCCGACCACACCGGCCACGATGCTGGCCAGGGCCACAGCGAGGGTCGGCAGGACCGCCACCAGCGGGACAAGTTCGGCGATGTGCGGCTGGTTGGGGAACGCCCGGATGATCGCCGGCAGGATCGGCAGGGCGGCGCAGGTCGCGGCCACGATGGTCGTGGGCACGCAGGCCAGCAGCATTCCCTGGATCGGACCCGCGTCACGATCGCCCGGCGTCGCCGCGAGATGGGCCATGGCCTGCGTCTCCTCCGGCCCCGGAAACCCATACGAGGCGCCAAACCGCGGCTTCTGTTCAGAACCGCTTCTGGGCAATCTGCGGCGCTCCGGCCGATTGCGCAACGCCGATGATGGCCAAACGGTCGCCCGGAGCGCTACTCCGCCGCCGCCACCGCGGTGCGCCGGCGGGTGAAGTAGAGATAGAGCGGCAGGGGGAGAAGGACGACGATGGCCGACCAGATCCCGGAGATCGGATCGTCGACCACCACCACGGCGATCAGGGTGACCTGGACCAGCACCGCGAAGATCGACAGCCAGGGGAAGAGTGGGGTGCGGAAAGGCCGGTCGAGCTCAGGCTCCTTGTAGCGCAGCCAGATGCTGCTGAGGCAGACCATCATCACGCTGCCGATGCTCCAGGGCGCATAGATGGTCACGATCTTCTCGTAGCTCCCTGAGCCGGCGAAGACGGCCGAGGCCAGGGCCAGCAGGGCGACGCTGCGCCGCGGCGTCCCGCCGGGGGCGACCACCGCGAGGAAGCGCGGCAGCACGCCGTCGGCCGCCATCCGGTAGGTGATCCGCGAGGCGGCCATGATCTGCAGATTGACGATCGCCGCCAGCGACAGCACGCCGATGGCGGTGATCACCGTGTTGCCCGCCGCGCCCAGGGAAACCTTGATCGCATCGCCCACCGCCAGTTCAGAGCCGGCAATCTGGCCGGGCGAAAGGACGTGGAACACCGCCGCGTTGACCAGCAGATAGACCACGGTCACGAGGCCGATCCCCATGAACGTTGCGCGGGCCACGTTCCGCTCCGGGCGATGCACCTCCTCCGAGAAGTAGATGGCGCCATCCCACCCCGCGTAGGTCTGGTAGATCACCCGGACGGCCATGACCACCGCGCTCACCGCCGCCGCGCCGACCAGGGCGGGGTGGACGGCGGCGGTGAGATGGTTGCCGGCCGGGGCGCGGGGCGAAAGGTACAAGACTGCCGCCACCAGAATGAAGGCCGCCCCCTTGATGGCGCTGGCGATGCTCTGGGACGCCCCGCTAATCCTGGTCCCGGTCCAGTTGAGGGCGGCGACGGCCAGGATCAGGCCCACGGCGATGACGCTCTTGGGAAGCGCCGTGGCAAACCCCAGACGCTGCACATATTCGGCGAACACCACAGAGATGAAGGCGTTGGAGGCCGCGTACTGCAGCCAGGTCAGCCAGCCGGTCATGAACCCCGTCGCCGGGCCGAAGGCGCGGGTGGCGATCGGGTAGCTGCCGCCGGCGCGGGGGATCGAAGCGCCCGCCTCCACCAGCGGCATGGCGGTCAGCATGGCGAACGCACCGCCCGCGGCCCAGAACAGAAGGGTGAGGGGTTCGTTGTGGATGCCCAGCGCCACCACACCCGGGGCCCGCATGATCCCCGAGCCGATCACGCCTCCCACCACCACGGCGAGGCCGAAAACGATGCCGAGAACACGCGAGAGTTGCAGGTGAGGGTGATGAGGATCGTGGGGATGGCCCGCGGGGTCGGTCATGTTTGTGGGATCTCGCGCGCGGACGTCACCCAAAGTCCGGTGCGGGCGCGTCAAGTCAAGGGGTCTGGATGTTCGCAGCTTCCGGCGTCGCCACGGCTGCGGTGGCGGCCCGCGCCTGGCCCCTTCGCCGCGATTCCCGGGCGTACCACCAGGTCCACAGGCTGAGGCCACCCATCGTTCCATAGCCGACGATCGGACTGGCGATCAGGTAGTTGTGGATCGACAGCGTGAGGACCAGGGCGACAGCGACCGCGGCCTCAGCCAGCAGCCCGAAACCCCAGACCAGGGTCATGATCATCATCACGCGCCTGAAATACATGTTGTCGCGCATGGCCTCGAAGTCGGCCAGTTCGGACGGTGACCGCCTCATGATTGTCGCCCGGGCAAGCTGGTAGATCAGCGGTTTGCCGATCGCCGCCGACCCCAGGAACACCAGGCCGATGGTGACCGTGACAAGCTTCTCGCGCAGCTGCAGGAACTTGGCCGACCCGCCGCCGAGGAACGCCAGAAGCGAGAGGGCGATGCCGGTCAGGACCAGGATCGACAGGGCGTCGACCCGGCGCTTGCGCGCGAACTCGATCAGGCTCCAGGCGATCGGCGGTGTGGAGGAGGCGATCAGGGCATTCACCTCGCCCAGGCTTGGTTTGGCGAGGTCGAATATGAGCAGGGGCGCCACAAAGTTCACGAGGACCTCGGTCGCGACGCTCGCGCCCCGCTCGCGGATGAACGGAACCGCCTTGGCGATGATCGACATCGTTTCCTCCGGGCGCTCCAGGAGTCCCAGTGACTGCGGGAGATAAGCGCGCGGCCCGGTCGTTGTCACGGCCTCAGTCGAGGCCGCCGCCCAACGTCGTATAGAGCGATACCAGGTTCGCCGCCCGCGCCAGCCTGGTCTGGGCCAGGGTCTGGCGCGCTGCATAGAAGGTGCGCTCGGCGACCAGGGCGTTGAGAAAGGTGTCGCTGCCCCGCTCATAGCGCGCCTCCGACAGGCGGTACGCCTCCTGTGACGAAGCCGTCAGCGCGGCTTGCGCGGCCAGTTGCTCCTCGATGGTTCCGCGCTGGGCCAGGGCGTCGGCGACTTCCCGGAACGCGGTCTGGATGGCCTTTTCGTATGTGGCGACGGCGGCGTCGCGCTGGGCTCTGGCTTGGGTGAGATTTCCCCGGTTGGCGCCGAAGTCGAAGATCGGCTGGGTGATGGTCGGGGCGAAGCTCCACGTCAGGGCCGAGCTGCGGAACAGGGTCGAGAGGGCCAGGCTGGTGACCCCGCCCGATCCCGTGAGGGAGATGTCGGGGAAGAACGCGGCCCGCGCCACCCCGATGTTAGCGTTGGCCGCCTTCAACTGGTCCTCGGCCTGGACGACGTCGGGCCGCGCCAGCAGGACCGTGGCCGGAAGGCCGGCGGGAAGCCGCGACAGGACGACGCCGTCACTGTCGATGTCGGGCGGCAGCAGGTCGTCGGCCACCGGCGCGCCCACCACCAGTTCCAGCGCATTGCGGTCCTGCGCCACCAGGGTCGTCAGGCGGCCGACGTCGAAGCGAGCCTGTTCCTCCACGGTCTCGGCCTGCGAGACGTCGAGGGCGGAGGCGACGCCGGAGGCGAAGCGCGCGCGGGTAAGGGCCACGGTGGCCGCTCCGCTCTTCCGCGTGTCCTTGGCGATGGCCAGGAGCGCCCGATCGGAGCCCAGCGTCAGCCAGTCGTTGGCCACCTCTCCGACGATGGTGATCTGGGCGGCGTCGCGGGCCTCGCGGGTGGCGAAGTAGGTGTCGAGGGCGGCGCGGGTGGAGTTGCGCAGCTTGCCGAACAGGTCGAGCTGCCAGGCGCTCACGCCTGCGCCGACATTGTAGAGCCGCTCATTGAACACCTGCGACTGCCCGGGCGCGAAGGCTCCGCCGCCGAGGACGTTGAGCGGCGTCTGCCCGTAGGTGGCGCTGGCCGTGCCGTTGAGCTTGGGGAACTGCGCCGCCCGCTGGACCACGTACTGGCCCCGCGACGCGGCGACGTTGGCCAGGGCTATGCGCAGGTCGCGGTTGTTGGCCAGCGCCTGGGCGATGATGGTCTTCAGGCGAGGATCGGCGAAGAAGCTCCGCCAGGACTCCACCGGCTGCGCCGCGGCCGGCGGCGGCGCGTAGGCGGCGCCGGCGGGGAATGCGGCCGGTGTCGGCAGGGCTGGCCGGCGATACCTGGGCGCCAGGTCGATACAGCCGCCCAGGGCGACCGCCGCCAAGAGCAGCGTGAAGACGAGCGCCCGCCTCACTCCGCGACCCTTTCCCGCTTGCGGAAGAGGTGGCGCACTTCGACGAAGAACAGGGGCACGAAGAAGATCGCCATCGCGGTCGCCGCCAGCACCCCGCCGATCACCCCGGTCCCGATGTCGTTCTGGCTCCCCGCGCCGGCCCCAGTGGATATCGCCAGGGGCAGGACGCCGGCGACGAAGGCCAGGGAGGTCATCAGGATCGGCCGCAGGCGCAGCCGGGCCGCCTGCTGGGCCGCTTCCTCGGGCGTTTCGCCTGACTTCTCCGCCTCGTCGGCGAACTGCACGATCAGGATGGCGTTCTTGGCCGACAGGCCAATGGTCGTGAGCAGGCCGACCTGGAAATAGATGTCGTTGTAAAAACCCCGCAGGGTCGCGGCCAGCAGGGCGCCGAACACACCGAGCGGAACGATCAGCATCACCGCCGCGGGGATCGACCAGCTCTCGTAGAGCGCGGCCAGGCACAGGAACACCACGAGCATCGACAGGCCCAGCAGGGCCGGCGCCTGCGAGCCGGCCAGCTGTTCCTGGTAGGAGATGCCGGTCAGCTCATAGCCGACGCCCGGAGGAAGCTTGGACATGATCTTCCTGATCTCCGCGATGGCGGCGCCGGAACTCTTGCCTGGCGCTGACTGGCCCTGCAGGTCCATGGCCGGAAGGCCGTTGTAGCGCTGCAGTTGAGCCGGCCCCAGAGTCCAGTCCGAGGTGGAGAAGGCGCTGAACGGGGCCATGGTCCCGCTGGAACCCCGCACCCGCCACAGGCCCAGGTCCTCCGGGCGCAAGCGGTAGGGCGCGTCTCCCTGCATGTAGACCTTTTTGACCCGGCCACGATCGATGAAGTTGTTGACGAACTCGCCGCCCGACGCCGTGCTCAGGGTGTCGTTTACATCGGCCTGCGAGAGCCCCAAGGCGCCAACGCGGGACTGGTCGATGTCCAGATGGAGCTGCGGCGTATCTTCCTGGCCGTTGGGGCGTACCCCGGCGAGGATCGGATCCTTGGCCGCCATGCCCAGGAACTGGTTGCGCGCCGCCAGCAAGGCCTGGTGACCGAGGCCGGCCTGATCCTCCAGTTCCACATCGAAGCCAGTGGAGTTGCCGAGCTCCTGGACCGCCGGCGGCACGAGGACGAAGACCTGGGCGTCGCGGATTTTCGAGAAGGCCCTCATCGCCCTCTGGGCGATCGCGGGAGCGTGGTTGCTGGCCCCGTGGCGCTCGTCCCACGGATTCAGGCGAATGAACTCCTGGCCGAGGTTCTGGCCGTTGCCGGCGAAGTTGAAACCGGCCACGTCGAAGACCGCATGGATGTTGGCCTTCTCGTTGTCCACGAGGTAGGTGCGGATCCGCGCGCCGACGGCCAGCGTCCGGTCGAGCGTAGCGCCGGTGGGCAGGTTGAAGAGAGCGACCATGAGGCCCTGATCCTCTTCGGGCAGGAAGGCGGTTGGCAGGCGAGCGAACAGCAGCACCATCGCGGCGGTGACCACACCGTAAAGGATCAGCATCGGCAAGGGGCGCTTGATGATCCGGCCAACCTGCCCCTCGTAACGCCGCACGGTGGCGCTGAAGGCCCTGTTGAACAGACCAAAGGGCGTGTTCCCCGACGCGCGGGCGCCCTTGCCGGTGGGCTTCAGAAGGGTGGCGCAAAGGGCCGGCGTCAGGATCAGCGCCACCAGGACCGACAGCACCATCGCCGAGACGATGGTCACCGAGAACTGACGATAGATCACCCCTGTCGAACCGCCGAAGAAGGCCATCGGCAGGAACACCGCCGACAGGACCAGGGCGATGCCGATCAGGGCGCCGGTGATCTCGCCCATGGACTTGATGGTGGCTTCCTTCGGCGGCAGCCCCTCCTCCTCCATGATCCGCTCGACGTTCTCCACCACCACGATGGCGTCGTCCACCAGCAGGCCTATGGCCAGGACCATGGCGAACATCGTCAGGGTGTTGACCGAGAACCCGAAGGCCGCCAGCACGCCGAACGTTCCCAGCAGCACCACCGGCACCGCGACGGCGGGGATCAGGGTCACCCGCCAGTTCTGCAGGAAGATGTACATCACCGCGATGACCAGCCCGATCGCCTCGAAGAGAGTGATGACGACCTCCCGGATCGACAGGCGAACGAAGATGGTATTGTCGACCGGGAAGACCAGCTGGACCCCGGGGGGCAGGCTCTGGGCCAATTCGTACGCCCGCTTCTTGACCGCGTCGGCGGTGTCGAGGGCGTTCGCGCCTGGCGCCAACCTGATCGCCACCCCTGACGCGGGGCGGCCGTTGAATTTGCTCGCGACGTCGTAGTTCTCCGCCCCGAGTTCGACCCGCGCCACGTCCGAGAGATGGACCTGCGAGCCGTCGGGCTGGCTGCGCAGGAGGATGGCTTTGAACTGCTCGGGCGTCCGCAGGTAGGACTGGGCAGTGACCGTGGCGTTCAAGGCCGCGCCGGGCGCCGCCGGCTGGCCGCCGATCTGGCCGCCCGAGATTTCCACGTTCTGCGCGAGGAGGGCGTTGCGAACATCCGATACCATCAGCCTGTAGTTGTCGAGCTTGTAAGGATCCAGCCAGATCCGCATGGCGTATTGACTGCCAAATACCTGCGTATCGCCGACGCCGTTCACACGTGAGAGCGGATCGAGAAACTTGCTATTGAGGATGTCGGCGATGTCGATGTTCGTGTGGCGGCCGTCGCTGTCGTATAGCCCGACCACCATCAGGAAGCTCGGCTGCGACTTGTTGACCGTCACCCCGAGTTGCTGCACCTGTGCGGGCAGGATGGGGATCGCCGCCTGCAGCTTGTTCTGCACCTGCACCTGGGCGATGTCGGGATTGGTCCCGGCCGCGAAGGTGGCGGTGATCTGCATCTGGCCATTCGAACTGCTGTTGGACGAGAAATAGAGCAAGTGATCGAGGCCCTTGAGCTGCTGCTCGATGACCTGGGTAACCGCGTTCTCCACCGTCTGCGCCGAAGCGCCCGGATAGTTCGCGAAGATGTTCACCGCCGGCGGAGCGATCGGTGGGTACTGCGCGATCGGCAGGGCGATGATCGCCAGAATCCCCGCCATGCTGATGACGATGGCGATCACCACCGCGAAAATCGGCCGCTCGATGAAGAAACGCGACATGTTGCGGCTCTTACCGAGCCGCCACGGCGGCCTGTGCGCCACCGGGTGGCCCGAGTGCGGGATGGATCGAAGCGGAAGAGGCGGCCACCACCTTCACCGGTGCGCCCGGCTTGGCCGACTGCAGACCTTCGACGATCAGGCGGTCACCGGGCGCGAGGCCGGATGTCACGAGCCACTGATCGCCCACGGTCCGTGAGGTGGTCAGCACCCGCGACTGGACGCGGCCTGAGGGATCGACGACCAGCGCCGTGGGGCGGCCCTTCTCGTCGCGCGCGATCGCCGTCTGCGGGGCGAGGATCCCGGCCGGATCGAGACCTTCGGCGACGACGGCGCGAACGTAGAGACCCGGCAGCAACAGGCCCTGAGGATTGGGGAAGATGGCGCGCAATGTCACCGACCCGGTGGTCTGGTCCACCGTGACTTCGGTGAATTCCAGGCGGCCCTCGAGGGGATAGGTCGAGCCGTCCTCGAGGAGCAGGCGAACCTTGACGCTGGTCGCGCCCCCCTTCTCGACCCGCCCGGCCTGCATGGCCCGGCGCAACGTCAGGACCTCTGCCGCCGGC
Source organism: Caulobacteraceae bacterium (assembly GCA_036276055.1). Classification (GTDB taxonomy): domain Bacteria; phylum Pseudomonadota; class Alphaproteobacteria; order Caulobacterales; family Caulobacteraceae; genus Acaudatibacter. The sequence goes on from DATBEN010000033.1 coordinate 10,755, forward strand.
TGGGTCAGATCGACGTAGATCGGGTCGAGCCGCTGGATCGTGGTCAGGGCGGCAGATTGGCCCGACGTCACCAGCGCGCCCTTGGTAAACGCCGAGCGCTCCACGCGCCCGGAGATCGGCGCCGTGACATGGGTGTAGCCGAGGTTGATCGCCGCCGCCTCCACCGCCGCCTTGTCCTGCTGGACGGTGGCTTCCGCCTGCTTCGCGACCGCCAGAGCATCGTCATAGTCCTGGCGGCTGACGGCGTTGATCTTGACGAGGTCGGCATAGCGCTCGTCCTTCGCCTTGGCGGTGGCGAGGTTGGCCTCGGCGTTGGCCTCCTGCGCCCGCGCCTGATCCAGGGCCGCGCGATACGGCGCGGGATCGATCTGGTAGAGCAATTGGCCCTGACGGACGTTGGCGCCCTCCGTGAATGGCCGCCCAATGATGATCCCGTTCACCTGCGGGCGGACGTCGGACGTCTCGTAGGGCGCGGTCCGGCCGGGAAGCTCGGTCGTCAATTCCACCGGCCCCGCCGTCACCGCGATGACGCCCACCTCCGGCGGCACACGGGGCGGGCCGCCGCCGTGCTTGGCGCACGCCGCCATCGCCAGCATCGCCGCCAGGGCAAGGGCCACGCGGCCGGTGATCGCCACTGATCTCGTCTGCACCCAGCTACCCCGATCGCGAACGGCATGGCGTCACCGTTGGGCAGCCAGATATACTGGCCCCGACCGATTGCAAGCCGCTCCGCCGGATTTGGGTTATCAACGTTCAGGAAAGAACGGGATTCGACATCCCGATCTCGGTCCGCCTAGTCACCGCCCGTCAGGTCGCGCCGCGCGATCTCCAGCTCCTCCGCGTAGCGCCGGGTCGCATGCGCCTCGCTCAGCACGCCCAGGGGCCTTCTCTCCGGATCGAGCACCGCCAGTTCGTCGCCGGCCGAGGCGTCGAAGACGCGCATGATCTCCTTGATGGCCATCTCGGACGTGAGCCAGTAGTCGCTCAAGGTCGCCAGGCTGCCCACCGGACCGTCCTCCTCGGCCGCGGCGTGGGCGGTCGATACCGGCACGATGCCCGCGTAACGCCCGTCTTCGTCCACCACCACCGCGCGCCGCGTGGACCCCAGGGGAAACTGCTCGCAGAAATTCCTGATTGGGGTGGCCGCGGCCACCGCCGGCGCCCCCGCCCGCATCATGCGTCCCGCGGTCAGGCTGCGCAGCCAGCCGACGTCGTGAGCGCTGCGGATCGTCTCGCCCCGCAGGTGCAGGCGCCAAGTCGAGAACGAATAGCCGAAGGTCTCGCGCACCACGAGGCTGGCGACGATGGAGGCGGTCAGAGTGGCGGCCGATAGGCCGAAATCGCCTGTCGTCTCCAGCACCAGGAACGACATGGTGAACGGGCCGCCGATGATCGACACCGCGAGCGCCCCCATTCCCACCAGGGCGCCCGCCAGGGGATCGATTCCGACGTTCACGCCGGCGGCGTAAAGGGCGACGACGCAGAGCCGACCCAGAAGCGAGCCCAGGTAAAGCGAGGCGAAGAACAGGCCGCCGCGGAATCCAAAACCCAGCGCGATCACCGAGGCGGCGGTCTTGGCGAGAAGCAGCGTCAGGAGGGTGGTTATGCCCAGTTCAGCGGCGAAATCGAAGTGCATGGCCCCGTGGCCCGCCGACAGGGTTTCGGGCACGTACCAAGCCAGCGTCGCCAGGAGGACGCCGCCCAGGCCCGGCCGCAGCCACTTCGGTCCAGGCAGACGCGACACCGCAAAGTCGACCCAGGCCACCAGACGCATCACGCCGATGCCGGCGAACGCGCAGATCAGGCCCATCAGGGCGAACATAACGTAGTGCGAGGCGGAGAGGATGTCGCCGACCTGGGTGTGGAAGACCAGGGTGTCGTTCCCCAGCAGCCGGCTGACCAGCCCCCCGGCCAGGGCGGCGGCGACCACCGGCGCGATGTTGGCGGTGGTGTAGGTGCCGATGATGATCTCGAAGGCGTAGAAAGCCCCGGTGAGCGGGGCCCCGAAGGCCGCGGCGATACCGGCCCCCGCGCCGGCCCCGACGAAAGTCCGCAGGTCGCTTCGCCGAAGCTTGAGCGCCACGCCCGTCAGCGAGGCGATGGCGCCGCCCAGCTGAGCGTAGGCGGCCTCCAGGCCCACCGAGGCGCCCGATCCGTTGGAGATCACGCTCTGCACCGTGACGAACAGGCTGTCGCGGACCGACATGCGTCCGCCGCGCAGGGCGTTGGCCTCGACCGGGTCGACGATGGGCTGGAGGTGGCGGCGCATCCACGCCCAGGTGATCAGGCCCAGCACCAAGCCGCCGAGCGGCAGATAGGGCAACGCCGTGGGCGAAAGGGCGGGAAGGGTGGAGAGGCGCTCGTCGATGGCGATACCGTAGAACAGCCGTTGAAGGAGGTGGGCTGCCGAGCTCACCCCCACCGCCGCCAGGCCGCTGAGGGCCCCCACCCCGGCGGCGATGATCGCCAGCACCAGTTCGCTGGCGCGGATGGTCGCCCGAAGCAGATGCAGCAGCCGCAGCCAGCTTCGCCGCATCCGGCCGGGCGTGTACCAGGGGGCCGGAGCGGCGCGCGACTCCTCGGCGGGTGCGCTCATCCGGCGGCGATCCGCTCGCCGCCGGTGAAGACGGTGTGACCGTCCGCCCGGGCCAGGGCGACCAGGGTCAGGCCGGCGGCCTCGGCCTGGGCAATGGCCAGGGCCGTGGGCGCGGATATCGCGACCAGGATCGACACCCCCGCCGCCGCCGTCTTCTCCACCATTTCATAGGAGCAGCGGCTGGTGACGAGTATGAAGGCCTGGCTCGCGTCCAGACCCTGGCGCAGCGCCGCCCCGGCCAGCTTATCAAGGGCGTTGTGGCGGCCGACGTCCTCGCGGACCAACCGCACTCTCCCCTCCGCGTCTGCCCAGGCGGCCGCGTGGGTGGCGCGCGTGCGCGCGCCCAGCGTCTGACCAGTCTCGAGCGCCGCCAGGGCCCGCTGGATGGCGGTCCGACTCACGGTCGGCCCGCCGGCCACCGCCGCGATCGGCCTCACCGCCTCACGCAGGGTCTCGACGCCACACAGGCCGCAGCTCGAGCGCGACTCCAGGGTGCGGCGCCGGGCCAACGCCAGATCCGCGCCGGCCGACCGGGTCAACAGCACATCGGCCAGCAGGCCCTCCGGCTGCGCCGACACCGTCACTCGCTGAATGGCGGCATACGGCGCCACGCGCTCGGTTACGGTGAACCCCACGGCCAGGTCCTCGATGTCCGTGGGACTGGCCATCACCACCACATAGGGCGCGCTGTCGTAGGCGAGGCCAACCGCTGTCTCGGCCGGCAGCTCCCGCGAGATCGCCTCGACCGCTCCGTCGGCCTGACGCCATCTCTCGGCGGGACGGGCCACGAAGGGACTGGGGCCGGCGGACATGCGCCCGACCATAGACCGGTTTGGGAGTCGCGACAGCCCGCCGGCCTGCTGGGCGCGCTCGCGCCCGGCCATCTTCTATAGGAGGATCGTGGGTATGCCGACGGCTTGGCCCGCCTCGGCCATCAAACGGTCCAGGGTCACTACCGTGGCGCCGTGGGCGGAGCCGATGGCCAGGTGCAGGGCGTCGCCCGCCCTCAGGCCTAGCTCATCGCGATCAGCATAGAGGGCGGCCGCGTGGAAGTGCGAGTCGGTGATCGGTAGAATGGTCAGGCTGTTCCGCATCTGACCGAACTGGGTCATCGCGCCCGCTCGTTGCGCCGCGCTCAGTTTGCCAGTCCGCATGTTGACCGAAAGAGCGGAGGAGAATTCCGTGATGACCCAGGCGCTGATGGCCAAATCCTCACCCTGGCTCGCCATTAGCCAAGCCTCCACGTCCGGCCCCCTGAATTCGTACGTCAGCAGGCAGATCATGCAGGATGTATCGAGATAGAACCTCAATAGCGGTCGCTGTCGCGCATGCGTCGCACGAAGTCCACGGGAAAGGCGTCCGGCGGCATGGTTGCCCGAAGAGCTCGGATCGCCGCAAAATCAATGGGCTTGCGCGGCTGCTCGATGGCGGTCAGTTGGGCCACAGGTTTACCGCGGCGGGTAATCCGTATCGAATCACCGGCAAGAGCCCGCTCCACCAGTTCGCTCAGGCGCGCCTTGGCTTCGGCGAGGCTGACATCGGTCATTGGTGAATCCTTGACGTGACCATCTCGTTGGTCAGATAGTCGCGTGCGGGCAAGGTATCAACATCAAAGCCCTTCCCGGATCAGCGGGTAGGCGTCTATGTGGCCTTGCCGCCGCATCGAGCCTCACGTGCCAGTCCAGGCCGACTGCTTCGTCCATCGCGGTCGACTTCACCAGCAAGGCATGGGCCTGGGCGGCGTCCCCCGCGGCGAGCAGCAAATATCCGTAGAGGAACAGGGCGGAATGACGCTCTGCATCGGTCAGGTCGGAAAAGCTCGGCGAGGCCAGAACGGCGCCGAACGTCGCCGCCGCACCACGTCCGTCCTCCCCTTGCAACTTGACTATCGCCGCGTGCAGATCGACCCGTTCGCGGTCGAGGGCGGAGGTGGGCGATGGCGGCGCGCCGTCCGTCTTGTCGACGGCCGCCACGGTCGCGGTCGGGTTCGCCAGCAGGAACAAGGTCGCGAGGACGAGCCCGCAGGTTCTACGCCTCGGCCGCAAGACGCCGCTTCCCGGCCGGATCACCCGGCGAGCCCCTCGCCGCTCGAACCCAGCCGCGCCACGGCGGCGCGGACGGTGGGGGTCAGCCCCTCCCCGCCCGCCCGCAGATGGGCGACGATCTCCCGGCGCATGCGGGGGTCCCAGAACTTGCGCAGGTGGTCTTCGACGCCGGCGACCGCCGTCGCCTCACCCTGGGCGCGGAAGAAGGCGCCGATCTGGTTGGCCATGGCTGTCAAGCGGCGGGCGTCCATGCGGCGGCGCGGCGGCTACTCGGCCGGGACCGGGGCGATCCGGCGGGCGCGCCGGTTCTGGGCGTCGGCGGAAGCCTGCCACTCGGTGGGGCCGTTGGAGAGCGTCACCTGCACCGCCGTCACCTTGTATTCCGGGCAGTTGGTGGCCCAGTCGGAGAGTTCGGTGGTCACCACGTTGGCCTGGGTGCCCGGGTGGTGGAAGGTCGTATAGACCACCCCAGACGATACCCGGGCAGTGATCAGGGCGCGAAGCGAGGTCTCCCCTTCCCGGCTCGCCAGCTTCACCCAGTCGCCATCGGCGATACCGCGGTGTTCGGCATCGTGCGGATGGATCTCCAGGCGGTCCTCCGGGTGCCAGACGACATTCTCCGTCCGCCGGGTCTGGGCCCCGACATTGTACTGGCTGAGCACCCGGCCGGTGGTCAGCAGCAGCGGGAAGCGTGGGCCGGTGCGCTCGTCGGTGGGCACGTATTCGGTGAGGATGAACTCTCCGGCGCCGCGGGCGAAATGGCCCACGTGCATCACCGGCGTCCCTTCCGGGGCGGCGTCGTTGCACGGCCATTGGATAGAGCCCAGGACGTCCAGCCGCGCGAAGGACACCCCGGCGAAGGTCGGGGTGGCCGCGGCGATCTCGTCCATGATCGCGGCGGGGTGGCCGTAGTTCATCGGATAGCCGAGCGCGGCGCTGAGCCGCTCGGTGATCTCCCAGTCGGCGAGGCCGCCCAGGGGCTCGATCACCTTGCGCACCCGCTGAATGCGCCGCTCGGCGTTGGTGAACGTGCCGTCCTTCTCCAGGAACGTCGAGCCGGGCAGGAAGACATGGGCGTAGGAGGCCGTCTCGTTGAGGAACAGGTCCTGGACGATGACGCACTCCATCGCCGCCAGCCCCGCCGCCATGTGGCTGCTGTTGGGGTCGGACTGCAGGATGTCCTCGCCTTGGACGTACAATCCGCGGAACGAGCCATCGAGGGCGGCGTCGATCATATTGGGGATGCGAAGTCCTGGCTCGGGATCGAGCGCCACGCCCCACAGGGTCTCGAAAAGCCGCCGCACCGGCTCTTCGGAGATGTGCCGATAGCCGCTGAGCTCATGGGGGAAGGAGCCCATGTCGCAGGCGCCCTGGACGTTGTTCTGGCCGCGCAGCGGGTTCACGCCGACGCCCGGGCGGCCGAGATTGCCGGTGGCCATGGCCAGGTTGGCGATGGCCATCACGGTGGTCGTGCCCTGGCTGTGCTCGGTCACCCCCAGGCCGTAGTAGATGGCGCTGTTCCCGCCCCTGGCGTAGAGGCGCGCGGCTGCGCGCAGCGCGGCGGCCGGAACCCCACACACCCCTGCCACCGTCTCGGGACTGTTCACGTCATCGGCGACGAACGCCGCCCAGGCCTGGAAGGCCGCGAGGTCGCAGCGTTCGCGCACGAAGTCGTCGTCGACCAGCCCCTCGGTGACGACGACGTGGGCGAGGGCGTTGAGCAGGGCGACGTTGGTTCCCGGCTTCAGCGCCAGGTGGTGGGCCGCCTCGACGTGGGGGCTGCGGACCAGGTCGATGGCCCGCGGATCGACGACGATCAGCTCTGCGCCCGAACGCAGGCGGCGCTTCATCCGCGAGGCGAACACCGGATGAGCGTCGGTCGGATTGGCGCCGATCACCAGGATGACGTCGGCGTGGTCGACCGAGTCGAAGTCCTGCGTGCCGGCCGAGGTCCCGAAGGCCGCCTTCAGGCCATAGCCGGTCGGCGAGTGGCAGACCCGGGCGCAGGTGTCGACGTTGTTGGTATGCAGAGCCGCCCGGGCCAGCTTCTGGACCAGGTAGGTCTCCTCGTTGGTGCAACGCGAGGAGGTGATCGCGCCCACCGCGCCCCGGCCATGGGTGGCCTGGATCGCTTTCAGGCGATCGGCGGCGAAGGCAATCGCCTCGTCCCAGCTCACCTCTCTCCAGGGATCCGCAATGCTGCCGCGGATCATGGGCTTCAGCATCCGTTCCTTGTGAGTGGCGTAGTCCCAGGCGAAGCGGCCCTTGACGCAGCTGTGCCCGTGGTTGGCCTTGCCGTCCTTCCAGGGGGTCATCCGCACCACCTCGTCGCCGACCAGCTGGGCCTCGAAAGCGCAGCCGACGCCGCAATAGGCGCAGGTGGTAATCACCGAGCGCTCCGGCAGGCCCCCGGCGCGCACGGTCTTCTCGATCAGGGCGTCGGTTGGGCAGGCCTGGACGCAGGCGCCGCAGGAGACGCACTCCGAGCCGAGGAACGGCTCTTCCTGGCTGGCCGACACCCGCGAGCCGAAGCCGCGACCGGCGATGGTCAGGGCGAAGGTCCCCTGAACCTCGTCACACGCCCGCACGCAGCGCGAGCAGACGATGCAGGCGGCCGGGTCGAAGGCGAAATAGGGGTTGGAGTCGTCGACCTCTGCCCCGGCATGGCACGCGGAGGGCGCGGCGTAGCGGACCCTTTCGACTCCCGCCCGACGCGCCGCCTCGCCGACCGCGCCCTTGATCTCGCGCTCGGGGTGATCGGAGAGGTAGAGTTCCATCACGCCACGGCGCAGCCGGTCCAGCCGCTCGCCGCCGGTCGACACCGCCATGCCATCGGCGACCGGCGTGGTGCAGGAGGCGGGCGTGCCGCCACGACCGGCGATCTCCACCAGGCACAGCCGGCAGGAACCGAACGCCGCCAGGGTGTCGGTGGCGCAAAGCCTGGGGATGTCGATACCCGCCAGCGCCGCGGCCCGCATCACCGACGTTCCTTCCGGTACGGCGATCTCGCGCCCGTCGACGGTGAGGGTGACGCTCGCCTCTCCGTCCACCGGCGGCGTTCCGAGATCAGCGTCCTGGATCAACGACATGGCGTTCATTCTAGACCTTGGTGGCCACGCTGAGGAGGGCGGACATCCCCAGAGCGCGTAACTCGGGCTGGAAGTCTTCCGGAAAGTGGGTGATCGCGCTCATCACCGGAAAGGGCGTGAAGCCGCCCAGGGCGCAGAGGGAGCCGAACTTCAGGGTGTGGCAGAGGTCCTCGACGAGCTCGAGGTTGGCCGCCACATCGACTCCGTCGATCAGCTTCTGGATCGTTTCCGCGCCGCGCACGGAGCCGATCCGGCATGGCGTGCACTTGCCGCAGCTCTCCACGGCGCAGAACTCGAAGGCGAAGCGGGCCTGGACGGCCATGTCGACGGTGTCGTCGAACACCACCACGCCGCCGTGGCCAATCAGCCCGTCGCGGGCGGCGAACGCCTCGTAGTCGTAGACGGTGTCGAACAGCGCCGGCGGGAAATAGGCCCCCAGCGGGCCCCCGCACTGTACGGCCCGGACCGGTCGGCCGCTGGCCGTTCCGCCGCCGATCTGCATGACGATCTGGCCGAGGGTCAGGCCGAACGGCGCCTCATAGAGGCCGGGCCGTTTCACGTTTCCCGCCAGTTGGATAGGCTGGGTTCCTCGCGAACGGCTGATCCCGAGCGCGGCATAGGCCTCGCCGCCGTGGGTCAGGATCCATGGCGCGGTAACCAGGGTGAGCACATTGTTGACCACTGTCGGCCGGCCAAAGAGGCCCCGATGGGCCGGCAGCGGCGGTTTGGCCCGCACCTGCCCGCGCTTGCCCTCGAGACTCTCCAGCAAAGACGTCTCTTCGCCGCAGACATAGGCCCCGGCGCCGACGCGCAGCTCGATGTCGAAGTCTCCCAGTTCGCCGTCGGCGCGAACAATGTCGAGCGCCCTTTGGAGAGCGTGGTTGGCGCGAGGGTACTCCGACCGCGAATAGACAAATCCTCTGCGCGCGCCCACCGCGAGGCCGGCGATTGCCATCCCCTCGATCAGGACGAAGGGGTCGCCCTCCAGGATCATGCGGTCGGCGAACGTGCCACTGTCGCCCTCGTCGGCGTTGCAGACGATGTATTTGACGTCCCCCGGCGCGTCGGCGACAGTCTTCCACTTGATGCCGGCCGGGAACCCCGCTCCGCCCCGCCCGCGCAGGCCGGACACCGTGACGGCCTCCATCGTCTTCGCCGGTCCGATGGTCCGAGCCTGCGCCAAGCCTTCGAAACCGCCGTGGGCGCGATAGTCGGCGAGGGACGCCGGATCGACGAGGCCGCACCGCGCGAACGTGATCCGTGTCTGGCCGGCCAGCCAGGGATGGGCCTCGGGCGCTCCGATCCGCAACTCGTGGGCGCCCCCGTGGGCGAGGTTCGCGTCGAACAGGGAGGCGACATCCGCGACCCTGACGGGGCCGTAACCGATCCGCCCGCTTGGCGTCTCGGCTTCCACCAGCGGCTCGAGCCAGGCGAGACCGCGCGAGCCGGTGCGCACGATCTCAATGGAAAGCTCCCGGCGGGCCGCCTCATCGCTCAGCGCGCGGGCCACCTTGTCGGCGCCCACCGCGACGGCCGCAGAGTCCGTCGGTACGAACAGGCGGATCATGCCGCGACGGCCTCCGCCAGCGCCATGCCGTCGACCCTGCCCATCGGCTCGCCGTCGATAAGGGCCGCGGGCGACACCGCGCACAGTCCCAGGCAATAGACCGCCTCGACCGTGACCGCGCCGTCCGGCGTGGTCCCGCCCCATGGATCGGCGTGCGGCAGGCCGAGGGCGGCGAGCAGGAAACGCCCCGCCGCCTCTCCGCCCATCGCCTGGCAGGATTCGGCGCGGCAGAGCTTCACCACCCGGCGGCCGCGCGGGGCCTCGCGGAAGTCATGGTAGAAGGTGACCACGCCATGGACTTCGGCGCGGCTGAGGTTCAGGGCCTTGGCGATGAGCGGAACCGCCTCGCGCGGCACGCGACCGAAGGTCTCCTGCAGGGCGCGCAGGATCGGCAGCAGCGCGCCCTGCCGCGACAGATGGGGCGCGATGATCTCTTCGGCCCGCGCGGGGGCCCATGGCTCGAACGTATCCACCGCCCTAGCCTAGGACATCAACTCCCCGGAGGAGACGCGAAAATCCGATGACGCCCCCGAAAAAACCGATGAGCGGACCGCGCGTGGCCGGTCTCGTGCTGGCGGGCGGGCGTTCCAGACGCTTCGGGCGGGAAAAAGCGACGGCCCTATGGCAGGGCCGCCCGTTCCTGGCCTGGAGTCTCACGGCCCTGGATGGCGCGTGCGAATCGGTGGCGGTCAGCGCCACGCCGGGCAGCGGCGCCGAAGGCCTGGCGCTGGCCGCGGGGCGCGTCGTCCTGCACGATCGCCTCGGCCACCCCCGCGGTCCGCTAGCCGGTTTGGCGGCCGGGCTCGCCTGGGCCGCCTCCAAGGGTTTCGACGCCCTGGCTACCCTCCCCTGCGACACGCCCCTCGTCGGCGCGACGGAGATCTGCGCCCTGATCGACGCGCTGGGCGAAGCCGGCGGCGCCCATGCCGTCACCGAGGACGGCCCCCAAGGACTGTGCGCGGTCTGGCGCGTCGGGCTGGCGCCGGCCCTGTCCGTGCGCCTGGCGGCCGGAGACCATCCGCCGGTTCACCGCCTCCTGGCCGAGATCGGCAGCCGCCCCGTCCGGTTCGCCGACGCCGCGCCCTTCCGCAACATCAATACCGAGATGGACCTGGGGTGAGTTTTCGCTCGCCGCAGTAGCGGTCCAGGGCGGCGGGGGATCCCGACGGGTCCGCCAGGGCCACATAGGTGTCGGGACGCAGCAGATAGATGGCGTCCCGCGCCAGGCCGGCGGCCTCGTGCTCACCGCGCCAGGGGATGACCGTCAGCGGTACTCCCCGTCCCGCGCACCAGTCCGAGAGCGCGCCACTCGCCGCGCCATACACATGAACCTGCCAGGTCGGGGCGGCCAGCGCCTGGAAGTTGTCGCCGCCCTCCGATCGCACCCAGGGCAGCCGGTCCCCGCCGTGAACCTTGCCGGCCGCGCCTGCGCTGAGTGGGCCCTGGCGATAGTTGAGGGTGATCTGTCCGACCGTGCGGAAGAGATATTCCCGCACCGCGTCGATCGAGATCACGCGCGGGATCAGCAGCGGGGCGACCCGCGTCCGTAGCACATCGGCCAGCGGCCCGTCGGCCGTGGCGAAGGTGAACACCCGATCGGTGGTGGCGACCAGGCGGCGGGCGAAGCCGATCCGCTCCCGCTCATAGCTGTCCAGCAACAGCTCCGACCCGCCCCCATCGAGCACCTGGGCCAGCTTCCACGCCAGGTTGATCGCATCGCCGATACCGGTGTTCATGCCCTGGCCGCCGGCCGGGCTGTGGATATGCGCGGCATCGCCGAGCAGGAAGGCCCGACCCCGGCGAAAGCTCGCGGTGACGCGATGATGGACATGATAGCAGGAAAACCAGTTCACGCGCCGGACCGAGACCTTGAGGTGCTCGATGGCGCGGGAGCTGACGTCTTCGAACCTGAGGGTCTCGGGATGATCGGCGCGTTCGTCCCGAACCGTGCCGATCAGGCGCGCGCGGCCGTCGCCGGACAGCGGGAAGACAGCGAGGAAATCGGCCTCGTCCAGGTCGACATGGAGTTCGCCGTTGATGGCGGGCCCCGCCGCCTCGACATCGGCGACATAGAACAGTTGTCTATAGGTCCCCCCGGGAAACCCTAGGCCCATCGCCTCGCGGACTCGTGACCGAGCCCCGTCGCAGCCGGCGAGATAGTCGACCACGATGTCCTCCGGCGCTTCGCCCTCGCGGAGAAGTTGCGCCCTTACGCCATCCTGATGGTCATCGAACCCGACAAATTCGGTTCGGCGCTCTACGGCGGCGCCGAGGGCCTGCAGGCGGTCGATGAGCAGTTTCTCATGTTCGTCCTGCGGAAAGATCAGCAGGAACGGGTAGGGCGTCAGCCCCTCCCCGACCGTCTCGAACGGGACGCGCGCCGCCCTCTCGCCCTTGACCCACAGGTTCACCGCGGGGGTCCGGTGGCCGCGCCGAAGGATCTCTGCGGTCAGGTCCATCTGCCGATAGAGTTCGAGCGTACGGGCCTGCACCGCCAGGGCGCGTGAGGTGGTTCCCGGCTCCGCGGTCTTGTCGACGATGCGAACCCGCACGCCCAGCCGTGTCAGCCAGAGCGCCAAGGCCAGACCCGTCGGCCCGGCGCCCACGATCAGAACCTGACAGTCCGCCACCTGCGCCTCCTCCCGCGAGCGGTCACCGCACCGCACCGCTACAAACGCGCTATCGAAGGTCGCGCTGCAAGGCCGCCTGGGGCGGGGCATCCGTTTGGCTCGGTCCGCGTTTGCTTATCGCGGGGTGGGCCGGCCCAGGAGACGGACGTTGAAGGCCTTCGACCACGCCCTCCTCATCGGCGGCGCCGCCATGGCGCTCGTCGGCGGCGTGACCGCCGCCGAGCTCGGGCTCGCCCCGATCCACCAGGCTCTGGCGCAGACGGCCCCTTCGCTCGACACGATGGCCGCCGACGCTCCGGGGCCGATTCAGGCCGATCTGCAGAGCGAGTCCCTGACGACCCCACCTGCCGTCATCGTGCCGGTCAGCGCCCCAACGCCGCCACGCCGTCATACCGACGCCGTCGATGACCAGCCGCCCGCGGGAGACGAGGCCGCGCAGGCCGATGTGGACGATACCCAAGATGTCGCCGCCCGAGACCCTTCTGTCGAGCTAAACCCGGCGCCGCAGGCGCACCCGGAAATTCGGGATGCCGAATCGGACGAGTCCTCTCCAGTGACCCCCGGCTAACTTATCCGACCCGTCGCTTTGGAGCCAAAGACCACCCTTGCGCGTTGGTGAAGTAAGAAAGGGCGGATCGGCCGCCCTAGCGTTATCCCAGGAGGGTTGCCAATGGGTATTATCGCTTGGCTGGTCATCGGCTTAATCGCCGGCTTTATCGCCAGCAAGATCGTCAATCATACCGGGTCCGGTATCATAATGGATATCGTGCTCGGCATAGTCGGAGCCTTCGTCGGCGGCTTCATCTTCAACTTCTTCGGCCATTCCGGCGTCAATGGCTTCAACATCTACAGCATGCTGGTGGCCACCGTCGGCGCGATCGTGGTGCTGTTCATCTTCCATGCGGTGGCCGGGCGAAGAGGAGTCTAGCCACACCGCGCCCGCGTAACAGGGCGCGGTTTAATGCACGGCGTCGGCGCTGAGTGGGCCGACGCCGTTTTTGCGACTGGGGCTAGAACACCACGACGGAGCGGATGCTGGTCCCGGCGTGCATCAGGTCGAAGCCCTTGTTGATGTCTTCAAGGGGCAGGACGTGGGTGATCAGGGGGTCGATCGCGATCTTGCCCTCCATGTACCAGTCGACGATCTTCGGCACGTCCGTGCGGCCGCGGGCGCCGCCGAATGCCGTGCCCTTCCAGACCCGGCCGGTGACCAGTTGGACCGGGCGGGTGGAGATCTCCGGGCCGGCGCCGGCCACCCCGATGATCACGCTCTCGCCCCAGCCGCGATGACAGCACTCGAGCGCCTGGCGCATCGTGTGGACGTTGCCGATGCACTCGAATGAGAAGTCCGCGCCGCCGCCGGTGAGATCCACGATCGCTTGAACGACCTTGTCGCGCCCGACCTCGTCGGGATTGACGAAGTGGGTCATGCCGAATTCGCGGGCGATCGGCTGGCGGGCCGGATTGAGGTCGATGCCGATGATCTTGTCGGCGCCGGCCATCCGCGCGCCCTGCAGGACATTGAGGCCGATGCCGCCCAAGCCGAAGACGGCGACGTTGGCGCCCGGCCACACCTTGGCCGTCCAGATCGCCGCGCCGACCCCGGTGGTGACGCCGCAGCCGATGTAGCAGATCTTGTCGAAGGGGGCGTCCTCGCGGACCTTGGCGAGCGCGATCTCCGGCATCACCGTGTGGTTGGCGAAGGTCGAGCAGCCCATGTAGTGGAAGATCTTCTCGCCATTGATGGAAAAGCGGCTTGTCCCATCGGGCATCAGGCCCTGGCCCTGGGTCGCGCGGATCGAGGTGCACAGGTTGGTGCGCCGTGACAGGCACGACTTACACTGGCGGCACTCGGGCGTGTAGAGCGGGATGACGTGGTCACCCGGCTTGAGGGTGGTGACCCCGGCGCCGACCTCCAGCACCACCCCCGCGCCCTCATGGCCGAGGATCGACGGAAACAACCCTTCCGGATCGCCGCCGGAGCGGGTGAATTCGTCGGTGTGGCAGATGCCGGTGGCCCGGATCTCCACCAGCACCTCGCCGGCCCGGGGACCTTCCAGGTCCACCGGCTCGATCGTCAACGGGGCGCCGGCCTTCCAGGCGATGGCGGCTCGGGTCTGCATGAGGAGTCTCTCCTGAAAGCTGCGGCCAAGCCGCTTAGTCCGGGTCGCCGGTGGGCGCAATCTCGGGAGCGCCGGCGTCCCGCCGACTCTTGCTGGCTATGTCGGCCGTGATCGAAGGAACAGAGAACCCGCAGCGACGCATGCGCTCCGTGTTTCCCGTGGCCGGCCGCCGGACTTTTGCGGTAAACGCTCGCGATGCATTGTGCGCTGACACACCTGACAGCCGGCATGCCCGTCATCTGGGGCGGCGACCGGGTGACGCTGGTCTCCGAGGCGCTGGCCCAACGCTTCGCGCCGGGTGATCGCCTGCTGGTGATGCAGGACGCCGGCGACCTGCTGCACATCCCCAGCCGGGCGCATGAGATCGCTTCCGCTGCCGTCGGGCGGGCCAGGGACGCCTTCGCGGCCATGGCGCGGGTGAGCGACCAGGCGATCACCGACTTCTTCGAGCGTTTTGCGGCCAACCTGGAGAGCAGCGAGATCTGGGCTGTCATCGCCGCGGCCAATGGGCGCGACGTGGACGCCGCGCGGGCGCGGGGGCGCGGCGTCACCCGCCTCGTGGCTTCGGAGACCATGCGGCGGGACATGGTCGCCGGCCTGCGCGCCTGGCGCGACGCGCCGGCAGGGCGGGAGCGGCTGGTGGAGCGGGTCGACCATGATGGCTGGTCGGTGGAGCAGGTTACTGCGCCCTTGGGCGTGGTGGGATTCGTCTTCGAGGGCCGCCCCAATGTGTTCGCCGACGCGGCCGGCGTGATCCGCGGCGGCAACACGGTGGTCTTCCGGATCGGCGCCGACGCCCTGGAGACCGCCCGCGCGCTCGCCGCCCACGCCCTCGTCCCGGCCTTGACGTCCGCCGGCCTGCCGGAGGGCGCGGCGGTGCTGGTGGACAGCGCCGAGCACGCCGCCGGCTGGGCCCTGTTCGCCGATCCGCGCCTGTCACTGGCGGTGGCCCGTGGCTCGGGACCGGCGGTCGCCCAGCTGGGCGGCGTCGCACGCCAGGCCGGCGTTCCGGTCAGTCTGCACGGGACCGGCGGCGCCTGGCTGGCGGCCGACGAAAGCGCCGACGCGGCGCGGTTCTCGGCGGCGGTGTTCCATTCTCTCGATCGCAAGGTCTGCAACACCCTCAACGTCTGCTGCATTCCTCGCGCCCGTGCCCACGATCTAGTCCCCGCCTTCCTGGACGCCCTGCGGCGGGCCGGCGAGCGGCGCGGCCATGGCGCGAAGCTGCATGTGATGGAGGGTGAAGAGGCGGTGTTGCCGGCGGAGTGGCGGGACGCCCGCACCCGCGTCCGGCGCGCCGACGGCGACCACGACGAGGCTTTGGTCGAGACGATCGACGAAGCCGGCCTGGCGCGCGAGTGGGAGTGGGAGGATACGCCGGAAGTCACCCTCAAGCTCGTCGCCGATCTCGACGAGGCCGCCCGGCTGTTCAACGCCTACAGTCCCCGCTTCATCGCCTGCGTGATCGCCGAGGACGAGCAGGCGCGGGAACGCTTCTATGCAAGCGTCGACGCCGCCTTCGTCGGGGACGGCTTCACCCGCTGGGTCGATGGCCAGTACGCCTTGAACCGTCCCGAACTGGGCCTTTCCAACTGGCAGGCGGGGCGCCTGTTCGCCCGCGCCGGGGTGCTCAGCGGCGATGGGGTCTACACCCTGCGCACCCGCATGAGCCAGATCGACAACGACCTCGCGCGATGATCTAAACCCGGCCGGCGCCAGGAACAGGGAAGAGACACCATGGACGATGCTTCTGTGAAAGCGGGCGGGTTCGACACGGCAGCCCTGGCCAGAGCCCCCGAGGCGCTGTCCGGCGTCATTGCCGCCGGCGATCTGTCGGGCGCGGTCACCCTGGTCTGGCGCGGAGGCGAGATCGTGCGCGTCGACACTGTGGGCAAGCGGGACCTGGAAAGCGGCGCCCCGATGGAGCGCGACACCCTCTTCCGCATTGCCTCGATGACCAAGCCGATCACCTCGGTCGCGGCGCTGATGCTGCTCGAAGAGGGCGAGCTCTACCTCGACGACCCGATCACTCGCTGGGCGCCAGAGTTCAAGGACATGAAGGTCCTGAAGTCGCCCACCGGTCCGCTGGACGACACCTACGCTGCCCCTCGGGACATCACCATCGAGGATCTGATGACCCACCGGGCGGGCCTCGCCTATGGTTTCAGCTCGGTCGGTCCCATCGCCCACGCCCACCAGCGCGCGCTGGGCGACGTGCTCAACAGCGCCATGACACCCGACGCGTGGATGGCCGCCCTCGGCGCCTTGCCGCTCTCTTATCCGCCCGGTGAGCGCTTCCACTACAGCCACGCCACCGACGTCCTCGGCTTCCTGGTCGGCCGGATCGCCGGCATGGATTTCCGCCAGTTCCTCATCGAGCGCATCTTCCAGCCGCTGGGCATGGGCGACACCGACTTCTACATCCCGCTGGAGAAGCGCGGCCGCGCCGCCGTGGTCTATCGCCAGGACGAGGCCACCGGCGCCCTGAACCCGGTTGCTTTCCGGCGCCACGACAAGCCGCCGCACTACTGCGGCGGAGGCGGCGGCCTGATCTCCACGGCCGACGATTATCTGAAGTTCGCCCGCCTGTTATCGAACCGCGGCGAGGCGGACGGCGTTCGGCTGCTGAAGGCCGAGACGGTCGATCTGATGCGGACCAACCGCCTGACCGCCGCCCAGCGCGAATACACCTTCATGGGGATGCCGTTCTGGATGGGCCAGGGCTTCGGCCTGGGTCTCTCGGTCATCATGGACCCCGAGAAACAGGCGTGGATGAGCGCCGGCTCCGAAGGCTCGTTCGGCTGGCCCGGCGCCTTCGGCACCTGGTGGCAGGCCGATCCGGCCGAGGACCTGATCCTCATCTACCTGATCCAGAACTCGATGGAGCTTGGCCCGGAGGCGGTCGCCAACATGGGACAGAACCAGCGCATGGGCGCCCGTCTCGCTCTGCCGGTCTGGCAGCGGGCAGTCTACGGGGCGCTGGCGAAGTAGGCGGCGGCAGAGTGGCCTGGACCCGATCGCCGCAGTCCCTGGTCGATCTCTTCGCCGCCATCCTGCCCGACGATCCGCGCATCGAGCGGCGCAAGATGTTTGGCTATCCGGCCGCCTTTGTGAGCGGCAACATGTTCGCCGGCCTCTTCCAGGACCAGATGTTCGCCCGCCTGGCCCCTGACGAACGCGCCAAGCTGGAGGCCGCGCATGGCCCTCTCCCCTTCGAGCCCATGGCCGGCCGCCCGATGAAGGATTACACGCGCCTGCCGGACGAGGTTCTGGAGGACGAGAGCGAAGCGTCGGCCTTGATGGCCCGCGCCCTCCGCTGGAGCGCCGCCCTCCCCGCCAAGGTCAAGAAGCCAAAAACGAAGTAGAGGGCTAAGCTCTTAACTATCGAGGAAACTGCGCAGCTTGCGGCTGCGGCTCGGGTGCTTGAGCTTGCGCAGGGCCTTGGCCTCGATCTGGCGGATGCGTTCGCGGGTGACGCTGAACTGCTGGCCGACTTCCTCGAGGGTGTGGTCGGTGTTCATGCCGATGCCGAAGCGCATGCGCAGCACTCTTTCCTCGCGAGGGGTCAACGACGCCAGAACGCGCGTTGTTGTTTCGCGCAGGTTCGACTGGATGGCGGCGTCGATCGGCAGCACGACGTTCGGGTCCTGGATGAAGTCACCCAGGTGGCTGTCTTCCTCGTCGCCGATCGGGGTCTCGAGGCTGATCGGCTCCTTGGCGATCTTCAGCACCTTGCGCACCTTCTCCAGCGGCATGGCCAGCTTCTCGGCCAGCTCCTCCGGCGTCGGCTCGCGGCCGATCTCGTGCAGCATCTGGCGGCTGGTGCGGACGATCTTGTTG
>DATBEN010000034.1:0-3292 GCA_036276055.1 Caulobacteraceae bacterium
CCCGAAAAGTCCTGGCTAGATGACGCCGTGACGAGCCCCGCCGGCTGAGTGGCAGTCGGAGGCGCCTCACAAGACGAGAGGTCAGAAGAGGCCTCTCGCACGGAGGAGACGTCATGTTCCGGTTCAATAAAGCCCTCGCCACGGTCGTCTTCGCTGGGGCCACCCTGATCGCGGGCGGCGCCCTGGCTGCGCCGCCAGCCAACGGGTCAGACGCGGTGGTGCGGGTGGTCGTCACCTACGGCGATCTCGACCTCGGCACGGCGGCGGGCGCCAACACCCTGCGCTCGCGTCTGGATGCGGCCGTCGCCAAGGTCCAGGGCTCGGTCGATGTGCGAGACCTGAACGCCATGGCCTGCCGCCAGAGGGCGCACCGCAAGGCCATGCAAATGGCGGATGCGGCGATTGCGGCCTATCGCACCCAGCTCGCGTTCGCAGGCCCCCTCGAACTGAACGTCGGTTGATTTTCGCCACGACGGCGAGGTTGCAGATCAAGCCCGGAGGCGGTCTCGCCTCCGGGCCGCGCGCCGATCGGAGGGGTCCTAGTTCGTGATGTCCGTGAGGTCCGTGAATCCGGCTACCGCCCCGCGAGGGCCTTCGCCGAATTCAGATGGCTGCGCCCGATGCTCACCTGCTGGCCGTTGGCGAGCAAAGCCTGCCAGGTGCTCAGCCCGTCGTGCCGCAAGCCGGCGATGAAGTCCCGGCGCACGATGGTCGAGCGATGCAGGCGGATGAAGACGGCCGGATCCAGTTTCCGCTCCAGGTCCGAGATGGTCTGGTGGATGAGATAGCTGCGCGGACCGACGTGCAGGCGCATGTAGTCGCGCTCGGCCTCTATCAGGTCGATCCTGACCGTCTGGATACGGATCATTTCCGATCTGTGCGGCGCCCAGATCTCTTCCAGCCACTGTGACCCCTCGCGCGGCGAGCGCGGGCCTGGCGAGGCGACGGGCTCGCGCGCCCGGGCGACGGCCCTGGCCAACCGCTCGACGCTGACGGGCTTGAGCAGATAGTCGGTCGCCGGGATGTCAAAAGCCGCGACGGCGTACGCGTCGTGCGCCGTGCAGAAGACGACGGCTGGGCGATGGGCCCGACCCTGGATCGCCCGCGCCACCGCCATGCCGTCCAGGCCGGGCATGGAGATGTCCAGCAGAATTAGGTCCGGCGAAAGGGCGTCGATCAGGCGCAGGGTCGCCTCGCCGTCGCTGGCCGTGCCGACCAGCGCGAGACCCTGCAACTGCGCGCACAGGATCTGCATCCGCTCCACCGCCAGGGGCTCGTCGTCCACGATCAGCGTGCGCAGGAGCCGCTCACCCGTCATCGCGAACCGCCGGCATGGAAAGGCTCACAGCAAAACCGCCACCAGGGCGCGGGCCCCATGTGCACCTTGCCGCGTCCCCGAATCTCGCTTCCAGGCGATCGCGCACGTTGCGCAAACCCACGCCCGCGCAGGCCACATCGGCATGGGGCGAGCCGTCGCCGTCGCCGTCGTCCTTGACCCTTAGCAGCAGGTCTCCCCCGACAAGGCTCGCGGTGATTTCGATCGTCACCGGCCGGACTGTCTGCGACACTCCATACTTTACGGCGTTCTCCACCGCTGGCTGCAGGATGAGCCCTGGAACTCGCAGGTTCTCGAGTTCCGGCGGCAGATCGATCTTGAATACGAGGCGCTCCGGAAACCTCACCCTTTCAATGTCCAGGTAGAGGCGCTGCAGCGCGATCTCTTCGAACAGGCAAACGTCCTTCGTGGGATCGCCCTGCAGGCTCGTACGGAAGAACACGGCAAGATTGGCGATCATCCGCTCCGCCTTCTCGCGCTGGTCGGTAAGCACCAGGGACGAAAGTGAGTTCAGGGTGTTGAAAAGAAAGTGCGGATTGACCTGGTATCTCAAGGCGCGCAGCTGAGCGTCCTGCGCCGCCGCTCGCAACGTGGCGGCCCTGCGTTCGAGGGCCTTGGCGTGCGTCGCGTAGTGCAGCGCCAGGAAGAGCGCCGCCCAGGCGATGAAGAAGAAATAGCCGTTGCCCGCGTTGTCCGCGATTTCCTCAAAGGGCGTCTCGTGTTCCTTCGGCATGACACGGCCGACCGTCAGGGCCTCGGGGATGGCTGGCGGCTGCCCCCGCTGGCCTGCCGCCGGCGCCCGCGCTTGCGCCGGCATTCCGGCGCCGTGGACCCAGGTCCCATGCTGCATCGAGCCGTGACTGGGAATGGTGGAAAATATAGCCCAGTTGACAGTCGAATAGGCGACGGCCGCCGGCAGGGCCAGGATCGCGGCGACGACGATGCTGCGCCGCATGTTTGCCACCTGTGAGCCGCGCAGGGCGAGCCAGAACCCCCCGGTGATGACCATGCTGAGGGCCGCCACCAAAATACGCCGACCGATCATCGCCAGCTGATCATCGCTGCCAAGCACGAAGGCTCGCAGGGTGTTGATCACGAAGTAGAACAGCCAGAAGGCGACGATCGACGCCAGCGCCAGGACGGCGCCGGGCGGCGCGCGCGCTAAAAGGGACCGCTGTTCAACCTGAGCCCGCATGCAAGCTTATAACGCCCCGCAAGTGTGGCAGCGGCCGCTCGCCCTGTCGCCGGTCGATATCTTCAGGCAGCCGGTCGAAAAGGATTGCGCGCGCGGCGCTCAGCCGGCCGCCAGCGGAGACAGTCGGGCCGGGACGTGATCGACGTGCAGGCCCGCCATCCATCGCGCCGCCGTCACCAGGGCCGTCCCCACCAGGGTGGCGTCATAGGGTTTCGAAAGAACCCCTGTCGCCCCCGCGCCGCCGAGGGTGGCGATGTCCTCCGCGCTCGCGAGGATGACGACCGATCCGCACTCCTCCGAAAGAACGCGCGCGACGCGGCGCCCATCGCCAGGCGCCAGTCGAACATCGACCACCGCGAACGCCGGCCGCAGGGTTCGCGCGGCCGCGATCGCCGGCGCCTCGGCGGCGTAGACCCCGCAGACTTCGAAGCCGTCGTCGGCCAGTGCGTCCTCGATCGCCATGGCGATGAACGGCTCGTCCTCGACGATCATGACCCTCGCGCCGTCGCCGTTGGTTCGCAGGGTGCGAAGTTGTGTGGCAAGCCTTGCAACAGGCTCTTCCTTGAGGCGTTGAGGCGCGGCCATCGGCGTCGCTTTCAAACTGCGAGAAAACATCTGGACGGCGACATGCCAGCTTTTCTCGCTTTGTGCGAGTATGAACGATTCGTATTTGATGCAAAACCCAGGCTACTCATGACTCAGGAAGTGCCGCGGTTCGCCCCATATGGTTCAATCAGGCGCCTGGGATAGACCGAGGCAGC
>DATBEN010000035.1:0-10005 GCA_036276055.1 Caulobacteraceae bacterium
CAAGAGACCATGTTCATCGGCATCCCGTTCACCGGAAACCTGCAGGACCGCGCGATGACCGAGTTCATGTGTAACCCCGCAACGGGCGAGCCGGTCTACGACCGCACCAGTGAGCACCTCGGGAGCTCCGACGCCTTCGTGATCGCGGTGCGGCGTCAGTTGCTCGCGGCGGTCAAGCGGCACCAGGAAACCGGCGAAGCGCCGCCCAACGTGGACAACCCCGACCTGTGGCGGGTGCGCTCGGCCTCGCTGCAACTACCGCCCGATGCCGACTGGGTCGCCGCGAGCGTAGACGCGCGCAACGCTGACAGCGGCCAGCCGGTGTCCTCCCAAGTGCCCCTGATCTACGCCTGACCAGGCCGGCGGCGCCAGGCCGCAGGCCCTGGATAGCCTGGGACGCGTGCATCGGGGTCAGGGTGGCGAGGTCGCCGCCTCAACTGCGGGCCGGGACAGGCCCTCCCCGGCCACGACGATCTTCATCCGCGCCTTATCACCTTCCAATCGATCCGAACGCCGAGCCTGGACTTCGCCTTGGCCGGCGCTGCGACCACCGCCGTGCACGTCTCAAGCTGGGCGATTAGATCTTCCGAGAAGGCGTCAATCGCGCCTCCAGTGTGGCGATGAACTCCTCGCCCACCGCTTGGCCGTCGAACTGGTTGTCGAGGCCGGCGAACAACATCTGCCCGCGCAGAAAGGCATAGATCATCCGCGCCTGCAGATCGATATCAACGTCAGGACGGATGTTGCCGGCCTCGATCCCGGCCTGCAGGTCTGCCTTCAGAGCGGCCAAGCCGCTTGCGTTGAGCGTGGTGATCGTCCGCTTCAGACGGGGCCTCACCATGGCTTCGGAAATCAACATTCCAAAAGCCCGTGTCGTCGTCATCCCGCGCTTGTGGACATACCGACGGATCAGCGCCGCGATCTTGGGCATCCCGGGCTCCGCCGCCGGGAGCTGCGCCACCGCATTGCGGTAATTCTCGACCGCGGTCTGAACCACGAGCGCCAGCAAATCTTCCTTGCTGCCGAAATAATGCCCCGGAAGACCGCGGCTATACCCCGCCGCGTCGCTGACTTCAGCCAAGGTGAAGCCGCCGTAGCCCCTCTCGGCGACAAGCTTGGTGGCCGCTTGAATGAGCCGCGTCTCCGCCTCTTCGCGCCGTTCGGCCTGCGAGCGTCGCTTAACCGCCGCTGCCATCAATTCCGTCCCCCATCGCTTGCCGGCCTGGCATCTTCTAGGACGCCATCGAGCCTTGTCCAGTTGGAGTTGAGTGCGCCGCACCGATGATGCGCCCCCTGGACCACGCCAAGCCCCGCAACCGTCACACCTTCCGTTCGCGGCCCTCCCAGTAGGATTCGCGCAGGTCCTTCTTCAGAAGCTTGCCCATGGTGTTGCGCGGCAACTCATCGACAATCTCTACCGACTTGGGACGCTTGTAGGAGGCCAGGGCGCCTTGCGCGAAGGCGATCAACTCCTCGGCCAGAAGCGAGCACCCAGGCCTCACTTCGACAAACGCCTTCACGGACTCACCGAACTCATCGTCAGGGACGCCGATCACCGCCACGTCCTGCACCGCCGAATGACGGATCAGCACCGCCTCGATCTCAGCCGGATAGATGTTCACGCCGCCGGATATGATCATGTCCTTGGCGCGGTCGGTGATGAAGACGAAACCATCCTCATCGAGATACCCGACGTCGCCGGTCCGGAAATAGCCCTCGGCGTCGCGCGTCGCCGCGTCCAGCGGCGGGGCGTTCAGGTAGCTCGTGATGGTCGCCGGCGTTCGCACCCAGATCTCACCCGGCTGGTTCGGCGGCAGTTGCACGTCGTTCTCGTCACGAATGCTGATCGAAACGTGACGATAGGGCCGGCCGGACGAGCCCGGCTTCTGCATCTCCTGCTCTGGTGTGAGGTGCGAGATCATCCCGACCTCGGTCGCGCCATATCCCTCGTGCAGGATCGGGCCGAACCGCTCCCGCACCCACTGTTTGATCGAGAGCGGCACCGGCGCCGCACCGGTTCCGAGTTGTCTGACCGAGGAGATGTTGTAGCGTGAGAACACCTCGGGCGGGAGCGCGGCCAGCCGCTTGAGCATGGTGGGGACGCTGGTCCAGACCGTGACCCGGTGCTGCTGGATCAGATCGAGCGCCGCCTCGGGGTCGAAGCGGCGCATGAAGACCATTTGCGCTCCCACCGAAACCGCGCCCCTGACAAGCGCCGGCCCCGCGCCATGCGAGAACGGCATGGTCACCAGCACGACGTCGTCTGGATAGCGCGCATCCGCCTCGCGCATGCTGGCGACGTACTCCATCAGGAGCTTCAGCTCCTCGGGCGCGGCCGGCGGCGGCCGGCTGGCCACCCCCTTTGGAAATCCCGTCGTGCCCGATGTGTAGAGCACCATCGGGGCCTCGCGCGTGGAGTTGCGGACGACGGCAGGCGCCGCGAGCAGGTCGGCGTAGGCGACGAAGCCCGCTGCCTCAGCGTCCAGGCTGGATACCAGCTTGATCGGCAGGTCCCGCAGGGGCTCCAGCAGGGGCGCCGGTTCGGCGTCGTCGCAGATCAGGCCGCACGCCCCGCTGTTCGACACGCAGAACGCCACTTCCACCGGTGTAAGCCGCCAGTTCAGGCCCAGCAGCGAGCAGTCGAGCTTCGCCAGAGCCTGGCTGATGACCGCCCAGTCCAGCCGGATCTGGGTACGGACGCCGATGATGTCGCCAGCCTTGACGCCGCGTTGCGCGAGCGCCTCGGCCAATCGATTGGACGCCTCGTCCAACTGCTTCCAGGTCAGCGTACGGGTCCCGTCCGTGATCGCCACGCGGTCGGGGGTCGCGATCGCCCAATGCTCTACCGAGTTCGGGCGGACCGGAGCTTTTACAGCCACAACATCGGCCGCTTGGGTCATGCGGGTTCCCACCTTCAAAGGGCCAAGGTGAAGCCGCCGTTGACCGGGTAGGTCTGGCCGCTGATCCAGGAGCTGGCGTCGGAGGCGAGGAACAGCACCATGTTGGCGATGTCGGTCGGCTCGCCCGGCCGGCGGACGATGTACTTGTCGAAGATGCGCTTGCGGCGCTCCTCGGCCTCGGGGCTGGCGTTGGCGTAGGCGCCTTCGGTCGTTGGCGTGCGGGTGGCGGCGATGGCCACGGCGTTGGCGGTGATGTCGTACCGCCCGAGCGTGCGCGCGACGCTGCGAGTGAAGCCGGCCGCGCCGGCCTTCGCCGCCGCGTAGGCCTCCATGCCGGAGTCGCCATATCGGCCGGCGTCCGAGATGATTGTGATGATGCGACCCGGCGCGTGGCGCGAGATCATGCCGGGGATCACCGCCGCGGCGCAGTTCATCACGCCGTAGAGATTGACGCCGATCGAATGGTTCCAGATCTCGGGGCCGGTCTCCCAGAACGGCTTGCGCACCTCGGGGGTCGGGTTGGCGCCCATATTCCCGGCGTTATTGACCAGCACCCCCACCGGCCCGAACTCGGCCTGAATACGTTCATTCATCGCCTTCACGCCGGCCAGGTCGGTCACGTCGGCCTGCACGGCGATCGCCTTGCCGCCGGCGGCCCGGATCTCCTCGGCCACCGCCTCGGCGCGGGAGAGGTGATAGTCGTTCACCGCCACGCCGCCGCAGTTGTGCTTCGACAGGTGCAGCGCGATCTGGCGGCCCACGCCCTGACCGCCGCCGGTGACCAGGGCCACGCGGCCGCCCAGGTCGAGAATGTCCTCACTCATCTTAATTCTCCCACATGGTGTCGCTTCGCCAGCCCAGGCTGAACAGGCCTCTGGCGCGCAATTCGTGCGTTATTTCGAAAGCAGATGGACGTAACAGACGGCTCCGACGCCGACCATGTGGGCCAAGCCGATCTTCGCGCCCTTGTGCTGGCGATCCCCAGCCTCCCCGCGCAGTTGCCGGACGATCTCGCCAATCTGGCCCACGCCTGTCGGGCCGATCGGGTGGCCCATGGCGATGAGCCCGCCGGAGGGGCTGATCGCGCATTGGCCGCCGATCTGCCAGGCGCCTTCCTTGAGCATCGGGATGAACCGCCCAGGCGCGCAGATCCCCGTCGCCTCGGCATAGAGCAGCTCCTCGACCGTGAACGCATCGTGGACTTCGACGACGTCGAGCGCGCTGGGCTCGATCTGCGCCTCGCGCATGGCGCGCGACATGGTCTCGGCGGACAGCGCGGTGTCGGGATTGAGGCTGTTGCCAGCCTTCTCGCTCCCGGCCGCCGAGGCGGAGACGCGGACGGCGCGTCCCGCGTCGATGCCCAGGCGCTTGATCGCGGCTTCAGACGCCACGATCGCCGCCGCCGCGCCTTCGCCAACGGGCGTGCATTGCAGCGATGTGAGCGTGCCCGAGATGCGCTTGCCGCCGAGGACCTCTTCCAGGGTCCGCGCCTTCTGACGCTGTGCGTTGGGGTTCTTGGCGCCATTGCCGTGGTTTTTCACCGCGACGAGGGCGATGTCCTCCGGATCCACGCCGTGCTTGTGAGCGTACTCATCCGTCAGGAGGGCAAAGTGGGTGAACGGAACGATGGCGTCGTCGGCGAGGTTCGGCAGGCCCACCCGGGCTCGCGGCAAGCGCTCCGTCGGCACCTTGTCGACGCCGACTGCAAGCGCGACATCACTGATGCCGGACGCCACCTCGATGCAGGCGTGGCGGAAAGCGGTAGAGCCGGACGCGGACGCGTTTTCGACGTGCGCCAGCGGCTTGCCGAGCGCTCCGAGGTGACGCAACATCGGCCGGCCGATCGCCATGCCCAGACGGCTTTGAGCGACGTAGGTGGACTCCACCGCGTCCCATGCCACGCCGCCGTCCGCCAGCGCCTCGCGCACGGCCTGAAGGCCAAGCGTCACATAGGTGGTCTCGCTGGCGTACTGGTAGGGATGGAAGCCGATCCCCACGACATAGACCGGGCGCAGGTCGCTGATGAGACACGCCATGGCTCAGCCTTCCTTGGTGGTCGCAGGAAGGAAGCGCAGGTCGTGGGCGCCTCGGTCCGGTCGGGTTTCAGGGACCAGGCCAGTGATCATGACCGCGCCGGGGGTGAGTTGCGCACCCGGCGGGACATCCAGGATCGCGCGCACTACGGCGCCGTCATCGGTCACGATCGACCCGATCGTATAGGGCGCGGGGAAGGACTTGTTGGCCGAGATGAACACCTCGGCCGAGGCGATCAGCCGACCCCTACCCGAGAGCGCCTTCGCCTCGAGGCTCTGCGAGCCGCACTTCTCGTAGCCATAGGTCTGCATCGGGAAGAACACGTAGTCGCAGGCTTCGCAGCGCCCGCCGAGCAGGGCTGGGTGTTGTGGAAGGGACCGGGTCCCCTCGGTAGAGAACACCGCCGGCGGCGGCCCTTGCTCGTCAGCCATTCCCTCCTCCTCCTTCTTCTTCTTGCTTCGAAAACTGGTCATGGACCTGTCGCGCGCGCAACATCTTTGTTGGTCCATTGACAAGTATTTTTCTTACGACGACGTCGTTCTCCGGTTTTTGGCGAGCCTCACGCGGCGACACTTTCGTACTCCCGCGCCGTCTGGTCGACGAGTTCGGCGACGCTCTGCACCGCCTTTACGCCGGACACCGAGTGGCCCGCGCTCTTCATCCCGGTCCAGCGGCGGGGGCCCGAGCCACCGCCGCCGTACTCCGCCTTGGCGCGCGCCACGGAAATGGACTCGTCGAGGTTCTCCGGGTCCAGGCCGGCCGCGGCGATGGTCGGCTTGAGGTAGCTCCCCATCAGGCCGTTGAAGGCCTTCGTCATCAGGACGTCGTCCATGGAACAGTCCACCAGCCACTTGCGGTAGCTCTCGTCGGCAAGACTCTCCCGGGTGGCGATGAACTTGGTGCCCATGTAGCCGAGATCGCACCCCAGCACCTGCGCGGCGCGCAACGCGACGCCGTCAAGGACGCCGCCGGCGAGCACGATCGGGCCATCAAAGAAGGCTCTGACGCCGCGAACATAGGCGAAGGGATTGAGCCAGCCGGTCTGCCCCCCGGCGCCGGCCGTAAGCAGGACGAGACCGTCGACGCCGGTGTCCGCGGCTTTGCGGGCATGCTCGATGGTGGCTACGTCGGCGAACACGAAGACGCCGGCTTCGCGCAGGCGCGGCATGATAACCTTCGGCGAGCCGACGCTGGTGATCACCATCTCGATCCCGTGGCGAATGACGGTCTCCACATGGTCGTCCAGATTGTCATTGCGCATGATGATGTTCGGGCAGATCGGCGCGGCGCTCCTTCGGTCGTCGCCGAGCCGGGACGTCATCTCGGTCAGCCAGGCGTCCAGCCCGCCGGCGACGTGCAGCAGCGTCGGATTGAGAGTCGGGAAGGCGCCGATCACCCCCGCCCGGCAGGCGGCGACCACCAGGTCCGGACCTGAAACGTGAAGCATGGGCGCCGAAATCAGAGGCAATCTGAGCCGGCTGGCGATGTGTTCGGGCAGGCGGTTCGGCAGGTTTAGGGTCACGGCGCTCAATGTGGGACTCCGGTGAGGGCGCGGGTCTTCGGGGCGGTGAACCGCCTCGGCCTGGCTAGGGTCAATTGGCCTCGGCGTCGGGCTTGGCGAAGATGTTGGCGTAGGTCGAGCTGCGCGCGGACGCTTCCTCACGGGCCGCCTGCATCTCCGCCGGCGTCGCCATGCGGGCGATCAGCGTGCGTTCAATCTCAAGGGCGCTGGCCAGATCGAGATCCAGCGTCCGGTTGAGAAGCTGCTTGGCGGTTCGCATGGCGTAAGGAGCGCGGCTGGCCAGCACTCCGGCAAGTTCGAAGGCCCGCGGCAACAGCGCGTCGGGCTCGAGCACCTCGTCCACCAGACCGATGCGCCGCGCCTCGGCGGCGTCCACCGGCTCGCCGATCATGATCATTCGTTTGGCCTGGGCGAGGCCGAGCAGGCGCGGCGCGCGAACCGTCCCGCCGCCCGCGGGAAGCGCGCCGAACCGGATCTCCGTCAGGCCAATGGTCGCGGTCGCGGACATAAGGCGGAAGTCGCAGGTCAGCGCGAGTTCGCAGCCCCCGCCCATGGCCGCCCCGTTGATCGCGGCGATGACCGGCTTGGACACCCAGTCGAGCGCCAGGCCGGGACCGGGGGGACCCCCGGCGGGACGGGCGCCGCCGCCCGCCCGCATGGCGCGAAGGTCCGCGCCCCCGCAGAAGTGACGGCCGGCGCCGGTGACGATGAGCACCCGGACTTCCGCATCGCGCGCCGCATCCGCCGCATGGCCCTGGAGCGCCGCCATCAATTCGGGATTCAGGGTGTTCGCCCGGTCGGGCCGGTTCAGCGTCAGGATCGCGATCTGATCGCGCTTCTCCAGAAGCACCTCTTCGTTCATGTTCTTGTTCCTCGTTGTCGGCGATCAAAGGACCATGGGACGCATTGCCGCGCGGGGATGCTGGCGAGAGCTCATTCGATCACGCCCTCCTGCTTCAGGCCGGCGACGTCGGCGGCGGACAGGCCCAGCTCGCCAGTCAGCACTTCCGCCGAGGCGTCGCCGATGCGCGGCCCGGCGCGCGTCGCGACGTGCGGGGTGCCCGCCAGCCTGTACTGCGGCCCGGGAATCCACCCTTCGCCGATCAGCGGATCGTCGATCCGCCGATGGTAGCCGGCGGCTTCCAGGTCCGGATCGAAGGCTAGTTCCTGGTCGTTGGAGACGGCATGCGCCGGCACCCCGGCGTCTTGCAGCAACGCTTCCGCCTCAGCCGGCTGCCGGGTTCGGGTCCAGTCGGCGATGCGCGCGTCGATGGTTTGGCGTGACCGGAGCCGGCCGACGAGGGTGGAGAACCTGGAATCGTCCAGGCTCGGCGACAGCAATCCACGCAGCGCATCCCAGGCCTGCGGCGTATCGGCGTCGATGACGATCCAGCGGTCGGCTCCGGCGCAAGGATAGGCGCCGCAAGGGGCTCTTAGGGGCGAACCGGCCGTGCCGCTCCGCCCGGCCACCATCCCGTTGACCGCGAAGTCGAAGTAGGCCGGGGTGAGGAACTGGATCCCCGCCTCGGCCTGCGCCAGGTCGATATAGGTTCCCTTTCCCGTCGCCCCGCGTCGGTGCAGGGCGGCCAGGGTCGCCGCCACCACGAACCGCGGCGCGACCGAGTCGGTCCACGGGCCATGAGGCCCGGTTGGCGCCCGGTCGGGCCAGCCGACGAGATTGGTGGCCCCCGCATAGGCCGAGCCGGTCATGCCCGTTCCGCTCATGCCCAGCCCCATGGTCCCCTTGCGGCCCAGGATGCCCGTCGACACCATGATCAGGCCCGGATTGGCGGCGGCCAACCGTGCGTAGGAAAGGCCCATCTCGTCGATGGCGCCCGGCGTGAAGCTTTCGATGAAGACGTCGGCTCCCGCCACCAGCCGGCGCACCAGATCGGGGCCTCGCGGCGACTTGAGGTCGACCGCCAAACCACGCTTTCCGGCGTTGATCCAATGGTAGGAGAGCGACCGCTCGGGTCCGGATTGGCCATCCTTAAAGGGCCCGAGGCCGCGAAGCGGGTCGAGCCGCTTGCCGGATTCGACCTTGACCGTGTCAGCGCCCAGTTCCGTGAGGTAGCGGGCGCTCATCGGCCCCACCATCAGCCAGCCGATGTCGACGACCTTCAGTCCCTCCAGCGGCGCCGGCATCAGATCACTCCCTGCGCGAAGAGCGCCTGCAGTTCGAGCTGGTTCAGGCCCGCGAATTCGGAGAGCACCTCGGCCGTGTGCTGCGAGAGTCTGGGCGCCGGCCGCCGCACCTCGATTTGGTAGTCAGCGAATTGGGCGAAACGGGCCGGCGTGTCGACCAGATGCTCGCCGACCGCCTGCGGCGCGAACAGGCCGCGCTGCCGATAGTGATCGAAGCTGGCGATGTCGGCCATGTCCATGGCGGGCGCGGCCATGAACCGGTGCCGCTTCGAGATTTCCACAAGCTCTGCCTTCGATTTACGCCGGCAGGTCTCGACGAGGGCTGAGACGAGTTGCTCGACCGGTTCCGGATCGCCGTCGTGCCGCGCGGCGTTCAGGGCGACCTCCAGCAGGTTCTCCCGGGCGACCTCGGGCCGGAGGGCGCCTTCCTCGACCAGCCAGCCGGCGATGCGCTGCGTCATGGCCACAAAGGCGGGGCCAAAGGCGACGGTGATCGTCACCCAGCCGTCGGCGCAGGCGTACATCCCGGGGACGATCGGCATCCGGCCCAGCGCCCCCGGCGGCGCGCGCCGGAACGGGTGGTCCCCCGAACGGCCGGCGACCAGGCGGCCCATGGACGCGAACGCAGCCGCGACGCGGGCCTGCACCTCGACGGTCTGCCCCTTGCCCAGACGGTCCCGGGCCGCCAGCGCAGCCAGCGCGGCGACCGCCGCCTCAGCGCCCGCCTCCATCATCGGCTGGGGGACAGGAAAGAAGGCCGGCGGCCGGTCGGGATCACCGGCCATGGCCGCCGCGCCGCCAGCCGCGCTCAGCACCAGGTCCGTCGCCAGATATCCCGCCTTGGGCCCGCCGCGGGAAAAGGCGGAGATCTCGCAGGCGATCAGACCGTCCGGCCGCGGAAGACCTTCCAGGCAGGAGCCGCGTTTGATCCACTCGATCACAATGTCGAAATGCGGAAGCAGGTCGCCCAGAATCGCGCGCCCATCGGGGCTCGCGACGTCCAGTGTGATCGCCCGCTTGTTCCGGTTGAGCGCGTGCCAGCTGAGACTGCTTTCCGCGTTGAGCGGCCCGGCGATGAAGGGCGGCAGCCGTCGACCTGTCGCGCCGCCCGGCGGCTCCACGCTGACGACGTCAGCCCCGAGATCGCCGAGGACCTGGCCCGCCAGCATGGTCGCGGGGGCGGAGAGCTCGAGTACCCGAACGTCAGAGAGCATGCGCGACCGGCACGATGCGTCCCTCTCCCTTGTCCATTTCCGCCCCCACAAGCAGGGTTCGGCCCCTGCGTCCTGGAGTTCACCGTTCCATATGCTTGTTATGCCGTCAACAAATTATTGGTCATTTGATTCGCCTTCTAGCGCTCGGTGAAGCGGCTGGAGGGATCGATGATTAAGGCAGGGCGGCAGG